>JBBRGI010000184.1:0-7394 GCA_038240855.1 Bacteroidales bacterium | reverse complement strand
CCAATGGCAGCATCGCGTTTTCAACGTGAAAAATTGCCGTTACGAAGCCTGATCGGGATTCTGCTTTCGTTTTTTGGTGTGGGAATTGTAGTGTTTGACGATGCGCATAATTTAATGGCCTCTCCCCTTGGAATTGGTCTCTTATTTTTGGCAGTATTTTCGGCCATCAGTTATACCGTTGTCTTAAAAGACCTTTCAACGAAGTACAGCATCACAACCATTATCACTTATCAGAACTTTATCGGCATCTTTTTCTTTCTGCCACTCTGGCTGATTTTTGAAAGCAGAACTTTGTTAAATACGCCTTTTAATCCGGATGCATTCATAGCCATCGTAAAACTTGCAGTTTTTGCTTCGTGCATTGCCTTCATCCTTTTTACCTACAGCGTTAAAAATCTGGGGATCAATGGCGCCAATATATTCATCAATATCATACCGGTTTTGACGGCAATTTTCGCCTGGTATATCCTGGATGAACCCCTTGCCTTCCGGAAAGTTGTGGGAATTGTCATTGTGATTGCCGGTCTGTTTATCGCGCAGGTCAGAATGAGAAAATTCATCGCCCGGCTAGTTTCAATTCAACAAAACGGGGGAAGGTAAATATTAATTTTTTATGGAGACAAATAAAGACAACGTAAAAGCGCTTGCAAAGCAGAATCACGAAGAGACCAGTGTTTTTTTCACAAAGCTCAAACGGAAAAAGCCCAAACAACTCGATGATATTACCCACCGTCTTCATGACAAAGTATCAGACCAGTTCGATTGTCTGTCTTGTGGTAATTGCTGTAAATCAATCAGTCCCAGCATCACAGGTAAGGATATCGAACGAATTGCCCATCGCCTGAAAATGAAGGATGTCGATTTTATTGCCCGCTACCTGCATATTGACGAGGATCAGTGTTATGTTTTCAATGAGACGCCGTGCCCGTTCCTGATGCCCGACAATTATTGCCTGATCTATGAGTTCAGACCAAAGGCATGCCGGGACTATCCGCACACCGACCGTCGCCGGTTCTACCAGCTACTTGATCTCACGATGCTTAACCGGGAGCTCTGTCCTATTGTTTACGAAGTAGTTGAAAAACTAAAGAGGGAAAATCTCTAATAAACTACCAGCAGAATAAGGTGTTTTAACGGATGCGACTGAAGGTTTTTAGCCTGCTTCGACTACCCCTTTCTTTTACTTTAAATCAGGAGTATTTTATTTTACTTTTCAAAATCGGGGATTATCTTCCTAAACGTTATCTTTGTTTCGATAATTCATATCTGAAATGCCAGAAAATATCAATAAAATCATTATAGCCATCGATGGGCACTCCTCGTGTGGAAAGAGTACAGTAGCCAAGGATTTAGCCAGAAAACTGAATTATATCTTCATCGATTCCGGTGCCATGTACAGGGCAGTTACGCTCTTTTGCCTTCGCCACAAACTGATTGAAAACGGGAAAGTTAATGTTAACAAACTCATTGCCAATCTTGACAAAATTAAGGTTTCTTTCAGATTTAATCCTGAGACCCAACATAACGATATCTGGTTAAATGGAGAGAATGTCGAAGATGAAATCCGGCTGCTTACAGTATCTCAATATGTTAGTCCCGTAGCGGCAATTGCCGAAGTACGCCACCTTTTAGTTGCTCTTCAGAAGGAGATGGGGAAATCGAAAGGAATCGTGATGGATGGTCGCGATATCGGAACGGTTGTCTTTCCTGACGCCGAACTAAAAATATTTATGACCGCGCAACCCGATGTAAGGACCAGACGACGGTTTGATGAACTTACCGCAAAAGGTGAATCGGTTAGTTACGAAGAAATCAAAGCCAATATCATTGAACGCGACCGGTATGATGAAACCCGGGAAGAGAGTCCGTTACGCAAGGCGGACGACGCTATCATCCTGGACAATAGCTTTATGACCCGGGAAGACCAACTCGGATGGATACTGAGTCACATCGCCGGAAAGTAATTTATGAAGTAGGATTTAGGAAGTATGATTATAGAGATCGATAAAAATTCGGGATTTTGTTTTGGTGTGGTTGAAGCGATTCGCAAAGTTGAGGAAACCCTTCAGGTACAGGATGTGCTTTATTGCCTGGGTGATATTGTACATAGCGATGCCGAAGTGGAACGACTTACAAAAAAAGGATTAATCACGATCGACCATGAACAATATTTTACGATGAAAGATGTCACGGTTCTGTTACGTGCCCATGGTGAACCGCCATCAACCTACGAATATGCCCGGCAAAACAATATACGGCTCATTGATGCTACCTGCCCCGTGGTTCTAAAACTGCAGCAACGAATACGTTCCGGACATGAATCGGATAATAATACACAATTCGTTATTTTTGGAAAGAAAGGCCATGCCGAAGTAAACGGACTTGTTGGTCAGACAAATGGGGAGGCGATAGTGATAGAAAATACGGACGAGATCGAAAAAATTGACTTTACTCGCCCGATCGAACTCTATTCGCAGACAACCAAAGATCTTGAAGGTTTTCATCTGCTGGCCAATGAGTTAAAACAAAGGGCGATCAATATACCGGTAAATATCCACGATACAGTATGCAGGCAAGTGGCCAACCGTATACCCGCTATCCGGGAGTTTTCTGCACGGTTCGGATTGATCATTTTTGTAAGTGGTCTGAAAAGTTCGAATGGAAAAATGCTGTACAATATCTGTAAATCAGTAAATCCCAACAGTAAATTTATTTCATCAATACAGGAAATTGATAAGCAATGGATTCAGGATGTTGAATCTGTGGGAATCTGTGGTGCGACCTCAACCCCAAAAAATCTGCTCGAAGATGTAGCTTCGGCATTGCATCAGATGGCATTCGAAAAGTTTAAGTAAATTTAACCACAAATTTCCAGGCAACTTCTTTTTCGCGCTAAATTTGCATTCTTAAAAATATAGTAAAATGGCCAAAGCAATAAGGATTTCAATGCCGGATGATTATAATGACAATCCGATCAGGAAGATTGGGGTTTTAACTTCCGGGGGCGATGCACCCGGTATGAATGCCGCAGTACGTGCTGTTACCCGAACAGCTATTTTTTATGGCCGCGAGGTCGTGGGAATTTTACATGGATATAAAGGTTTGATCGAAAATAATTTTAAGCCTCTCGCATCGGGTGATGTTAGTAACATAATCCAGCTTGGCGGAACAATTCTAAAAACGGCCCGCAGCAAGGAATTTTTCGACAAGGAAGGCCGCGAAAAAGCCAACCAGAATCTGCGTGACGCAGGAATCGATGCACTAATCGTGATCGGTGGCGATGGTACTTTTACGGGTGCCCGAATCTTTGCCCAGGAATTTGGGTTTCCGATAGTCGGTGTGCCCGGCACGATCGACAACGATTTATTTGGAACTGATTTTACGATCGGATACGACACGGCGCTAAATACAATTATTGAAGCGGTTGATAAGATACGCGATACCGCAACCTCACACGAACGTCTCTTCTTTATTGAAGTGATGGGCCGTGATGCCGGCTTTCTTGCCCTTAACGGAGGAATTGCCTCAGGTGCCGAAGCGGTACTTATCCCGGAAACAGATACCGATCTGAAAACGCTTGAAAACTTCATCAAGTCGGGTTACCGTAAAAGTAAAAACTCTTCAATTGTGCTTGTGGCTGAGGGTGAAAAAGCAGGTGGAGCTTTTCATATTGCCAAACAGGTGGAGAAAGATTATCCGCAATATGATGTCAGGGTTACAGTTCTTGGGCATATTCAGCGTGGCGGAAGTCCAACCGCCTCCGACCGGATACTGGCCAGTCGCCTGGGAGTCGCCGCGGTAGAAACTTTACTCGACGATCAGCAAAGTGTAATGGTTGGAATCGAAAACGACGAAATTGCTTTAGTACCATTTAATAAGGCCATAAAATACGAGAAGGAATTGAATCCAAAATTACTCGATTCAATCAGGATCTTGTCTTCGTAAGGTTTTTTAAATAATTATATGAATTCGGTAATTTTAGAAGATGTAGTGATCATTTTTGCACTCTCGACTTTTGTAAATTTCCTGTTTACAAAGATCAAGGTTCCTACGCTCGTAGGTTATTTACTAACAGGTATCGTTGCCGGACCTTTCCTGCTGGGGATTATAAGCGCACCACACGAGATTGAACTGATGGCCGAACTGGGGGTGGTGATTCTAATGTTCACCATTGGAATGGAATTTAGTCTTAAACATCTTATAAAAATCCGGCGGATTGTCTTTTTGGGCGGATTTATCCAGCTTTCCCTAACAGCGCTGGTCACCATGGTACTCGCCCGGAGTTATGACATGGAATGGACAAGCGCCCTTTTTATCGGTTTTCTAATCGCATTGAGCAGTACGGCCGTAGTTTTAAAAATTCTGCAGGATCGATCTGAAGTTACTTCCAATTATGGAAGAACAGTAGTCGGCATTCTGATCTTTCAGGATATCGTGCTTGTACCCATGATGCTTTTTACACCGTTTTTAAGTGGCAAAACTGAGCATATCGGATCTGATCTGATCGCTTTGGGGATCAAGGCCGTACTGATTATCGCGTTCGTCTATGCCGGTAACAGATGGTTCATGCCCAAATTATTGCATTGGATAGCAATGACCAGGAACCAGGAACTTTTCCTGATGTGTGTCCTTTTGATCTGCTTATCTGTAGCTCTTCTCACCTCTACCCTTGGAATTACCCTGGCATTCGGAGCATTCCTTGCCGGCCTGATGATCTCTGAGTCAGAATACAGTGATAACGCCTTCAGTAACCTTATCCCCTTTCGGGATACCTTTACAAGCTTTTTCTTCGTCTCAATAGGGATGTTGCTCGATCTCAGTTTTGTTTACGAAAATATTGGTCTGGTTTTCGCAACTGTTCTTCTGGTTATCAGTATAAAATTCATTATTGCCGGGTTTACTGCTTTTTTAATGGGACACACTTTACGTGGAACTGTTATGGTCGGCCTCGCTCTGGCGCAGGTAGGAGAGTTCTCCTTTATCCTTGCAAAAATGGGGGAGAGTTACAGTATTCTGAATGATTATTATTACCAGCTTTTTCTTGCTGTAGCCATTATTACCATGTCCGTTTCACCATTACTAATACTGGTAGGAAATCGTTTATCCAGCTTACTGTTAAAACTACCCCTTCCCGGTTATCTTGTCAACGGTCTATTCCCGCTCCGGCAGATCGATGTCCCTGAACTCAGTAACCACCTCGTACTGATTGGAAAAGATTCGCGTGCAATTAACCTTTCGGTGATGGCAAAATACAACGATATCCCTTACATCTCTATTGTTTTTGATCCGGCAATTGTGCGCAAAAGGCAGGAAAAAGGGGAATCAATCATTTACGGAGATGCTGTAAATGAGCCGATTTTATTAAAGGCACATGTCGATACGGCTAAGATTATCCTGATCTCGGTAGGAGATCTGATTACCGCCATGGCAATAACCGATAAGGTACGGCATTTAAATAGACATGCTTACATCCTGGTAAGAACTAAACATGTTGAAGATATCGAAGAACTTTACCGGCTGGGCGCCAGTCAGGTCATTCCCGAGGAATTTGAAACAGCAATCGACCTTTTTGAAAGAGTGCTCACCAATTTCCTGCTGCCTCAAAACGAAATCAACAATACCATAGCCCATATCAGGGATGATCATTACGGAATTTTTTATGAAAAGAAAGATAACGAAAAATTCAATATTCTTAAAGAGATTCCAAATATCGAAATTACGGCATTAAGGGTCAATGAAGGGTCAGTCCTGACGGGAAAAACGCTCTCGGAATCAAAATTAAGGAACAATTATGGGATTACGCTTGTTGCCCTCAAACGCAACGACAACCTTCTTGATCACCCGTCTTCAGGCACCCGTCTAATGAGTGGTGATATCGCCTATATCCTGGGTAAACCCGAACAAATAGCCCTTGCCACATATCTATTTAGCAACAAGGTAACGACAGTGTTATGAAATAGGGCATATTAATGATAAAATATTTCCCGATTCAATTTTGTTATGTAATTTCGCATCCAATTGTGCGACTAATTGTTGTATCATTAATTATTAAAAGAAAAATAAGATGAAAAGAACAGGAATAATCGTTGTGATCGTAATTGTTGTACTACTTTTTTTGGGCTTCCAGTGGGGAGTATCGACAGGAAACAAGATGGTAGAGATGGATGAAAGTGTGGCCTCAGCGTGGTCGCAGGTTGAAAATGTCTATCAGCGCCGGACAGACCTGATTCCCAATCTTGTTAATACGGTGAAAGGGTATGCAGATTTTGAAAAATCGACGTTGACCGCTGTCATTGAGGCACGGGCAAAAGCTACCCAGGTTACAGTTGATCCTACAAAACTTTCACCCGAATCGATGCAGCAGTTCCAGGAAGCTCAGGGCGGATTATCTTCAGCTTTGGGACGACTGATGGTGGTGGTTGAAAAATACCCTGAACTCAAAGCCAACGAAGGGTTCTTAAATCTTCAGGCTCAGCTCGAAGGGACCGAAAACAGAATTACTGTTGAGCGGCAGAAATTCAACGAAGTAGCCAGAGGTTACAATACCTATATCCGGAAATTCCCGCAAAGTATTATTGCCTCAATGCGTGACTTTGAGAAAAAGCCCTATTTCGAAGCAGAAAAAGGAGCCGATAAAGCACCCACAGTTACTTTCTAACTATTGGTGATTATGAATTCCAAAGAATTTCTCGGAAAAAAGAATGAAAAATTAATCATGGAGGCCATTGCTCGGGCAGAAGGTCGTACCAGCGGCGAGATTCGTGTTCATCTCGAAGACAAGTGCAGCGAAGATGTCCTCGACAGGGCTGCATGGCTTTTCACAAAGCTTAAGATGCATGAAACGAAAGATCGCAACGGCGTACTGATCTACCTTTCGGTCAACGACCATAAGTTCGCAATCATTGGCGATGCGGGCATCAATAAAGTCGTTCCGGAAGGTTTCTGGAACGAAATTAAAGAGTTGATGATCGGGCGTTTTAAAACAGGCGAGTTTACCGACGGATTGATCAGGGGAATTGAATTGTCCGGACAGCAGTTGAAACAGTATTTCCCGACACAGGCTGATGATGTCAATGAATTATCGGACGAAATTTCATACGGAGAATAATGAACTACACTATAAATAAGATACATCGCGCACTTTTTCTGCTTTTTTTAGCGCTGCTTTCAGCTTTCGTTTCCACTGCACAGGATTTGCCACAACGGCCGGATCCCCCGCGCATGGTGAACGATTTTGCCGGGCTTCTTTCGCCTGAACAACAAGCTTCGCTCGAAAATAAACTGGTTGGTTTTAACCAGAAAAGCTCAACCCAGATTGCCATTGTGACCGTTAAAAGTCTCGACGGCTACGATAAAGCTGACTATGCGGTGAAGCTTTCCGAAAAGTGGGGAAT
>JBBRGI010000183.1:0-7407 GCA_038240855.1 Bacteroidales bacterium | reverse complement strand
GGTGAAAATCAGGCTAAACCAAAATTGAAACGTAAATCAATTCAAAAATCGAATTCTGAAACGAATTAATTTTTAACAATATTAATGGTCTATTTTTAAGGAGTGAATATTATAATCGCTGAAATCTGTTTCAGCAATTTTGATACTGTACAAGGTTCAATTTGACCGAACACACTCAATAATTTCAACGTTAAATTCAAACCTAAACAGATGAAAGGAAGGGCTTCGATAATCTTTCTAAAGTCCAAAAGAATATTTAGAAAATTAAGCCTTACTTCTTCCCCTGAAAGATATCACAGGTTTCGGAAATGGTGCAAGATTTGTTATATCCAGTGAGCTGCTCTTCTGCGAATAAGATTGGTGTATAGTTCTAAAAATAATAAAAGACTTTGTAAACTAACAGAATACGTTGGGAAAGAGCATGATAGTTGTTTTTCCAGTACCTGCTTGTTCATTTTACGGATTTTTCCGATAGTCTGTGCTCTTTACGCCATCGTCATGGATTGGATCTCCTGCTACGGCAACGAAGTCAATCTTATTCTGTAGTGCGATGTTTCCCATCACATTGGCAATGTTTTGCTGCTCTGATACGCCGCGTCTTCCCATATCACTTGTAACGATAAAATTTAACGCATCCTTCGTGGCTTTTTGGAGATTAACTGCTTCTTGTGCGTTTATTGATAAGAGCGAGAAAACAAGAGCAAAATAAATAGTGAAAATTTTCTTCATGTTATCTAATATTAATAAATCATTGGTGTCCGGTAACAATTAATTTAGTCTCTATAAACTATTTAAGGACATTTGTTTAAATATAAATAACGCTGCATAACTACTATTATGCAGCGTTTGCCAAATGTATTATTTTTTAATTGGTTCCAAAAGCGCCGAAATGGGCAGCAAGAGCCGGTGAATTATAAACGACACCATTAACTGTCAAACCGGTTAAGCGCTTTGGTAACTTCGAGGCGGTTAAGAAGCTCGGAAGGGAAAATATCAAGTGGCACAAACTAAATATTTTCCTGCAGGCAGGTTTCGCAAAACAAAATTTCCCTGCGCATCTGAAATGGCAAAATACTTTTGATTAACGAACTTTATTTTAGCATTGATTGATACATCTTTAAGTTTATCGAATAGCGGGTTTGAAATTCAATGCAAGTTTACATCCTCTAAAAAGAGTAGGCAATGGTACTTTTACCGAAATAAGTATAGTCATTTTTACTATGTGCTATTATCGGATTTCGACCTGGAAATCACAGCACGAAAGCAAAACGTGTGACATTAATTGTAACGCAACGAAATCCGATTGTTTTGGTTTCGTCACAGCCATGTAACAGTGTTAAGTATTCTTTGTAATACTTAAACAATACAAAAATTCTTAACAAAAGTGATTACACAAATGGGGAAAAGATTAAAAAACAGCAAATTAACTGATCTGATCAGATTATTGGTTTTGGGTTTTATACTAAATTTTATGATTCTGCCACTTTATGCACAGCCATTTTTGCCGGTGAAGGGAAAGGTTATAGATGTAACAGGCAGACCAATTACCGGTGCGAATGTTGTTGAGAAGGGAACAACAAACGGAGTTGTAACCAACATCGATGGAAACTATTCAATTCAGGTAAAAGGAAGCAAATCAGCTTTGACCATTTCCTTTATCGGTTACATCAACCAGGAGGTGAGCGTTGGTTTAGGGACTTCCTCCGAAATTAAACTGGTTGAAGACACACGAAATTTAGAGGAGGTAATTGTTGTGGGGTACCAGGTAATCCGCAAAACGGATCTTACCGGGGCTGTTGCCTCACTGAAAGCAGCAGAACTCAACCTTACAACTCCTTCGCTGGGGCAGAGCCTTGTCGGGAAAGTGGCTGGTGTTCAAATTTCCCAGGTGAGTGGTGCGCCTTATGAAAGTACAAAAATCCGGGTACGCGGAACTTCCTCCATCAATGCCAGCTCTGATCCGCTTTATGTTATCGATGGGTATCCGTCCAACAATGATCTTTTCCTGAATATGGAAGATATTGAGTCGATTGAAGTCCTGAAGGATGCCGCCTCAGCCGCTATCTACGGTTCACGTGCCGCCGGAGGAGTCGTTCTCATAACCACCAAACGTGGGAAGGAAGGAAGTCCTCAAGTCTCTTACAATTTTCAACTTACGAGCAATCAGCTAAGTAAGAAGATTGATATGCTCAACGCCCAGGAGTTCACTGAACTTCATGTGGAAGGTCATAATAATGCCTATAGGAACCTCCTCGTGAATGCCAACAAGCCTTGGGATAACACATATTTTGGCGATGATAATGCTACACGTGCCATTCGCCTGGGTTCCAGCAATAGTGCTGCAATGATTCCTGCTTACATGTATGATTTCAAAAACCAAAAAGTTATAACCCCTCAGTACAATACCGACTGGCAAGATGAGCTTTACCGTAAAGGAATGAGTCAGCGTCATAGTATTGCCATCTCCGGAGGAGGCAAAAGTATTCGTTACCAGGTGAGTGGTGATTACCAGGATCAACAGGGGATTATTCGTTCAACAGGTCAGCAGAGGGGAAACCTACGCAGCAACATTGATATCGATGTTAGCAAAAAAATCAAGTTGGGCACAAATTTAGCCATGACTATCAATAAAAACAGGGAGGTACAGGAAGGACGTTTCAACAAGGGACCGATTTTGGGTGCCTTGGTATATGCGCCAATCTTCCGTTGTTACGACGACAATGGCAACCTGATAAAAAACGAGATGGCGTCCAACTCTCCTTATGCCATGCAAACGATCGAAAACCCGGTCGCACTGGCTACTGAGACGAAAATATCCAGAAATGCCATCCGAAATACCTACAACGTTTTTGGTACCTACGAAATTATTCCGGGATTGATCGCAAAGGCCAACATGGGCATGTATGATTTCCGCGAAAAATACCAATTCTACAATCCAAGCAGTCTGAGTAGCGGAGTGAACCCGCCCTATTCAGTGGAAGCTAAAGCCGCCGCTTATGCGATATCCAGTAGTCAAAGTGTCCAGAACTACCTGGGAGAGTATACGTTAACCTATGCAAACAAATTTGACGACCATTCGGTAAGTTCCGTGGCCGGATTTTCGCATCAGGAAAACCACAACGATGTACTCGAAGTAAGAGCTTCCGGTTTTGAAGATGATCACATTCAGGAGGTTACCGCATTAGGCGCCGATCCGAGCAACTTAACACTTGGAGGTTCCACCGGTAAGTCAAACTGGACGATGTTAAGCTACTTCGCCCGTGGCAACTACAATTACGCCAACCGCTATTACCTGACAGCCTCTTTTCGCGGAGATGGATCCTCACTTTTCGGTCCGCTGAACCGTTGGGGATATTTCCCTTCAGTATCTGCCGGATGGACCGTTTCAAAAGAAAGTTTTTACCAGAATGCTTTTGGTAATTCATCCAGCCTAAAAATCCGTTCCAGCTGGGGCTTAAGTGGGAATAACAGCATCGGTAATTACAACTACCTGCAGGTAATGAGTTCTCCTAAAGGGGTCATCTTTGGAAATAATACCATCTATTCAGCCATGTACCCGGAGGCTTTCAAAGATCAGAAACTGGGCTGGGAATCAACATCCCAATACAATTTCGGAATCGATCTGGGACTGGGAGACGGGAAATATATCCTATCGGCCAACTACTATTTGAGCAACACATTTAACCTGCTTTTTGACAAACCAATTTCGGCATTATCAGGAACTACTTCCATGCTTACCAACCTTCCGGACAGCAGAATCAGAAATCAAGGAGTTGATTTACAATTAGATGCAAAATTATTATCAGAAAAGGACATCGAATTGAGAGTAAGTGGAAATATCTCAGTTAACCGGAATAATGTCATCAACCTCGGAGGTGCCAGTACGATCATAACCAACGGAGCAGAACGTTCCTACAAGACACACATTACCATGGAAGGTCAACCAATCGGGATGTTCTACGGATTTAAGGCTATCGGTATGGTAAGGGCTTCAGACATGGCCAACATCGCCGAGGATGACAAGAACTACATTGCTTCAACAAAGACTTTCCCGGCAGGGTACAAAATAAAAGGCCCTGCACGTTCGTTGGCGCAAACGACGAAGCTTTCTCCTGGAGACATCTATTTCCAGGACACCAACGCAGACGGAATAGTTGACGACAATGACAAGACGGTTATTGGGTCTCCACATCCGGATTTCACGTATGGATTCAATTTCAACGGGCGCTTCAAAGCCTTCGATTTTACCGCTTCTTTCAACGGTGTTCATGGTAACCAGGTATTGGATGGCCAGGACTATTACATCTTTAACATGGAAGGATCAGGTAACCAATACAAATTAGTGAATGAACGCTACCGCGATGAGCAAAATCCAGGGAATGGGTGGGTTTTTCTTGCTTCGCGAGGTGGAACCCAAAGCAACAGCACCCGCCTTTCGACTTTCTACCTGCAAAATGGCTCCTTCTTTCGTTGTACAAATATTACCATCGGGTACAATATTCCGCGAATTAATAGCCTGACAAATAATACAATAAGCAGTCTACGCATCTATTTTGCTACTGATAATTTATTTACAATTACCAAATATAGAGGATACAATCCCGAGGTTGACTACAACAACGGAGCCAATCTTACCCCGGGTGTTGATTATGGAAAATATCCTTTGGTGAAAGCCTTTAATCTTGGCGTTCAACTAAAATTCTAAAAAATATTCTGATAAAATGAAAAATTCAATCGTAATAGCAACTGTTTGTGTCGCTTTAATTACCCTGATATCATCCTGCAGCGATTACCTGGTTCAGGAAAATCCGAATAAAGTAGCAGCCAGCTCTTTCTTCCAAACCACCAACGACGTCGATCGGGCCGTGAATGGCATTTACCTTGCCCTGCGCAGCAATTCCTGCATGGGAGAAGGCAGCTTTTTGTATACTGAAGAACGATCCGATAATATGGGAAGACTCGACAATCAGTCCAACGCTGGAGAACCCTTCCAGTTTACGGACTTCTCTCTGCTACCGAGTAATACTTATTTGAAAACTCATTGGGCAGCCATTTATATCCCGATTACCCGCGCCAATTATGTACTTACTTACATCGACAACGTCGTCTTTACCAACAATGATCAGAAGGAAAACTACAAGGCAGAAGCTAAGTTTGTAAGAGCCTTGGTCTATGCCCAGATTGTTCGTAAATGGGGTGATGTTCCCTTAGTTACTGAATATCTGACCACAGAAGCTGATATTAACAGCAACACATTCAGGGAAAAGAAAGAAACAGTCTATCAGCAGATTATAACCGATTTAAAAGATGCATTGGCAAGTACGCTGCCAAATATACAGCCCGAAGCCAAGAAAGGCCACGCTTGTAAAGCCGCTGTCAATGTTTTATTGGGTGAGGTCTACCTGACCATGGCAGCTACGATTACCGATAATCGCCAAAGTAATCTGGAAAACGCCCGCACTTACCTTACTGCCGCCTACAACATGCGCAAATTTGGTTCATTGAGTGAAATACCTTACGCTGATGTATTCAACGTGGATAAAAAATCGACCTGCCCTGAAATTATTTTCCAGATCGTCTTCAAACAAGGCGATAAAACGTACTATTCATCAATCGCTGCAGACACCCAAGCCAAAAACGAGACGACCAATTCGCTCAAAAAAACGAATGGTGCCGGTATGTTTGTCAATCCTGATCTGGTAAAGGAATATGAATCAGACGACTTACGCAAAGCATGGTCGGTAAAGTATGCCAATGATCCTGTTGCAAAAAGCTGGTTTATCACGAAATTCAGGGATACCAGCAGCGCAGCCAGCGCACTTGGCTACGGGGGTAATGATTTCATACTCATGCGCTATGCCGATGTCATTTTGATGCTTGCGGAAGTGAACCTGTACCTGGGGGATATACCGGCTGCAACAAATTTCCTTAATGAAGTTCGTGCCCGTTCACAACGTCCTCTTTATGCCGCTATGCTTGCGAATCCTGATTACAGTGCTAAATATCCCACGTTGAAGCTGGCCATTCTCCACGAGCGCCGTGTCGAACTTGCATTCGAAAACCGCCGTTGGTTTGACCTCCTCCGCTTCTTTAACGATGCCGAGCTGAAAGCTTTTATGACGGGCAAGAGTCAGGATGATTATGGAATCTCTAACCTCAAAAATTTCGGAACCAAAGACCGCTTCTATCCGATTCCGTTCGATGAGTATAAGCTGAATCCTGAGAAAATGTGGCAAAATCCGGGTTATTGATATAATAATACGATCAACTGATCTGATTTTTCCTATACGCTAATTCTTGTACCTGGTGCCGGACCTGAAGATCGTGAAGAACCATTGAGTGCAACCGGAAAGTTAAGGTGCAGAGTGGCTGCATGCCGTCCGTAGTTAATAATTGTGATATGAGAAATGTATTAGTCGTTGTGTCTTTGCTTTTATTCTTGTATTCTTGCATGCCACGAGAAAACCTTGAGATGAAAGTAATCCAGAGTTTTAGTATTGATTCTTTAGGAGCTTGCCAAGGCATTTCATGCCAAAATAATCGAATTTTTTTGTACGGTGATCGTGAATTCGGCATGATAAGGGAGTATCAACTGAAAAATGATTCACTTTTGGGTTTAAGCAATGAGTGCCTGTTTACCCTGGAGGGAAAGGATATTATAAATCACCCCACCGGAATAGCATACAATGGTATTGGGCCAACCTTTATTGGTAATTCGGTGCGGCTAAACAAGGAAGGAACCCAATGGAAAGCTGTGATTTATTGCATCGACTGGAAAGGCTTTCTGAAAACCCATACATTAGATGGTAATCTGAAAAAAGTGATTGACGATGATGTTTGTATACAGGGAACAAGACCTGAGTATGTGAAATACAAAAATAAATGGTATGTGGCTACTGCTGACTATGGAAATAAT
Source organism: Bacteroidales bacterium (assembly GCA_038240855.1). Lineage (GTDB taxonomy): Bacteria > Bacteroidota > Bacteroidia > Bacteroidales > Prolixibacteraceae > JAAFHB01. Next base: position 491 of record JBBRGI010000183.1, on the reverse strand, counting down.
GGCAATGAGGTCAGATTGTATGATCCGGAAATGCTCTCAAAATGCACTAAAACAAGTGAAAAGGGAATATTGGTAAAAAAGTTTAGCTGCTCTCCATGGGTGCAGAATTTACATTGGGTACCTGAAAAAGGATGGCTAATCCTCATTCAAAATCAAGTTGATGGCCGCAAATGGCGTTTTACATATCTTGATTTGGAAAAATCAATAGAATCTGGAAAAGAAAAAATAATAAAGGTGATCGATATAAACGATAAACAAGATGAACTTGAAGGCTTTGCCTTGATTGAAAATAATCCTGATGGACTTGGGATCGCGGTTACATCTTCCTGGAAAAATAATGTAAGCCTAATTATTTAATACCACTCCGAATACTTTTGCGTTTGATTCTTGATGAAACATGTGATAACAGGAATGATATTAATAATCCGGAAGGAATTGCCAAATCTTACAACAATATTGGTTAAAGGTGAATGTTGACGGCGAAGCCCTGA
>JBBRGI010000182.1:0-7417 GCA_038240855.1 Bacteroidales bacterium | reverse complement strand
TTAAACTGGAGTAATCCGGCCTGACTGACCTGCCAGGTTTCTCCCTGAGTCCCTTCCCAACAGTGCCAGTGATCATACTCATTGATAAATGCACAGGCATTAAATGCAACTTTCGGGTCAGGTGCAGGTTTCAGACCCAGGGCGCCAAGTGGAATAGCCCATTCACCAATCCATCCTTTACGTGGTTTTTCCATCATTTTTGATGAATAACGGATTCCTTTTCCAAGACGATTTGCTGCTTCAACTGTTGCACCGGCATCAGTGATACTTTGTACGGAGCCGTTAAAATAGGAGCGGATAACAAATGTAACAGGGTTACCCTTATCTGTACCGCCAATGGAAATTTCTATCCCGTCATTTTTTCCCCAAGTGTTTCCCTTACTTATATTTGTTGTGTCGAACATGGTTACCATAGCTCCGACGTACAGGAATTTATCGTCCCGCGAAAATTTCACCAACACGGGGGCGCCACTACATGCGCGCCGCGATGGTTCTCTGTCCAATCGCTGAAACTCCCCTGTCCATTCGTCTGTGGCCAGGACCCCATCGATTGCGGGTGCCTTGACGGAACGAAAAATCATGATTGGTTTTGTTTTTTGTGCCGGTACTGGCGTATTCGGCATTTCAGAATCAATTGTGTAAGCTTGCTGCAGGTTTTTATTGCCGGAACCGTTGCTGAAAATTTTATTGTCTTTCCAGGAAGTGACAGCGTTGGGTGATGTTATTTTGATAGAGCCCGGTGTAATAAGCGTATTATTTTCAAAGGTGAATTTGGCAGAAGACTGGAACGATAACGTCATATCTTCGTCATTGATAAACACATTATCACGTATAATTGAATTGCGGGCGATATGGTTATGAACAGGTCGGGCCACACCAATTGAGATGTTTTTCTCCACTATACAGTCATGCGATCCTTCGTCGAGATAGTAGGAACTTACCCCATATCCGGTTCCTGATTCCGTGATATCGCGGGCAACATTCCCACGCAATATGCAATTACTGACTCCGAAGGTATAAATTGCAGCGCCGTCATGTATCTCTTTCATAACCCGGTAGATGAGATTCTCTTCGACCAGGATATCCGTTTTGCCGATTAGCATTCCAGAGTAGGGTACATCATGAATTTCATTGCGATAGATGTGATTACGGCTTCCATTGGATGAAATCCCTACTGCACTTGGATAGTACAGGCCAACATTGTGAACATGATTGCGTGCGAAAAACAGATCGGTACCGTCAATCCTTGCACCTGCACCTCCAATGTGATGAACATGGGAATCAGTAATCCGGCAATTGGTCAGTTGTGATGCTGAGATTCCAAGTCCACCTGCATTTGAGATTTCAAGACTTTCGATATTGCAAAGATTTGTGTTAGACATACTCAGTGCACCATCGAAGGAAGTGGCGCCCATTCCCGCCGACTTAAAAGGTATTGTTGTGCCCTGGAGTGTTAGTCCCCGGATGGTTATATTTTCGGTCTTCTTTTCATCGGTTCCGGCGATTCGGATTATCCGCTCCATTTTTGGGGCAATTATTTTTATATTGGCCATGTCCTCGCCCTCCAGCGGCCAGTATACCAATTTCCCGGCTGTCCGGTCCAGATACCACTGACCAGGCTTAGTCATTCCTTCGTGCGTGTTCCAGATAATATAATCCTTCTTGCCAAAACCACCCGGCGGATAATTGGTAGGTTTCGAGAAGGTGAAGATATGCTGTTGAATATCATTTTGAACAATTCCTGCCAGTGATTCATCCCACATGTGATATACCCTGACCTCTGCGTTCTTTATATCGAGCGTTTCCGGAATGTCTTTGGGGTTGTATTTCATGGTATTGGCTTCCTCCCGGGTAGGCTTGCGGGCCCAGCCACCCGCGATTGACGAAAGCCACGGCACATCGAATACACTTAAATGTTGAAAAGTTCCGGACTCCGGCATTCGTGCGCGCATTGGCATGCGACCTTCCACCACCAGGGCTCTGAAATCCCACGCACCTTCCATTACCCCGGGCAGATCTGCGCACCAGAACTTCCTCCCGTCGCGCCGCCAGCCGGTTACCAGTGTGCCGCCATAAAGTATCACGGCTCCGCTTGTATCTGCCTCGATGGTCAACCCATTGTCCCTCTGATCGAGTTCGAAGGGCCTGGTAAGATAGTATTCGCCGGGCTTAACAATTATCCGGTGATTACCCGGCTCAGCCATCCTTGCAGCATCACGCGCGGCTTCAAGTGTTGCCAGTGGTTGTGAGATAGTACCCGGATTATTGTCCGAACCGCCAGGTGCCACTACAAACAATTTTCTTTCAGTTACTTGTGCCGTGGTATAATTTCCATGAGCCACTAAAAACAGACTGATTAACAAAACCAGCGGGATTAACCTGAAACTGATTGTATTCGAAAGAGGAACAGAAGGGAAGTGCTTTTTCATAAGATGGGTAAAAAGTCCTTGATTAAATTGCTGATTTAGTTAGCATTAATACTTTTATTTTAATCCTGTCAGATCGGAATCTACAATAATTTTGCCATTTCCCGGGATTACTGTAGCGGAGAAGTCGTCATTTAGTTCAATATTTGAAGAGGTTTTCAGAAATATTTCCTTGTTCTCAACGCTGTTAACGACTAAGTTCATTGCTCCTTTTTGATTAAAGACACAGCCATAGATATTAATTTTGGTCTTCAGATAGTCAGGCATTGCTTTGTTCCCATGAAAATTGATCCTGTTATTTTTAAAACTTGAATTGGAAATTGTCAGCACATCCACAGGTGTTCCGATTGAAAACAGATCGGTCGGCTGATCATTGAGTACCCGGATGTTGTCAAATGTAAGCTGTTCCTGTTTTGGAATGACAGCTCCCGGATAATAGGAACGGCTGTACCTGTCGTTATCGAAATGGACTGAAAAACCTGTGCGTGGTTTCTCCAGAAAGATATTCCGGAAAATAACATTCCGCACTCCGGCTGTATAGGTAACATCCGTTTGAACCACTCCCCAGTTGATGCTATCCAGCACCTGAGTGCCGCTCTCGTGTGAAGGTTGAGTCTCAGATATATATTTGGTGCCATCTGCCTTGGCCTGAACGCGGTATATTTTACCATGCGATACCACAGCATCCGATTGCTGTACCTCCATTCCGGGCTTCCAGTCAATCCACCCTCCGGCAAGTATACGGCAAAAGTAGCCCGTGGTTTTTTCCTGGTTCAGGTCGTGACAATTTTCAACTACACCATTTTCAATCCATCCCAATTCGGGGTTAGATGTGGCATAATCGTGTGCATTAAGTGCAATGGCATCGTCGTAGGTTTGAAATATGCCGTTACGGATAGTGAAACGGTTACCTCTGCCCAGGTGTACACCATCTTTATTGCCTTTGATAATCACGTCATCGATGATTATGTCCTCGAATGTACAAATATGGATACCAAACTGCGCACTGCCAAGGTCCATGCACCGGAAACGCTCAATTTTCAAATCCTTCACATAAAAGAAAGCAATCTGACCACGCAGTCCGTAAACCTCCGTAAAACTTTTATCTATGCCATTGACAATAACCTGCAATCCATCGACAGTAATAGTATGATCGTAGGTTTTTGTTACTGCACCCTTATTGAGTAATACATGTGTAAAAGTACCTTTTTCGTTTACCTTTTTCAGGTAGATGTCGTTACCAAAAATCAGGGTAGTGTTACTGCCAATATATACAGTGCCCGCAATTTTGTAGGTGCCCGGCTGGCTTACTACAATCGTTCCTGCCTGATCGACTGCTTTCTGCAAAGCCTTGGTGTTTTCAATACCATTTGCCTCCGGCGAAAATCCAAAATTGGCTGCGTTGGTAAAACCGGTCATTAATTGTCCGGTTTTTACCCGATCGGCACCTGTTTTTGGGGATTGTGCCCTGGAGATATGAACTGAAAGAATATTAGCTGAAAGAATGATTGCTGAAAGGATGATCAAAAAGCGTGGATTTTTCATTGTGAAGATAGTAGGATTTGATTTATTTTTTATTTTTATTCACTTTATTTTAATGTAATCCAGGGGTAAATTATTATAAACACGGGCTAATACTGCAATATTTCGTTCATCTCCTTTTAAACTATCAACAGGTTTCGAAAGATAGTAATGAACAGGTGGCATCATTGAACCTATAACAGGCTTTGTAAAACCATAAAGCCCGACTTTCTCTTTGATTGCCGCAGGCACAACAATAGCGGGGTCTTGTTTATTCCAATTTGCCAGACAGGTTATAAGTTTGGTTTTGCTTCCAGTTAATTCTCTCATCACTTTAGTTCCTGTAATGTCACCTGCTTCATTCATTAACCATTCTACTTCTTTTAACATGGCTGAACCGGAATATTCTTTACTGTTAACCTCATAAGCGGTTAACCAGATGATACAGTCGGGCTTAGTTTTCTTCGTTATCTCTCTGATCTGCTTCCATGCCCGGTCAATTGCTTTACGACGAAAATTCAATTCAATTTCAGCGGTAATTTTTTCTTTCCCGGGGAATGATTGTTTCATTAATTCCCGGTACATTACCTGTTCACAAGGCAGCCATCTTAACGGTTGAAGTGGATCCCTTCCGCCTCCCGGGTTATAAAACCAGTCAAGCATAATACCATCCATATCGGTTTTCTTGATGGCATCTTCTATCGAGGCACACAGATAACCGATATACTGAGATGTAAAAGGAATTTGCTGGCCATTCATCCGGTAACATAAATCGGGATGATCTTCCTCCCATTTATTATTCGCTCCTACACAAAAATAACCAAATACTTTCATCTGCTTTACCCGTCCGATTTTGACCATTTCTGTAAGAAAATCATATTTTAGCCCTGGTTGTTCCGGAATAATACCATTTTTATACCAGGCATATCCATTACAGGAAACACCAAATGAATGCACCACATTGCAACCTAATTCCTCATACCACTTCATCAACGTATCGGGATTTGCTTCAGCCCATAAGCCCGGTTTGGCAAATCCGTGTGCCCCTCCCGGCCCCCAGTTGTAATCAATATTGAAGGCTTTAATATTCGCATCTCCTGATTCATTTTGACTGTACATAACCAAGGGGAGAAGGAAAAGGGAAAAACCTAAAAAAACAGTAATGAAATTCCGGAAACAGGATTGTTTTGTTTTCATAATTTTAGTTTGATAGTTTAACCTTAAATTTCCGGCATTGAATAAGGTTTTCGATATTCACGTGTCAGTAATTTATCCGCGTCAGGATCGTTAATGAATTTTTCCGTTTCAGAATTAAACGTTAGTTTCTTGCCTGTCCGGTAGGAGATTACTCCCAGGTGTCCTAATGCTGCAGACATATGACCTTCAAGAATATCATTATCAAGATCTTCCCTTCTTCGGCTTCTTACACAATCGATGAGATTTTTCCATCCGTTGTGCAATTCTTCTGCCGAAAAATCCTTGTCTGATTTAGCAGGTCCCGGCTCATTCTTTTTTCCAAAATAGGTTTTATACCCGTTGGTGCTGAAGGTCATCCATCCTTTGTCGCTATAAATAAATACATCTCCCGAGTCGGGCAGCCCCTCGGGATTCGAAGAAAGGCACCTTGCTTCATTCTGAATAATCACACCATCGCTATACTCATAGTCAGCCATCAACAGATTGGGAACCTCCTGGTCATCGTCCCTGCCATATTTCCCGCCGGTACAACTTATTTTCACCGGATGTTCATTCTTATTCAGTGCCCAGCGGGCAGTATCCATCCTGTAAATACCATTATTCCCAAATTCAGTGGTACCCCCTGTATCCCAGAAGAAGTGCCAGTTGTATAGAAACCTGTTTTCATTATAAGGGCGATAAGGGGCTGGCCCCAGGAAATTATCCCAGTGAAGACCTTCCGGGACCGGGCTATCTGCAACTTTGCCAATCGTGTCACGGTAACGGTAGGTAACTCCTTTGGCCATATACACCTTGCCCAGTTTCCCGTCATGGACAAATTTTATCCCTTCCTTTACAGCTTTACTGTCACGGTAACATATCCCAGCCTGAACAATCCGGTTGTATTTCCTTGCTGCCTCCACCATCTTTCGACCTTCGGACAAGTTATGACAAACTGGTTTTTCAACATACACATCTTTTCCTGCCTGGCAAGCCCAAATGGTCATGAGCGCATGCCAGTGGTCGGGTGTTGCAATTGATATTACATCTATATCTTTGTCTTCAAGTACTTTGCGATAATCAAACTCGGTTTTTGGTGCAGCTCCAAATTTTTCTTCAATAATTTTAATTTTTTCAGGAAACAAACGTTCATCGACATCGCAGATTGTTTTGATCCTGACATTGGGTATCGCCGCATAGTTATTGATATGAACTATTCCGCGCCCGCTGATTATTCCACGGACACTTGGCCGATTCCCTGCAATGCCAATAAGGGCAATATTTATCCGCTCATTCGGGCTGTTGGAGATCATACTTTTAACGTATGCCGGAGCAACGAATACACCTCCTGCTACAACGGTTGATTTTTTGATAAATTCACTTCGGGATATTGGTTCCATATGTTTTAAATTTAGTTTGCCAAATTCATTATTTAGCGATGATCAGATGGCATTTTGAAGAGCCAGGAACAAAGCACGATAATATTTCATAAACTTGACCGGTTCGCAGCTTTGACCAACTTCGGCATTGCAGTAACCTTTGTATCCTGATTCGGCCAATAGTTTAAAAAATAAACGGTAGGGATATTTTGGATCGTCCAGTTCATGCAAATGCACCCCTTTTATGCGGTCTTTTACAGAATTGAAGTTGTAGGCAAGTCCTTCACCTGCCGCATCTGATGGATCACAATTCCAATTTACATATACATATGGACTTTGGGAATAGTCAATTATCTTTTTTATTACAGGTACTGAATTGGTTCCACTACCGTGAACACATACCCTGATTTCTACCCCAAAATCATTGGCGTACGTGCCAACTTCTGCAAGCGCTTTCCCGATTTGCTCCATTGTTTTTTCTTTTGCCACACCTTCCGGAAAGGCATTGGGAAAAACACGTATTCCTGTTGCTCCAACATCCCTGGCAAGTAAAATGAATTTTTTTGTTCCTTCAATATTTTCTTTCAATACGGCCTGATCAGGAGAATGATACTGAAAGGCACTTGCCAGACTAATGGTTTCTAATTCTGAATCTTTAAAGCGTTTTTTAACTTCTGCCCGTTTGCTGGCTGATAGAGTTATCTCTACTCCGTGGGCATGTGTGGTACGAAGCTCAACCGATTTCCATTTTGCTTCTGTGCAGTTTTTAATTATGGTCTCAATGTCCCAGTCTTTACCTAAAGTATAGGTCATCAGCCCGATTTTCAATGGATTTTCATTCAGCTTAATCAGTTTATCCGGCCTATTGTCTTTTGCTGAAGACTGAGCATAAACCGGAAGCATCACTGCTGTTGC
>JBBRGI010000181.1:0-7423 GCA_038240855.1 Bacteroidales bacterium | reverse complement strand
GGAACGGGTAATCAGGTAAGCCATGTTTATGCAGCACCCGATCAGAAGTACGACGTTATGCTGATTGCACAGTCGTCAACAACAGGATGCATTGATACGATCAGCAGGAAAGAATTTATGTGGACTTATCCGATCCCGACCGCCGGCTTCACATCGTTTATGACTGATTGTCTGCTTAAAGGAGATAACAGCATTTCTTATGCCGGCACGGGCGATACCCTCGATCGTTACATATGGGATTTATCAAAATTCGATTCTGCAGAGATTATCAAAAATCCGATAGAAACTCAGGGTCCGCTTATTTTCAATCTAAAAAACAAACCGCAGACAAACATCCGGCTAAGTGTGACTTCAAAATTTGGTTGCCTTAGTGATACAGCAACTGTTTTAGTAAAACGCATACCCGACTTCTCTGTACTCACTTCTTTGGCTGCCGGATGTACGCCTTTTGAGCCGTTACTTAGTGCGATAACGGGTGATCCGGTTGATAAGGTAGATTATAACTGGGAATTTGGTGATGGAACGGGTGGAACGGGCGACCAGGTAACACATGTGTATGCTGAACCTGATCATAAGTATGACGTTACCTTGTACGCATTATCTTCAACAACAGGATGTGCAGACACATTACTCAGTCAGGCACTTGCATGGGCTTACCCAAAACCTGAAGCAGTGTTCAGTATGGATAACACGACTGTTTACAACGATAAACCAACGGTGAATTTTTCGAATCTCAGTTCCGGAGCTGACACTTACATATGGGACTTCGGCGATGGAGCAACTTCAAATACTAAAGATCCCGCTCATTATTTTACTTCAACCGGATACCGGACTGTTTTACTGGAGGCGTTCAACGAATTTTTATGTTCTGATACCGTTTCACATCAACTGTTGGTCGCCTTCGACCGTATTTTTCCTCCGAACGGATTTTCACCCAATTCGCCCAATATGGTTGACCGTGAATTTAAGCTCGGATCCGACGGTGTTGCCACAGAAGGGTATCACTTAACAATATTAAGCCGGTGGAACGACATCGTCTTCGAAGCCCGGGATGAAATAAGGGGATGGAATGGTCAAATGCCAAACGGATCATATGCTCCTGCAGGGACCTATGTCTGGATCCTCAATTTTAATGATTTTCTGGGTCGTCGGCACCGGCAAACAGGCACGGTTACATTGGTTTATTGATGGTTATCAGGAAAAGGACAAAAGATAAAAGGAAAAAGACAAAAGATAGAAGGAAAAAGATAAATGGACTGGTTTCACTTTTTTATTCTTTGGGTCTCCTCCGAAAAGTTGCCTGTTTGTAATTTAGTCATCCGATGAATAAGTAATTAGTTGAATATTAAACGTATAAAATCTTGATATTTTGCAAATCATTCATCGGATGACTTTTCAGGGTGGACTCATTCTTTAATTCCTTTATTTTCAAAGTCTCTCCGTCTCTAAGTCTCTCTGTCTCTCTGTCCATCTACATCTGAGGGATTAGCATAGTGTTATTGAACAGTCTGCGATGATACTCGCCAAAAAAGAAGGTCATTGACAGTTCATGTGAGCCGTAGCTGTAAGCCGCTACATTCGACAATGAGAAATCGAAACTATAACCAAACTGGAATTTTTCCTTTTGAAATCCAACCATTACAATAAATGCATCTGGTCTGATTGAAAGATTGTTGCGGTACCATCCACCAAAAGTAAGCCAGTCCTCTTTCATGTACATCCCGGCATTGATCTGCTTAAAAGATCCTTGCTGACGATAGACCAGATTAGGTGATAATGTAAATCCTCTTGAGAGTAATCCACGGTGAAATTCATGCCCTTTAGCTCCGGCATGAACAGTCAGTTTTAAAGGCAGTCTTCCTACCTGGTCGCCTTCAATAATCGACTGATCGGGCTGGGTAAGATGATGCAACGCAATACCAAAATATACATCATCCATCTGACCAGCCATTCCGAAAGAGAAGTCCGGAAATATTTTTTGGCCGTCTTCAAACGGGAGGGGATAGGTTCCTGTAATTGTTCCTGTCCCCTGATCGATCATTCCGGGAAAGATTAATCCGGAGATATTGAATTGCTTAAAAATAAATCCTCCCTCAAGAGCCATTGTAAAAAACAGCCGGTCGTTCGCCTTTATATGATACGAGTATAAGAAGGAAGTATAGATGCTGTTTACAACTCCATTTAATTCTCTGTCATACATAACTTTAAGTCCTACGCCGCCCCGCATGCTGTTCACGAATTTATCATACGTCATGTTATAAGTCACATACGTATTACCTTGTTTAGGCCACTGATTACGATAGTTGGTCACCACACGCGGATAAGCGCTGGTTCCTGTAAATGCCGGGTTTAAATAGAGAGGATTTGCGTAAAATTGCGAGAATTCAGGATCCTGCGCCTTCAATCGAAGGGCAGTAGTCATGATGAGAAGCGAAGCTAAAAATACAATAAGCTTAGTTCCCGAATGCGGCAATAAGCAAGTTCGGTTTTGTTTGTGAAAATTGATAACTGTCGGTTTTTCTTCTGTTTGCATCCGAAAGCAATATTGTTAGTTAATTGATAGACCTTTGCAATGCTGATGAACTCTGACCCGCATGCAATTGATCTTAATAGAGTGTACCCCAAATACAGTGTTCTTGTTTCAATTAAAAAAGGTTTATTTTTAGTTTAAATTAGGCTGTCGAAATTATAAGCAAAAAATATTATTCCTGATATTCCTGTTCTTCAGGGATGTCAGCGATAATTGACAACAATGCGTTTAACAGATAAGCCTTTTGTTCATTGGCAATTTTCAAAGCATTATTCAATTTGGTTGTTTCAAATTCAATTATTTGATCATCAATGCTGCCATACATATTTTCGATTACTGTAAAGGCTTCAAAAGCTACAAGAAACTCTTCATTGATAACCAGATCGATAAAAAAAGGAAGATACTCATTGTAATTGAGACCATTTTGCCAGCAACAGGCAACCAGTTCTGCCCGCTCCGAAACGTATTTTTCATTTTTAATAGCGGCAATCAATATTTTGACACTCGCTTTATCTTTTAGTTCTGACAGCAGATTCAAAAGACTCTTCTTTATTTCAGGGACTTCTGTCTGATGTAACAATTCGATGAATTCTTCCAGAATAAGACTATTTCCTGATTCCCGGAACCTGCCGATCGTCTCAAGTACAATTTCGGGGTCTGTTGATTTTAATCCGGATATGATTTCCTTTGATTTTAGGTCAGTTCCCATGGGTATTATTAAAGATTAATTCTCTAAATCCTCATAAGATTTTCATAATTACATTGCACCTGTAACTACAGGCTGAATAATAACTGATACCTGAGAATTCTGATACAAAGGTAAAATTTTTTTCCCTAAAATTGTGTCAGGGCGCAGTGTTGAAAATATTACTGATTTTTACTAAACCTTAATTTTCGGGACGGAAAGATCGTGAGAATAAGCCGGTCAAACTAAAATTAAAATACCTTTGCAACAAGTTAAAATCGCCCGGGTGGATAAAGGAAGATCAGAAGAATTAGGAAAAAAAAATATAAGTGCATTAATCTGGAAATTTTTTTGGCCTGCCTTTATTGGCATATCTGTCAATGCATTATATAATATTATTGACCGGATTTTTATTGGCAGAGGGGTAGGTGCGATGGCTCTTTCAGGGCTTTCAATTGTTTTTCCCATAATGATCCTTGTAGCGGCTTTTGGAATGTTAATTGGCATAGGCGCTGGTGTTAGGATATCCATCAATATGGGGAAAAGGGAATTTAACCTTGCTGAAAGGGTACTTGGTAACGGTTTTGTTCTGATGATTATCGTGGGTATCCTTGTGACTGTAATCGGATTTGTCGTGAAAACACCGATGCTCCGTTCTTTTGGAGCAAATGAACATACCATTGGTTATGCGCAAGATTATCTGAACATTATACTTTTGGGATCTCTTTTCCAGGTCGTAGGTTTTTCGATGAATAACATCATTCGTTCGGAAGGAAGCCCACGAAACGCCATGTACTCGATGATTATCAGTGCAGGTATCAATGTTGTGCTCGATCCCATTTTTATTTTCGGTTTTGATATGGGCGTAAAGGGTGCAGCCATCGCAACAGTGATTTCGCAGTTTGTGCTCATGGTTTGGGTCGTGTCCCATTTTCTGAGTAACAGATCGGTACTACGGCTTAAATTCCGGAATATGAAACTCGACTGGTCAATCATATGGCAAATAATTACCATAGGGATGGCTCCATTCGCAATGCAGATCGCGGGAAGCCTGGTTCAGGCGGCTTATAACACGCAGTTGATACGATACGGGGAGGATGTTGCTGTTGGTGCTATGGGTATCATAAATTCAGTGGCCATTTTAATTGTGATGACAATAGTCTCTATCAATATGGCCTCGCAGCCAATTATAGGGTATAATTTCGGGGCCGGCAACTATGGCAGGGTCAGACAGACATGGAATATCGGGATTAAAGCCGGAACGATTGTCGCTATTGCAGCATTTATTATTGTCGAATTGTTTCCGGGATCAATTATCCGCCTTTTCAATAACGATGACGCTCAATTGTATAGCATCGGAAAATACGGACTACGGATTTTTGTAATGATGCTTCCATTTGTTGGTTGGCAGGTAATCTGCTCCAATTATTTTCAAAGTATCGGAAAAGCTAAAATCTCTCTTTTCCTTACACTTCTCCGGCAAGTCATCGTATTGTTGCCATTGCTAACCATTCTCCCTAAGTATTGGGGATTGACAGGCATCTGGATGGCTAGTCCGATTTCTGATTTTATCTCCTCATGCGTAGTTTTTATCTTCTATCGGATCGAACGAAAGAAACTTCACCTTTTGGAGATGGGCAGCAAAGGATAGCATTACAGACTTTGTTAAAAGGTTATATTTTACGATCGATGAATAAAAATCAAAAATTTGAAAGAACATTAGGACTTGGATATGTTCTTGTGGTAGTGGTAGGCAATATCATCGGTTCCGGAGTTTTTAAGAAAATAGCCCCCATGGCGGCTGAACTTCACTCCCCGGGATGGGTTTTGCTCGCCTGGATTGTAGGTGGCCTGATTACCTTATTCGGAGCATTGAGTAATGCAGAAGTTGCTGGTTTGCTGGCTGATACAGGTGGTGATTTTGTCTATCACAAAAAAATTTATAACCGGTTTTTCGCTTTTATTTACGGATGGTCGCTGTTTGCTGTAATTCAGACTGCAGCTATCTCGTCGTTGGCGTATGTTTTTGCGCAATCGCTCAACAGCGTAGTAAATTTGCCAGACCTGCTCCCTTCGCTGCGAAATTTCACAATTGGCGGAGTTTTTTTCCCGTTCGCCGATTTTACGGTCAAACTTGCGGCAATTTTTCTGATATTGTTGCTTACGCTTATAAATATTAAAGGGATAAAAAGTGGGGCTTTTGTGAGTAAAATGGTATTAATACTTGTGTTTGCAGGAATTTTTGTCATTGTTGTGTTCGGATTGGGAAGTCCTCAGTCAATACCTGCTCAAAGTTTCGATTTTAGACCAACTTCAACTACTCCTGTAACCCTTTCTGCTTTCTTTACAGCCATGCTTGCTGCATTTTGGGCTTACCAGGGTTGGGCTACGGTGGGATTTATCGGGGGTGAAGTGAAAGATGCCAAACGGATTATCCCTAAGGGAATTGTAATGGGTGTTTTTATTGTGATTGCTATTTACCTGCTGGTTAATGTTACCTATCTTTCTTTGTTATCTATTCCTCAGCTTGAACATATTTACCAGTCAGGGAACCAGATCGCCGCAATTGAAGCTGTCAGGGCTTTTTGGGGAGGCAATGGGGCATTGTTTATATCTATACTTATACTTATCAGTACATTAGGGTGTACGAATGCCACTATATTGGCAAGTCCGAGGGTTTATTTTGCAATGTCACGCGACCAATTATTTTTAAAGGGTGCCGGAACATTAAACAAGTCGAATGCACCTGGCAATTCGTTAATCTGGCAGGGAATCTGGGCTTCCGTTCTTGTACTCTCGGGCACCTTCGATCAGTTAACCGATATGATCATCTTTGCCGTGTTTTTCTTTTATGGTGCAACTTCCCTGGGAGTTTTTATTTTACGCCGGAAAATGCCCGATGCTCCGCGACCTTATAAAGTATGGGGTTATCCTGTTGTCCCCGCAATTTTTATTTTATTTTGTTTGATCCTGTTTTTCAATACAATACTAACACGACCGCGGGAAGCCATTATCGGTCTCACACTTATATTTACCGGTTTGCCTGTTTACTGGTTTTTACACCGAAGAAAATAGTAAAAATGATTAATTTATAATATAAAAATGATTATTTTCGAAATATAATATTAACTAAAAATGGAAAACTGGCCTATATTAATTGCATTTAATTTTACGCATGAAGCGCATCAGGTAAGAGGTTACCTCGAAGCAAATGGAGTGGAGACGTTTTTAAAAGATGAACTCACCACTCAGGTTATTAGTTATCTGCCAAGTGCCATTGGTGGAGTTAAGCTATTAGTCAGGGAATCGGACTATGAACAGGGAATTCAATTATTAAAGGAAGGGGGATATCTGATTGAAGCAGACAGCGAACCTGAAAGTAAGATTGAAACCGTTTTATTTGACAAAACCACCGATCAAAAAATCTGTCCGTTTTGCAAATCGGTGAATATTGTAAATAAGAGACAGGTTGGCGCGATAACTTCAATTGTTTTCGCAATTTTAAACCTGTTTTTAATGATGGGAACAAGCAGTCCCAGGTTTAAATCGGCTTTCACATGCTTTGATTGTGGCAAAGAATGGAAATTCAGAAAAAAATAAATACGTATTTTAATTATTTGAAAATTAATCAGTAAGCTGGCTGGTGATTTAAATACTAAACCCGGCGAAGAGAATGATCAGCAATCATTTGATAGAAATGTAATTCTTTATATCGCGATGAGCCTGGATGGATACATTGTTAAGTAATAGGGACTATTTAATGTCGAATTTAAAAAATGGATTTAGTCTACCTAAAAGGTTAAAACCTGTCAGATATTAAAGCATTTATTTGCTCACGCATTTATTTCCAATACATAAATTATTACTTTTACGTACAGAAAATAAAACCTCGAATTATGGAATCACACGAAATAGATTACAAAATCATTGGACATGATGTCCAACTGGTAGAAGTTGAACTTGATCCGAACGAAACCGTTATTGCTGAAGCGGGCGCGATGCTTTATATGGAAGAAGGTATCGCTTTTGAATCAAAAATGGGTGACGGGACAAATCCCGGAGCTGGCTTCTTTGATAAATTATTATCGGCCGGCTCCCGGATTATTACCGGTGAATCGCTCTTTCTGACTCATTTCACTAACCGGGGATATGGCAAAAAACATGTTGCCTTTTCAGCTCCTTATCCCGGAACGATTATCCCTGTCGAC
>JBBRGI010000180.1:0-7435 GCA_038240855.1 Bacteroidales bacterium | reverse complement strand
ACCTCAAAGAATCCAAGAATTGGGGCTATCCGTTTTTGCCCTTTTGAAACCATCACAATTCGCAACGTTCCCAAAGAGACATCGACGATCCGTGCACAAAAAATCATCAAAGGCAGCAATACAAAGTCGAACAAATTAGATTCCATATCAATCTTATTCTTTTATTTATGACTGGTTTCCAGTATTTTGAAAAGCTCTTCGGGTGAAATATTCTCTTTTAACTCCCCGCTACTTGACAACGAGATACGGCCAGTCTCCTCACTGACAACAATCACATATGCATCGGTTTGTTCTGAAACACCGATCGCAGCACGATGACGTAAACCAAGCCTGGGACTTAATTCAAGCTTTTGTGATACGGGTAAAATACATCGGGCAGCCTTAATCCGGTTAAGCGCGATAATTACTGCCCCATCATGAAGAGGCGCATTTTTAAAAAAAATACTCTTGATAAGCTCTGTTGAAATCTCTGCATCAATGATCTCACCAGTCTCGACATATTCCTGTAGTTCGCTTTCGCGGGCCAGAACTATCAGAGCACCTATCCTTTTTTCGGACATTTGACGACATGCATCAACGATGGCCTGCAAAGTTGTTTCGGAAGCCAATTTAAACTTATTTGAAAACAGATTTCCGAGCGAAAATCGCCGGTTTGCCCGGTACCTGCTTCCAATCATCAGTAAAAATCTTCGAACCTCCTGCTGAAAAACAATTATAATTGCGATAACACCCACTCCAAAGAGCTGGCCAAGAATTGAACCCAACAATTCCATTTTTAACGATTTCACGACAAGCCATACCATAAAAATGATAAATATTCCCATGAAAATATTGAAAGCCACCGTTCCTTTTACAAGTTTGTAGATTTCATAGAAAATTATTGTGACAAGCAGTATATCAACAATATCAAGAAACCTGACATGAAGGAATAAATATATCATCCGGCTATATTTTTAATTTTACTGACCAAATTTATTGTTTCGATTGCCTCCCTGACATCATGAACCCTCAGTATGTCGCATCCTCCGGTTAAAGCTATGGTATTCAGGACGGTTGTCCCGTTAAGACTTTTATCAGGGGTAATTCCGAGCTCCTTCCAAATCATAGCTTTACGGGAAACGCCGACTAATATGGGCAATTCAAAGAGCCTGAAGGCATCCAGACGGTTTAATAATTCGTAATTATGCACTGCTGTTTTCCCGAACCCGAATCCCGGATCAATAATAATATCACACACACCCAATAATTTTAACTTCTGTACCTGGGCTGCAAGAAACAAGGTTACTTCTTTAACTACATCAGCATAGACAGGACCATCCTGCATAAATTCACTCTTGCCTTTCGAATGCATCAGCACATAGGGTAATTGAAGTGCTGCCACTGTTTCGAACATCCGGTTATCAAAAACACCCCCTGAAATATCGTTGACTATAAAACCACCAACCTCTGAATAAACCGCCTCCACAACTTCAGCGCGGTATGTATCGATCGAGAGAGCGGCCTGAGGGAATTCCTTTTTTACAGCCTTTACTGCCGGCAACAGACGATCGAGTTCTGAGCGTACATTAATTTCCCCGGCACCTGGGCGGGTTGACATGGCTCCGATATCGATAAAAAGTGCACCCTCTTCCAAAATTTGAGCTGCACGTTTTACAATTTCAATTTCTGTAGTGTAAGAGCCACCATCATAAAAAGAGTCAGGCGTTACATTGATTATTCCCATCACCAGTGGGGAGCCTAAACTGATCAGGTTCCCGTTCAGATTAATGGTATTCTTCGTCTTATAAAATCTTGTATCGTTCCTGGAAAATAACATTTCAAAAAATTAAATTATTTCTACAGTAGATTACAATTCTATAATCTATTCTATATCACCACAATACACCACATATGTGCTTATAGAATAAGCACTATTCCATACAAAAGTAAGAATAAATGTCACACCCATTCCCCAATTTTTAATACTTTTATGGTTCAATTATTAATTATGGATAAAACAAACCAGCAGTTTGATCATATAATAGGCATATGCCACGATGTTTTTGTGAAAAAGATGAAAGACTATGGAACAGCATGGCGGATTCTCAGACCAAAATCAATGACCGATCAGATATATATCAAAGCCCAACGAATCAGAAGTATTGAAGAGAAAGGAATGGCTAAGATTGAAGAGGATGCACGATCAGAATTTATCGGAATCGTCAATTACTGCGCAATGGCTTTGATCCAGCTTGAATTAGGCCCTTCCGAAGATGAGCTTCCCGCTGATATTACCGGGCAAAAATATTTGGAGAATCTGTTACAAGCCAAAAATCTGATGATGGCGAAAAATCATGACTACGGCGAGGCATGGCGTCAAATGCGGATCAGTTCCTATACCGATCTGATTTTAATGAAAATAAAACGGACTAAACAAATCGAAGATAACCAAGGCATTACACTTATTTCTGAAGGTGTCGACGCCAATTATCTCGATATGATCAACTATGCCATTTTCGGACTTATAAAACTTGAATTTGAATAATATGAAGCAAAAGCTACTTGTAATTGCCAGATGGATCGTCGGAATTGTATTTGTTTTTTCAGGTTTTGTAAAGGGGATCGACCCCATGGGATTTCACTATAAGTTCAACGATTATTTCGAGGCACTGCATCTTATGGCACTTGGATTTTTATCCTTCCCCGGAGCTTTTATACTGCCATTTGCCGAGTTTATGATCGGCGTTACACTTTTGACCGGTATTATGATCAGGCTCTCAACAAAACTGGCATTTGCCTTTATGCTGTTTTTCACCCCCCTTACGCTCTATATCGCCTTGAAAAATCCGGTTACAGACTGCGGTTGTTTTGGTGATGCGCTGGTTATCAGCAACTGGCAGACCTTCTACAAGAATGTGGTGCTGATTCTCCTTACTATTTTACTGTTAATTAACAGAAATAATCTCCGGTTTATTACTGCCGAAAAGTATCGTAAAGCTTTGTTTGCCATTTCATTAATAGTCTATGTGTCGGTTGTTTACTGGTCATATAATCACGAACCGATTATTGATTTCAGACCATACAAAGTAGGAGTAAACATTCCTGAAGGGATGCAAATCCCCGAAGGCTCGCCTGCGGATGTTTACCGGAACAGCTATTATTACCGTAACCTGAATACCAATGAAGTTAAAAATTTCGGTGACAACGATTTTCCCTGGCAGGATACCCTCAACTGGAAATTTGAGTCAATGGATCCTCCGTTGTTAATAAAACAGGGCTATAAACCACCGATCCATGATTTTTCAATAGTCACGGCCAATCAGGAAGATCTTACTGATTACTATCTCAGTGATTCACTATTCACTTTTATCGTAATTGCCTATGATCTGGAGAAATCATCACATAAGAAACAAACGGAACTTAATGCACTGGCGACTTGGGCTAAAAGTCAGGGATATCAATTTATCGGTCTTACTTCGACTTCCGGCGATGCACTGCTGCGGTACCTGCAGGAACAGCATCCAACCTACGAAATGATGTTCTCGGATCAGACCACTTTAAAAACAATCATACGGTCAAACCCCGGGCTTATATTGCTAAAAAAAGGGAACATCCTCGCAAAATGGCATCACAATGATTTTCCGACCCCTGAAAAAGCACTGGCAGAAATGAACAAAAAGTTAAATCGTTGATTGCGTGGAGCGACTTATTACGGACTCTTCCATTAAGTTATATCTTTGCATGTCAAAGAGACCAAAAGGCATTTATTCATAATTTTTAAAATAGCAGGATAATGAGAAAGAAAATTGTAGCCGGAAACTGGAAATGCAACACAACCGTACAGGAAGGTGTTGAACTGGCAAAACGGATCAATGAACTTGTTTCGGCAAAAGGAGCCAAAGATGTTGTCGTAGTACTTGGAACACCTTTCACCCACCTGATCAGCGTATCAGAAGTTGTTGATGCACAAACAATTAATATTGCATCGCAAAATTGTGCAGCCGAACCGAAGGGCGCTTACACAGGAGAAGTTTCGGCTTCAATGGTAAAATCAACCGGGGCTACCTATGTTATACTTGGGCATTCCGAACGACGTGAATATTATCACGAAACCAGCGAAACACTGAATAAAAAGCTTGCATTAACACTTGAACAGGGATTAACCCCAATTTATTGTTGCGGAGAAGCTTTGGCTATTCGTGAAGCAGGTACAGAAAATGCGTTTGTAAAAAATCAACTTGACGAGACAATCTTCTTGTTGTCTGAAGATCAATTACTTAAATTAGTGATTGCTTACGAACCCATTTGGGCTATCGGAACCGGTAAAACTGCGTCCACCCAGCAGGCTCAGGATATGCTCTCTTTCATAAGAGGTTTAATAGCAGCAAAATATAACCAGGAAGTGGCAAATGAAATTTCAATCCTTTACGGAGGGTCATGCAGTGCCAGCAACGCAAACGATTTATTCAGCCAGCCGGATATCGATGGTGGATTAATCGGTGGAGCTTCGCTCAAAGCAGACGATTTCCTTGCAATTATTAATGCTTATTAATCGCAGCATTCAACCTGGTTGATCTCTGTTGAGACCTGAGATCGAAATTCCCGTTATCAGGCCATCAGGGAGTCTTCACAATAATTTTATAATAAAATAGAGGAATTCGGGTAACCATTTCCTCTTTTTTATGCTGAACAATCTGGTTACACCCGATGTTTATTATCTTTAATAATTATAAATCACAAAGAAAATGCTATGATGGTGCTGCATAAGTTGACAATATTCTCGCTTTTAATGCTTTTTGGTCCCTTAATCGGCTGGTCACATAACTTAAAAGGGATTGTCACCGGAAAAGATGGCACTCCGATTCCCTATGCCACCATTTTTATAAAAGAGCTATCACTGGGAACAACAACCAATGATGACGGAAAATTTGAACTTGATTTAGAACCGGGAGTAGTCTATACGGCAAATTTCAGAAGTCTGGGTTATATTCCAAAAATTGAAACAATTGACTTAACCAAAAACGTCAGTGAAATAATCGTCATACTCGAAGAGCAGATTATGCAACTCAGCCAGATCGACATCAAGAGTACCGGTGAAGATCCTGCCTACCCGATCATGCGGAAAGTTATCGGGCTCTCGTATGTACATCTCAATCAGATCAGTTCCTACGCGGCTGACGTTTATATCCGGGGAACCGTAAAATTTGATAAAGTTTCATCCCTGATAAGCAACCAGTTGCGCAGAAAAGATATCGATATAAAAACAGGTGACGTACTGGTTAACGAAACAGTTAGTCTGATTAACTTTATAGCTCCCGATAAGTATGAACAACAAATCCGGTCAATAAACTCCACCTTCCCAAAGGTGGTTGATTTCTCAGTGGATGAATTCCTGGGGGCCAGTCTTTACCAGGATAATATTGATATACTATTTACACCATTGGGTAAAAATGCATTTACGTATTACAATTTCAGGTACGAAGGGTTTGATCAGGATGGAAAATACACCGTAAACAAGATTAAAGTAATTCCGAAACGGAAAAGTAAACAACTCTTCGAAGGATATATCTACATTATTGAAGATCTGTGGTGCTTGCACAGAGCAGAACTAAATTTTGATACTCCATTCGGCACTGTGGGTTTCCGGCTTGTATTTGATGAAGTCCGACCGGCAGTATGGCTGCCTGTTGGTCACAATTATACCTTTAATGGCGGAATGATGGGAGTTAAAGGGAGTGCAAAATTCGCGGCGTCGATCAAATACAATAAAATAAAGGTAAACGATCAGGTGCTGGCAATGATTGGAATTAAACCAACTGCCACAGACGTAAATAATAATGCCTCCAAACAGTCGGGTGCCGCAGTAATAACCGGCAAAAACCCGTCTGCCGTTAAAAAAGATTCAAAAATTGCCGGTTTACTTGAAAAAGAAAAACTAACCAACAGGGACATGAATAAGTTATCGAAATTGATGGCCCGGGAAGATAAAGCGCAAAAGCCTGATTCATTAAAATCGCTTCAAATTAAAGATGAAGTTAAGGTAGTGATCGATAAAGATGCCAACATTCGCGACACCAGCTATTGGGCTGTAATGCGCCCGATCCCTCTGTCGGTTGATGAATTACAGAGTTTCAGGCAGCGGGATTCACTAATGACTGTTCAGAAAAAATATTCACCTGCCTCCAATTCCGGAATTAAGCATAAGCGTAATTACGGTATTTTGAACCCGTTGTTTTTCGGTATCAGGCGCCCGTTAAATGATTCTACGTGGGTTTTTAAATATGACGGCTTAATTAATACCAACCGGCTCAGTTTTAATGCCGTCGACGGGTGGAAGGTAGCCCAGGAAGTAACTTTTACCAAAGTCTATAAACCCGGCAACTCTTTGGCAATCACGCCTTATTTTGCCTATGCGATCAATCGTAAGGCAATTTTGGCAACCGGGATTATAAATTATGCCTACGCACCGTTAAAGAGAGGCTCCTTTGAACTTTCGGGAGGAAAAAATACCCTGGATTATAATTCGCCTGCCGACATGGTAAACCCATTGATCAATTCAGTGGCTTCGCTGTTTTTTAAACAGAATTTTGGCCGGTATTACGAAAACAGGTTTGTACATCTTGGCAATCACATCGATATAATTAATGGATTAGTTTTTAGTACGAACCTGAATTGGAATAACCTCAGGCATCTTCAAAATTCAACTAACTTTTCGTTTGTGAATAAGGAAGATGACTTCAAGGAAAACATTCCTTCCAATCTGGATTTAACCCAGGAGTCTATTGATAACCAAATAAATACAGTTCTTGGATTAAAAATTGAATACACGCCAGGCTATTTTTACAGGATAAGAAATGGGGTAAAAAGGATGGCTGGTTCGAACTTTCCAACCTTTTATTTCGAATATAAAAAGGGGATAAACCAACTGTTCGGAAGCGTTGCGGATTTTGACTATTTAGGTTCCGGAATACTTTACAGTAAAGAATGGAGTCCGACTTCAAGCATTGCGACAGAACTGCATAGCGGTTGGTATCCAAATAATGAGCGGATTCACTTTTCAGATTTCGCACATGCCCAGACTCAAACAAGCCCTGTACTTTTGAAGGAATACCGACACTCCTTTTACCTTCCGGGATATTATTCGCTAAGCACTAACGATAAATTTATCAAAGCGTTTATCTCTGTGAAAGCACCTTATATTGCACTCAAGTATCTTCCGGTTCTGAGCAATACATTGTGGCGTGAAATGGTGTGGTGCAGTTATTACACCTCACCTGTGAGACACAATTATGTTGAAGTCGGGTATACACTCCTGGAAGTGCTTTTATCGGCCAACGTGGGCATATACGCTGGATTTGATGACGGAAAATTTAATACACTCGGCCTGAATGTGGCTTTCAGAATATCTTATTAATATAAAGCAATGGAATATACAAAGGTTATCTGCAAAATTGAA
>JBBRGI010000179.1:0-7437 GCA_038240855.1 Bacteroidales bacterium | reverse complement strand
GAATAAACTCAACGGGTTCGTAGAGCTTCAGCGTTGGCGCCATGTTTTCCTTCATCGTAAACAGACAGGGACTCATATCGCAGAGAACAGGGTATTTCCCGTTTTGGGAAGCCTTGATCAATGCTGCTTCCAGTTCATTTGATTTTTTAACGCCGGCTTCAGCATATCCTTTACTCGAAAAGGCCATTCCACAACAAAGCTGGTTAAGCTTTTCAGGATAAATTACCCCGAAACCGCCTTTATTTAGAAGTTGCACCATTTTTTCGGAAAGTTGCTGCTCTGATCGGTGTTCCTTCGATACGCCCATCGACCGGTTAATGCACGATGGAAAGTAAACCACTTTCCGATCATTTTCACATAACCCAACTTTCTTTACGTCAATTACTTTCGCGCCCAAAGGCATAAATGGATTCCAGAGTGGTACCCGGTTTCCCGACAAGGTTCTTAATCCTCCGGAAATCCCTTTCATTATCGGAGTTCCCAACATAGTATGGAAAAATCCTACTGTTGAAAGCGCGGTTCGCACAGTTGCGGTCACTCGGCTCATCCTGTCGGCAATCCAGACTGCACGTTTCTGACCTGAAGCATTATCTTCTGCCCGCAAAGCCTTGATTAATTTACCGGTGTCGATTTTTACAGGACAACTGGTGGCGCATAATCCATCGGTTGCACAGGTTTCATCACCTTCATATTTAAAGGCTTTGGTCAGTGAAGCCAGAATATGCGGTTCATGCCCGCTTTTTGCAAGTCCTTTCATCTCTCGATACACAACAATGCGCTGGCGGGGAGTTAGTGTTAATTCTGCGGAGACACAGGTCGGTTCACAAAAGCCACATTCAATGCATTTATCAATTTTTTCACTTGCAGCAGGAATTGGTTTCAGATTTTTCAGATGCGCTTCGGGATCAGCATTTAAAATCACACCCGGGTTGAGCAGATTTTGCGGATCGAATATTTTTTTTATTTGCTTCATCAGTTCGTAAGCATCTTTACCCCATTCCATTTCCACAAAAGGAGCCATGTTGCGTCCCGTACCATGTTCAGCCTTGAGTGAGCCGTCGTATTTTGCAACCACCAATTCAACAACATCGGCCATAAACTTCCGGTAACGGTCAATCTCGCTTTGTATGCCAAAATCCTGTGTAAATACGAAATGAAGGTTGCCTTCCAGGGCATGACCAAAAATCACGGCCTCGTTATAACCCCATTTTACAAATAACGACTGCAGGTCAAGTGTAGCTTCGGCAAGGCGCGGAACAGGAAAGGCAACATCTTCAATAATCACCGTGGTGCCCGTTTTGCGCATGGCTCCCACTGAGGGAAACAGTCCTTTACGAATTTTCCAAAGAAGGTTATATTCCGATGGGATACTTGTAAATACAATGGGAATTGCAATCGGAATCATCCGGATGGTATCCAGGATGAGGACAATCTGTTTCTCGAGATCCACCTGGTTAAGTGCGCGTGTTTCGACCAGAATGGCGCATGCTGCCGGGCTCAGCAATTTAAGGTAAACGGGCATACCCGCCTGGTCCTCGACTGAACGTAAACCAGCCCTGTCCATTAATTCGACTGCCGCAACAGGGGTCGATTTCAGCAGGGATACCGCATTGCACGCTTTTTCGATATCGGGAAAGATCATCAGTGCACTTGCCCTGAACGGATGCTCAACTACCGTTTTATAACTGATTTCGGCGATGAAACCCAGCGTACCTTCCGAACCAATCATCAGGTGTTCGATCACATTAAACGGGTCTGAAAAATCGACAAGCGCATTTAGGCTGTAACCTGTCGTATTTTTCATTTTGAATTTCCGGACTATCCTCTCTGCCAATATCGCATTGGTTTTGACTGAATCAGTTAAATAGGTAATTTTCTGGATTAATTGCGGATGCGTCTGACGAAATTTTTCCCTGGAAGTGGGATCCGAAGTGTCGAGCAACGAACCATCGGCAAAGATGATACGCATGCCGGCAAGCGTTTTATATGAATTTTCGGCAGTCCCGCAGCACATTCCGCTTGCGTTATTGGCGGCAATACCTCCAATCATTGCCGCATTAATTGATGCCGGATCGGGACCAATTTTTCGTCCGAAAGGGGCAAGCAAAGCATTTACCCGCTCACCGGTTAGTCCTGGTTGAAGACTTATCTTCAAGCCATTATCCAAAATATTGAATTTTTTCCAGTGATTTCCCGCAATTACCAACACCGAATCGGAGATGGCCTGACCCGAAAGACTCGTACCTGCAGCCCGAAACGTAACCGGGATTTCCAGTTTCGAACTTTCCTGCAAGATCAGCGATACCTCCTGTTCATCTTTAGCTTTGATGACCAGCTTAGGGATAAGCCGGTAAAAACTCGCATCAGTGCCGTAAGCGAGGGTATGAAGCGGATCGTGGAAGATTCTTTTCGGATCGATGGTTGCTGTAAGCTGTTGAAAGAGTACTTTATATTTTCCTGTTAACATGCCGGTTCCTGGTATTAGACCAGTCGCAAAATTAGGCAAATAAATCAGTCAGCTTACTTTAAAATTTGCTCCCTGAGCCACGATGGCCTGTTGGTGGTGATCACATTGATACCCAGTTCTTTCATACGAAGGGTTTCATCCAATGTGTCGATGGTCCAGGCCCATATCTCAAGATTGGCTTTACGTAATTCATCAACGAGTTGCTGATCAATGATTTTTGAGTTCAGGTCAACGCCATCCAGTTTAGCCTTTTGAATTTCAGGAATTTTCTTCAGTATATCATCCTTTGATGAGGAGAGATAATAGCATGGAGTCTCAGGAAAGAGGGCCTTCGCGAGCACAATGGTTTCGAATCCAAATCCGATATAGGCGATATTTCCTGTTTTATGGTATTTTTTGATATCCTTCTGAAGTTTAGGAAATATTTCCTTACCGCATTTAATTTCAATCACCAGCAATTGGTTATCAGGAATAGTTTTCAGCACATCCTTTAAAAGTGGCATTTTCTGTCCTTCGAAATAAACAGTGTTTGTTTTACTGAGCTTAATGTCGAGTTTTTTAAGATCTGAATAGCTGGTTTTGGCAATATCGAGTTTTTTACCGGTCAGGCGCTCTGTATTTCCGTCATGGCACAAAACAACTTTATTGTCTTTCGTAAGTTGAATATCGCATTCAGCACCATCAGCACCTAATTGCCAGGCAAGTTCCATGGCAGCCAGTGAATTTTCCGGGGCATAATATGATGCTCCGCGATGGCCGATGAACCGGAGTTGTGCTGTTAAGCACATCGAAAAGAAAAGTAAAATGGTAATAAGGGAAAATGATCTCATGGAAATTGATTGTTATAATTCTATTGAATTGTTTATTGGGGGACTAATTTTTGCATTTTACAAAAGAAGCCAACTATTGAATTGGCTTCTTTTGTAAAATATATTGATATTAAAGAGGTTGAAGAACGAGATTTTTCCATTGAACTTTTATTCCGCCTCCGTCGTGGATTTGAAGTGCAATACGACCATTGGCTTTACCGATCAATGAATCATTAAGGTGAGTCATTTCCTCCCCATTCAGCCAAGTGGTTACATCGGGACCAACCACCTTAATACGCATGGTATTCCATTCACCGGGTTTCAGAATATTTTCTTTTTCATCGGGGATTTGGTTTAGCCAACCACGGCCGTAGGATTCATAAATACCACCTGAGTCGTGTCCTTTGGGTGCTACTTCAACCTGCCATCCCGATACTTTTGTTCCCTCAACTGTTGAGCGGAAAAAAATGCCGCTGTTACCGTTTGATACCTGTCTGAAATCGGCCGAAAGATCGAAGTCTTTGTAATAATGCTGAGTGGCCAGGTAACCATAACCCTTATCGGGACCGCTTTCGCAAACCAGTAAACTATCTTCGACGAACCATTTTTCCGTTCCGTAGGCAATCCAGTACGAAAGATCAACACCATTAAAAAGTACCACCGAAGGTTTTTCCCTTTTAGGAAGTTCTTTGATTTTTATATTCCGAAACCAGGATTGGCTGCCATGATCCTGTAATGCAATATATCCTGTTTCTGAAAGACCATATTCAGGAGCTGTACTCCATTTTCCGCTGTTTTTTAGTTCAAACCATCCTGGAGTCCATGCTTCAAATTCAACTATTTTACTTCCGTTCAGCCAGTGTTCTACATGACCATTATCGAAAATAATCCGGGATGTATTCCATTCCCCGACAGGCATAATTTTCTTTACCGTTGAATCGGCGATATGCATGGCATAATCTGCACCTGCATTTTGCCATGTTTCGAGCTTGCCCGGAAATCCAATATCGTCAATTAATTGATACTCGGGACCTGTAAGGTAGGGCGTTTTATATTTGGCATCTTCAATCACGTGATAAAGAACACCACTATTGCCACCCTGTGCTATTTTCCAGTCAAAGACAAATTCAAAATTGTCATATATCCTGTCTGTGATGATGTATCCCATACGGTCACCACCTGTGCCACTGGCTGCAAGTAATCCATTTTCTGCTGTCCACCCGGTGACTCCCGGTGCATTGTAATTCTTCCAGCCGTTCATAGTCTGTCCATCGAAGAGCAATTTCCATCCGTCCTGCTTTTCCTGTTCGGTCAATTCATTTTGCTTCTCAGCGCAACTAAACAATGTAATTGCAAACAGAAGCATTCCTGTTAAAGAAAGTGTTTGTCTTTTCATTATTAATTCAATATTTGATGTTAGTATTTTGATTATCCCAAAATTAAGTAAAATAAATTATAAAAAGTTCTTAATACTGGTTATCTGAAATCAAACGTAAGTTTCAGCGAAAGTTTTCCGCCATGAATTTTGGCAGCGCTGAATGGAGCCGGAAGCGACTGCGGGCCGGAAGAAACGGCATCGCTGAACTTTGTGCCAATCCCGTTGATGCTTTGTAAAAAGGAGATATCACCTTTGGGATACTCCATCTTTGTTTTGGCGGGTGCTTTTGGTTCAGCGGGGGTTAGCATTCGAAGAAAGATATCTTTGCTGTGGATATAAACCTTAAAATCAGGGACATTCTTTCCGATGACTTTTGCCCAGTAAATCCCTGAATGATACCCCTTAAACTCGGGGTAAATATAGCCTGACTCGCCCGTGATTGTATTGTTGTATGCTTTTTCCCAAACCCCGAAGCCGGTTCCTTTCATCCGGTTTTTATAAACACGGTAAGGGCCATCGCCAAGCCATTTCATACCTGCCACATTTTCTTCCGGATAACTGAAGGTGATCCCTGCAAATAAGCTATTGTTCGAATGTTCGTAGGACACCTCCAGATCGGCAAGACCACCTGGATTGATTGTCCACTTTGCCCGATCCTTGTTGTCGTAAAGGGTTTCGATCACGAGACTGTTGCCTTCGTACCGGTTTGTTACCTCTGTTACTTTCTTTTCCCTGCTTACAAATAGGGGACCGTTGGAAAGTGGGATTGTTTTTTTGCCCTGACTGATTTTCTGAATAGTACCATCACCTTTGTTAAAAACAAAATTCAGGTTACCGGCCTTAACAAGCAAGTCATTGCCACTCTCGCTGATCTCTGGTTTAGAAGCGGAAGACGCCGTGATGAACTCGCCGGCTTTGACATCGGGTGATTTGACAGGCCAGCTCCAGGTGTTGAGCGGTCTGCCGTACCGATCAGTCATGTTAATCCGCAAGACATCCATTGATTGCCAGTTTGCAGGCAATTTTACAGTGAGTCTTCCTTTTTGTCCGGGAGCCAGGTCCGCTTTGAGGTTCTCTTTTTGAGAAATTACTTCTGATTTTGGGTCATCGGGACTGGAAAACGTAACCCATTCGGCGGTTAAGGTGCAGTTATTCAGATTTGTATAGAAATATCGGTTTTCGATACGAAATGATCCGTCGAATGAGGGGGTAATGTACCGTTTCTCAAAGTTAAGCGGTGACCAGATCTCTTTGATGGTGTAAAAACTACCCTCCTTTTCATGGTAAGGCCCGAGTATTCCGTCAGGGGCAGTATTTCCGTTGGTATCGAGGGCGCGGTTACGGTCGGTACGTTCAACAGCTTCATCCGCAAAAACCCAGAGAAATCCTCCGGCGGCAAGTGGGGCGTTCCACATACGGAGCCAGTAATCCTCGAGTCCTGCGCCATGTCCGCCATCGTATAATCCATGTAAGAATTCAGTAGGGAAGTAGATCTTCCGTTTGCTGAAACCGTCCAGAGCCAGGTAATTGTAATCGGTGTAATGGATCGTATTGGTCATACCATAATCCTGCCAGGGATGCAACACCTCCCTTTTCTGGATGTCGAGTTCGGCAAAATCGTCATTGAGGTTGTTATTTTCTCCCCCTTCATTTCCGTTATCCCAAAAAATGACGGATGGATGATTCACATCGTGGGCAATCAGCTCTTCGAGTAATTTCCGGCCAACGATATCGTCATATGAAGGTTTCTGCCATGCAGTAAGTTCATCGAGTACAAAAAGTCCAAGTGAATCGCAAACATCCAGAAAATGTTCATCCGGAGGATAATGCGACATTCGCACCGCATTCATATTCATATCTTTCATCAGGTTGACAACCTCTGTACTGATTGCTTTTGATGAAGTGCGGCCATATTTCGGATGAAAGGTATGACGACATACGCCTTGCATCTTTATACGTACATCATTTACATAAACACCATCTTCTGCCCGGACTTCCACGGTACGAAATCCGATCTTTTTGCTCATTTCGTGAATTACACGATTGTTATTATCCAACAGTTTAAAAACTGCCGTATAAAGGTTCGGAAATTCAGGATTCCATGATTTAGGATCCGCCATTTTCCCTTTAACGCGTATAACTGGTCCTGCAGCCGGGGCTTCGAAGCTCGCTTCTGTTTTTCCTTCGGGCGAGACTATATCTACAAGTACACGTGCTGCATTTTTAGATTCGGATAAATAAACATCAGCACTGAAATCCCCGTTGCCTTTAGCATCGACGGCGACTCGTTGTATATTTTCGACAGGTTTGGCTTCGAGAAAAACAGGACGGAAAATTCCGCCAAAAATCCAAAAGTCCGCCTCCCGCTCTGCCCGAGTCACTGTAAGGTTATCAGAGTGTTTTTTTACAAAAACTTCGAGGCTATTTTCCCGGCCAGGATTTAAAAGTTTGGTGATATCATATTTAAACTGGTAGAAGGCCCCCTGGTGAACAGGTCCGGCCAGCTTCCCGTTGATCTTTACCTGTGCATCCGTCATTACTCCATCGAATATGATGGTGATCTGTCGGTTTTTCCAGTTTGAGGGTACGGTAAAAGTATATTTGTAAGTACCCGTTTCATTGAGTCTTTTATCAAATTTATCGTGGCCGTAGTTGTAGGCACCAAATCCCTGTTGCTCCCAACAAGAGGGTACTGCAATAGTGGTCCATTTGCCACTATTCATTCCTGCTGAGCAAAGGAACTGCCATTCGACGGTTTTATCGGCTCCTGTTCCTGACAGGTA
>JBBRGI010000178.1:0-7549 GCA_038240855.1 Bacteroidales bacterium | reverse complement strand
TTCAGGTTGTTGACTTTTACCTGTTAACCTGAGTTGTTGAATTTAATTTAAAATTAAACTAAAATAAAGCCTGATCCGTCTTCCGACGGACCGGGCTTTTGTGCTTTTGCCTGACATCAGATGGGGATTAATGTCATGTTGTCAGAGAATGATGTCAGTGGGAAAAAATTTTAAATGCGCTGTTTTGCAGCATGTTGGAGAGTATTCGGTTTTGACTTGTTTAGTATCGTTTGTAAAATGTCCAGGTATCAGGACAAAACAGGTCTTAACAGGTTTTGGCATATTTTCTGATAATAATGGGTTACAACGATAAACTATTGTCTAATTATAAATAAAATTTCAAATGGCAGAACTTAAAGGAAAGATCCTTGCCGGCAAAGTATTGGTAGAGCCGCAGCAAGCAGTAACAAAAACAGCAGGTGGTATTATCATCCCTGACTCAGCGAAAGAAAAACCCCTTGTAGGTAAGGTAGTACTTGTGGGAATCGCCAAAAAAGATGAAACAGTGGAAGTAAAGGCAGGTGATACTGTATATTACGGAAAATATGCTGGTACAGAAATTACCATTGATGGCAATGACTATCTCTTGATTGCACAATCAGATGTACTTTTTATCGCTTAATTGACTAATTTATTGATATCTATTAAAATCATCAAACAATGGCAAAAGACATTAAATTTAATATTGAAGCCCGCGAAAGGCTTAAAAAGGGAGTTGACAAACTTGCTGATGCTGTAAAGGTAACTTTAGGTCCTAAAGGTCGCAATGTTATTATTGAAAAGAAATTTGGTGCACCTCAGGTTACCAAGGATGGTGTAACCGTTGCAAAGGAGATCGAACTCTCGGATGCATTTGAAAATATGGGTGCTCATCTTGTAAAAGAAGTTGCCTCCAAAACAAGTGACGACGCAGGTGATGGTACAACTACCGCGACTGTTCTTGCACAATCGATCATAAATGTTGGTTTGAAAAATGTTACTGCAGGCGCCAATCCAATGGATTTGAAACGCGGCATTGACAAAGCAGTTCTTAAAGTTGTTGAAAGCATTAAGAATCAATCTGTTACTGTTGGTGATGATTACAGCAAAATCGAACAGGTTGCACGTATTGCGGCCAATAACGATGCTGAAATCGGTAAACTGATTGCCGAGGCTATGGAAAAAGTTCATAAAGAAGGTGTTATCACAGTTGAAGAAGCTAAGGGAACTGAAACTTATGTAGACCTTGTGGAAGGTATGCAATTCGACCGCGGATATATTTCTCCTTATTTTGTTACCGATACTGAAAAGATGGCTACAGAAATGGAAAATCCTTTCATTTTGATTCACGATAAGAAAATCGGATCAATGAAGGAACTGGTTCCGATTCTCGAAGTTACACATCAGTCGGGTCGTCCGTTGATGATTATCTCTGAAGATATCGAAGGTGAAGCGCTTGCTACTCTTGTCGTGAACCGTCTTCGTGCCGGATTGAAAGTTTGTGCCGTTAAAGCTCCGGGATTTGGTGATCGTCGTAAAGAAATGCTTGAAGACCTGGCGATTCTTACAGGTGGAACGGTAATTACGGAGGAAAAGGGTATGAAACTTGAAGATACAACCCTCGATATGTTAGGTCATGCCGAGAAGGTAACAGTTAACAAGGATACCACAACCATCGTGAATGGTGGCGGCGATGCTGATAATATTTCTGCCCGTGTGTCTCAGATCAAAAAACAGATCGAAACAACCACATCTGACTATGATCGTGAAAAATTACAGGAACGTCTGGCTAAACTTTCTGGTGGAGTCGCTGTTTTGTATGTTGGCGCTTCGTCAGAAGTTGAAATGAAAGAGAAGAAGGACCGCGTTGATGATGCTCTTCATGCAACACGCGCAGCTGTTGAAGAAGGTATAGTTCCCGGTGGTGGTGTAGCTTATCTTCGTGCAATTGCTGTTCTTGACGGAATGGTTGGTGATAATGAAGACGAAACTACAGGTATTGAAATCGTGAAACGCGCAATCGAAGAGCCTACTCGTCAGATTGTATTCAATGCCGGTCTGGAAGGTGCTGTAATTGTTCAGAAAATCAAGGAAGGTACTGCTGATTACGGATACAATGCCCGTCTTGACATTTTCCAGAATCTTTTCGAAGGTGGTGTAATTGACCCTGCCAAGGTAACCCGTGTTGCATTGGAAAATGCAGCTTCGATTGCCGGCATGTTCCTCACTACAGAATGTGTCCTTGTTGAAGAGAAAGAAGACAAACCAGCTATGATGCCTCAGGGCGGAATGGGTGGCGGAATGGGCGGAATGATGTAATCCCATTTAACCAATATATATATCAGCCCAAAATGGCTGAAATTGCAAAAGAGGCTGCCCCTGAAGTTGGGGAACAGCCTCTTTTCCGTTTCCGGTAACCGGTTTCCATTTTTTCCTGATGTAATTCCCTGGTTCTTTTCATTTCTGTGCTATAATCCTGTCGGTAATCCTTTAAATATCCCGGGTAAACGGAGGTCGCTTTTCACCTAAGAATTTTATCTTTGTCACTTTTAATTTGTCATGGATATTCTCACCATTTTAATACTTGCCATTGGTCTTTCGATGGATAGTTTTGCTGTTTCAATCGGCTGCGGCTTGGCTGAACAGAAAATTTCCTTCCGGCATGCCGCGACAATTTCATTTTCGCTCGCCTTTTTTCAGGGTGTATTACCTGTGGCCGGATGGTTTATGGGTACCGAAGTCAAAGAATATGTGGAGAATTTTGATCACTGGATCGCGTTCCTGCTACTCCTGTTTCTTGGCGGAAAAATGATAGTGGAAAGTTTTATGGATGATGATGATCAGACTTTGCAACGAGACCTCTATTCATGGAAACATATTATCACTCTATCGATAGCCACCAGTATCGATGCATTGGTGGTGGGTTTTTCATATGCACTGGCCTCAAGCAGGAGCATCTTTGGAGGAGCGCTGATCATCGGTGCTGTTACCTTCTTCTTTGCAATGCTGGGTATTCGTATTGGCAAAGATGTAGGTTGCGCTTTTGGCGCTAAAGTCGAATTTCTGGGTGGTATTATCCTGGTCGGGATCGGGATAAATATTTTAATGCAACATACTGTTCTGGCGTGAACAGGGAAATGACC
The DNA here is from genome assembly GCA_038240855.1 of Bacteroidales bacterium. Lineage (GTDB taxonomy): Bacteria > Bacteroidota > Bacteroidia > Bacteroidales > Prolixibacteraceae > JAAFHB01. The sequence goes on along the minus strand of JBBRGI010000178.1, from coordinate 4,427 downwards.
TCAGATCATGAAAAAGCCCTGACACGTTTAATTCACGGGTCAGAGCTTTTTAAAAGATTGTATAGGCCTGCTATTTTTTTATCAGGCTTTCCAGTTTGCCGTAAGCCTGATCAAGACCTTTAATAAAATCAGCTTTTAATTTCCGGTAATGTTGTTTAACCAGTCGTGGGTTGTCTTTTCCATCGGGATGACAGGCACGGTCGAGAATGGTATTATTGAGCAAAACGGCTTCATCAATGATCGACAATACCGTAGTGTCCTTTTTGTCCTCAAATGTTTCAAGAAAGTCAATGCAATCACCAATTAATTGCGATGACATAAACTGAATCTCCTTTTTCAAACGTCGTACAGTAGCCATAGTTTTACTTTTTAAGTGAGGCATCATGAAATTTTCGGCGGCCGAAGATGCCATATCGGTTCGCTTTTAACGAGCATTTAATTACCGGTAATTATAATTAAAATGCTTTGGTATTTTTCTTTTTCTTTAGTTTGTCTTTTAATTTTTGTTCCTCAAGCTCTGCATCAATAATTTTCTTATCGAACGATTGTTGAGCGGGTAATGTCCAGGTTGGCTCACTGTCCCAGTTAGACCGTATTTTCAGAACGCTCAGATAATACATAACCTCTTCGGGCTGGATTTTCTTTTGAAGGTTACCTGTATCCCATTTCCCATTCTTGTTCCGGTCAAAAATTGCCTTAAGAAGGTATTTTCGGGGCTCCAGGAAATCAAATGTGATGACCCCATCTTTAGTGGCGGGTTTTTCCTGAATAACATTTTCATCCTCGTCGTCGCTCAGAAGTTGTATAATTGCCGGTGTAGTGACATTTTTAAGACTTAGTTTGATTTTCCCGTAATAATCCTCCTCCTGTGTCTTAAACTCTTCGTTGAGCTTTCCTGAATAAGCATCGTAAATAGTTTTCAAAGCGGCAGAATCAACCGTAAGTTTATAATTCGCTCCATATTTCCATGGATGAGTCAACAGGTAACGTCGCTTATTCAGTGAATCGGGGGTAATTTTATACTTTACCGGGATGAACAGGGTGTCCTGTTTCTCAAAGAGCGCAATTTTTGAAGTATCAAAAAAAGCGACAGGCTCAGGAGATTCGAGGATTAATTTACGGTAAACATCAAAACCGGATTTGGCATTGGTGGTGATTGGAACTGTAATTTCCTTTTCTTCAACCCTGCGACGCTCTTTTCGTTTATTCTTTGCTGCCTGGGTCACATCGGTGAAATAGAGACGGATGGTATCGTTAAAGGTAAAATACTCTTTCAGGCTATCCTGCTGAAGATACGAAAGTTTAAATATCAGGGTATCTTTGTTGTAGACCATCGAATCTGTCAGCCAGAATCTTATTGAATCGGAGTTGGCTGACATTTCAGTATAACGCCAGCCTTCCTTTGCTTCGAAATTAAGCGGCTCAATATTAAAAGTGTCAGTCACTGATTGTGTAAAGGTCAGATCAACAACTCTACGCGTGGGATGGACATATTTGTCGAGCCGCAGATCGAAAAACTCTTCGCTGAAACGGAGCAGATGGATCGGATCGGGCGCGAATTTTGTTTTGCCAAAAATCAAAAGTGTGTCCATTCCCGTGACTGTGGTGTCGCTCATGGGCAGATACGTGGCAGAGGGTATAATCAGATGATCGATAAATGATATGGAGTCTGCCCCTGGTGTGAACCTGAGGTTATTGTCCACGTCACTGAGGCCGAAGACCTGGAATGTGTCGGCGGGCAGATTGGTGACGGCGAAAAATCCCTGAAAATCGGTTTTGGCAATAAAGTCGGGTATCGTTTTGTAAACAAGTGTATCAGATTTACCGCGATAGAGCAGCACATATGAATTTGCTACCGGCTCAAGATTGAATGCATCCTTGACAAATCCAACTACCCTTAGTGAATCAAATTGGGGTCCGGTAGAGAATGCCAGCCTTAAATTACGTAAAGGATTTCTTTCGTTATTATCTGATATACCGTCTTTAAAGTCGAGCGAATAAGTTGTATTCTCTTTGAGTTTCTCATTTAAATCGATCAGCAGTGTTTTTCCCTTGGTGCGGAAAATTGGCTTCTTTTTTATGGGTGGTGATACAACGAATTTTTCGTTAAGTCCTTCATATATTACAAATTCGTTAAACGTGAGCCGTATTTTCTGATCCGTAAAATTTGTCTGATTAAAGGCGGGGACGCTGCGTTCGACCACAGGTGGAATTGAATCCTTCAATCCTCCTGATGGCATTCCAATATTTGCGCATGAGGTGAAGAAAGAGAAATATCCAATTACTATTATTACGAATAAAAGTATTTTATTTGCCAATCGGATCTGATTTTGAATTTTCTGAATTACAAAATTACAAAAGTTCAATCAACTATACCTGGCTAACCCGATAACGTTGTTTTTTATTTGTAACGTGTATAGGTCACATTTAATTCCACCGGTTTTGAACTTCCAAACCCTTTGAGAACAACTCTTTTAGCCGTATTGTTACGATCGGAATGTACCAGATAGAATCCGTTGTTGTGTAATGACGGAGTTGGTTTATTCAACTCTGTGATCAGTTCCTGAAGGTGCTGTGTTATATTAAATGAGTAGGTACCGTTTGTATAGTTATAAACTCCATCGTAATAGCTGCTTGATAACTGGCTGTCGGCAGGGAATACCTCTTCGCCCGCGTCGGTAATAACTTTAAGAAATAACCTGTCCGGCATCGGATAACGCCTGTAATCGCTCATGATCGTATCAACATGAAAAGTAAGCTTAGCCCTGTTGATCACGAAATTGGTCGAATCTTTCCATGCAGAAAGAGAAGGAACCATAATCTTGGATTTGATCCCGCCTGTTGCTTGAATGTAAATAAGCGAATCAGAATTAACCGCCTGATCTAAATTTGGTTTAAATCTTGCCGAGGTATAGTCATGAAAATAACTTGATACATTGGCCGAATTAGCCGTAACACGGTAAGCAAATCCAAGCGTATCATGTGCTGCATCATGATAATACAGTACGATCATCGAAGCCGAAGCATCAATGCTAACGAGTGTTCCTCTTCTGCTCAACGGGGCTGCTCCGATGTACAGGCCCTTAAAAACAGTAGTAAATACTTCGTTATCAGTCATTTGAGTGGAGTCGATACCCAATAAATAACTTCCGAATGAATTTTTTAGGCGTAAGCTTATAACTTGTTGGACTGTATCTCTTTGCAAGGAGTCGGTTCTGAATTTTGGAATAAAGGTACCTGTTCCGATTGGTTCTGCTCCGATGATATTTCTCAGATTGTAGGAAGAGAGATATTGGGCATTGTAATTCAGTCCACCTGTTAATTCATACACGTTTAAAGTCTGACTGCTTATGGTATCTCCGTAGATTTTCTTATAACTCATCCTTAAGACTATCGAATCTATCTGTGCATCGGGCGTATAATCAGGATGATAAGGGAGGCGAAACTGCGCAGCGAATGCTGCATCGGTCCGACCGAAAATCGGATCGTTAAAGCTTCCCAACAGGTTGTATACCGGTCGGTCGACCCTTATTTTCTGGTCGGTTGAAATAGAAGTGAGTATACCCGGATCATTCGGGGAATAATAAGTGTTCAGAATCTTCACTCCGGGCAGTTGATTAATTCCCAGTGTCTGATCACCTTTTTGGCAACCCCAAAGCACTACCGTAAAAAGAAGAATCGCTACAATAAGGTTCTTCAATTCTAAATATCTGTCTTTCAATGTTTTTAACTTTAATTAATTCCGGCGCAAATTATTAAAAAATATTGTAAAAATCGAAGTAGGAATCGATATATGATTCCTTTGATTGATAATCGAGAAACGGCTTGCCCGAATCCTTCATATAACCTTCCACTTCACTATTGATGCTTTCACTGCCCTTTATAGTTGCGTCGGAATAATCAATTGCCAATTTACTCAGATTGACAAAAGTGGGTTCCTTTAATTTTGAAATTTCATTGATATCTATCCCGTCTTCGGCAATTTTGGATGCCATCAGGCTATTGAGGGGCGTCTGAAACTCGTCTTTATAGACCGAATAGATTATTTTTGAATTCGCAAAGAGGGGATTGTCTTTGTAGGTTTTTTTAACAAAAAGCGGAATCATTCCCGTAAACCAACCATGACAATGGATGATATCGGGAGACCATCGTAATTTTATTACCGTCTCAAGTACGCCCCTGGCAAAGAAGATTGCCCGTTCGTCATTGTCATCGAATTCAATTCCCTCATCGTTTGCGGTGGCAAATTTCCTTTGAAAATAATCTTCATTATCAATAAAGTAGACCTGCATACGGGCAGCCTGGATCGATGCGACTTTTATAATCAGGGGGTGATCGTTATCATTTATTACCAGATTCATTCCCGAAAGCCGAATAACTTCGTGAAGCTGGTTCCTTCTCTCATTGACACATCCAAAACGAGGCAT
>JBBRGI010000177.1:0-7558 GCA_038240855.1 Bacteroidales bacterium | reverse complement strand
TTTCTGGGTGGACCTGATCCAAAGAATGGCCCGTTACAATCTTAAAATTATTTTTGCCGGAAGGTTCATCTGGTTTGTGATCGCAGCACTTGTCTTTTTTATTCTCTTATCGATCAGCCTGGTATTTAATTCTCCTGGTTACAATTCCTCATCGGTTTATGGCATACTCTTTTTCCCGGGGATATTACTGGTCTTTTACCCGACCGTTTTTGGAATACAGAACGACGCTGATTCACGAATATTGGAGATTCTCTTCGGCATTCCCGATTATCGTTATAAAGTATGGCTGGTGAGGCTATTTATGATTTTTATGCTTACCTGGTTTTTCCTTTATCTGTTCTGTTGGGTCGGTTATTATGGATTGATTCCATATCCGGTGTTTGAAATGTCATGGGAATTGATGTTTCCAGTCAGTTTCCTGGGATGTCTCGCATTTCTGGTCTCAACAATCATTAAGAATGGTAATGGAACTGCTGTCGTAATGATAATAATCGGGGTGATTTTAATGATGATGATTGATCTCCTCGACCGGACGCAATGGAATGTATTTCACAATCCCTATTCCATTCCCGACAGGATGAATGAAGTAATCTGGGCCCAGATTTCACAGAAGAACCGACTTTTCCTGTTCTTAAGCAGTATTATCTTTTTACTTGGCGGATTAACTAATCTCCAAAAGAGGGAACAGTTTCTGAAATAAGGTGGGTTTGTTTCCTGACTTGTTCGTACCCTGAACAAGTCAGGCCTTCACTTGTCTCTTCTCGACTCTTCAGGCCTTCACTGAATTTCAGATTATAAACACTTAACCGGCCACCTCATTTCCAAATTAAAGTCCTACTTTTGTGATAATTTGTTGCCGAAGCATTCTGAAGCGGTCATTTCACCGGAGGTGAGTTTGAAAAATCACTGATCCCGGAATCAAACGAAGATGGATGCTTTAGGGATAAATTCATTCAGGAAAGTAATTGATAAAATTTTAATAATCTTTAGCTTATGAAGCCAAAAATAGCCGCTCAGTCCGGCACCTTTGAATCGAGCGATGTGATTTTCCTGATCGAACCACTTCCTGATAATGCGGGGAGAAAGCTGGAGATTTCATCAACCGTCATGCAACAGTTCGGGTCAAGTTTCAATCGTATTGTTGAAGATATGCTCGATCACTACGAAATGACCGATATCCATTTAATTGCAAAAGATAAAGGGGCCCTTGAGCCCACGATTAAAGCCCGGCTCGAAACCGCGATCAAACGCTCACTCGAACTCCAGGAGGGGACTGTGAAATAATCACAACAGCCATGATAAGAAATTCTAAAAAGCGCAGAACAATGCTTTACATTCCGGGAAATAACCCGGCAATGATTCAGCAGGGGGGAATTTACGGAGCCGACAGTATCCTGCTCGATCTCGAAGATGCTGTTGCCCTGAACCAAAAAGATGCTGCCCGGACACTGGTCAGAAATATGATAAAGGTCGTTGACTTTTATGATGCAGAAATTTGTGTCAGGGTTAATCACCTTAGCACACCCTTTGGCCTGGCTGACCTTGAAGAGATCGTTCCGCTGCAACCTTCGGCCATCCGTTATCCTAAAACCGAATCACCCGAAGAGGTCGCTGAATTATTGCGGATTATTGAAAAGATTGAGGACAGGCATGGTTTGCCTCACAATAAAATGACCCTTCACGCGATGATCGAAACCGCAATGGGGGTGCAGAATGTATTTAATATCGCGAGTATGTTTTCCCGTGTGGATGCCATAACAATCGGAGGACAGGACCTTACGGCAGATATGAATATTATCTATACTCCGGATGGTCTGGGAATCGATTTTGCCCGGAAACGGATAGTGATGGCTGCCAAGGCAAGCCATATCGATGTTATTGATACTATTTTTCCCGATGTCAACGACGAGGAGGGACTACGCAAAGAAACCGAGTATGCCAAAAAAATCGGATTTACCGGTAAAGCGGTAATCAATCCGCGTCAGATCGATATCATACATGAGGTTTTTACTCCCACAGAAGAGGAGATCAGGAAAGCATACCGGATCGTGAAAGAGTTCAGAGCCAACATCGCTGATGGTATCGGTGTTTTTGCCATCGACGGTAAGATGGTAGATGCGCCGGTAGTCGCACGGGCTGAATATATTCTGAGGCTGGCGAATGTTGAGGTTGTTACTGGTAGCTAATGGCAGCCGGCTAAAAGTACATATTAATAAATTAGCAGTTCATATGTTGTTAGCAGTAAACAGCCAGTCGCAAGCCGCTAACCGCCAGTTGCTTTTGAATTTGGCCACTGACTTTCAAAATCAGGTATAATATTTTAAAATTTATCCGCAATGTTAAATAGTTTAGGGAGGGAAATTCCTGAATTTATTGAGGGAATAGGGAAATTGGAACCTTTTCAGGGTGCATTGACTAAACTGCGTAAAGGATGGATGGATGAGCCAACCATTCCCGCCCCGAATAAAGCGTACCTGCCTCACCAGAGTAAATTGTGTAAAACACTCGAAGAGGCAATTATCCGAAGCAATCCTCACAATGGGATGACTGTCTCGTTCCATCATCATCTTCGTAATGGCGATATTCTTCTTGTCCAGACACTTACGATACTACATAACATGGGTATCCGGGATATTACATTGGCTTCATCTTCGCTCAATGAGTGTCATGACCCGATCCTTCCATATCTTAAAGACAGAACAGTTACGCGGATTTTCTCGTCGGGTATCCGGAGCCAGCTAGGTCGTGCCATCGCTTTGGGAATCCTCGATACTCCGGTTGTGATTCACTCACACGGGGGAAGGGTCCGCAGCATTCATACCGGTAAAATTCAGATCGATCTGGCAGTCATTCCTGCTTCTGCAGCCGACTGTGAAGGAAATGCCACAGGATCGATCGGAAAATCGGCTTTTGGTTCGATTGGTTATGCGGTTATTGATGCCAGGTATGCTAAACAGGTGATCGTGGTAACAGATAACCTGGTGAATTATCCATGTATTCCCCTTTCGATCTCTCAGAATTTCATCGACCACGTGGTATTGGTCGACACTATAGGTGATGCCTCTAAAATTGCAACAGGAACAACCCGTATCACTAAATCACCTATGGATCTGCGGATTGCAAAACTCGCTGCCGATGTGATTGAACATTCGGGATTCTTTGTGCAAGGATTTGCCTTCCAGGTTGGTGCCGGTGGCGCTTCGCTGGCCGTAGCCAAATTCATTCGTGAGAAGATGAAGGTAAGAGGGCTGAAAGGTAGTTTTATGTTGGGCGGCATTACTTCATATTGTGTGGATATGCTCAATGAGGGCCTCTTCGAGACCATATTTGACGTACAATCTTTTGATGCGGTAGTGAGTAATTCATTGTTGAATAATCGTCATCATATTGAGATACCTGCAGCCCTTTATGCGAATCCGTTCAATTGCGGATGCATCACGAATAAAATCGATGTCGTGGTTTTGGGAGCACTTGAGATTGATGTTGATTTTAATGTAAATGTGATAACGGGTTCCGAAGGCAATATTCGTGGCGCATCCGGAGGTCATTCCGATACTGCCTCGGGCGCAAAACTTACCGTGGTGGTTTGTCCCTCATTCCGTGGACGTATTCCCATTATCAAAAAACGGGTCCATACGATTGTAACTCCCGGTGAAACAGTCCATGTGCTGGTAACCGAACGCGGAATATGTGTGAACCCGGCATTTAAGGAACTGGAGGAAAATCTCAGGAGAGCAGGTCTGAATGTTAAAGATATTCATGATCTTGAAATTGAAGTGGATAAGATAACGGGGATTCCGGGTCCACTTGAATATACGGATAAAATTGTAGGCATTGTCGAATACCGGGATGGTACTATTATCGATGTGATTCATCAGCTTAAGGAGAAATAAATGAATAATGACAGAACCGCTCAAATCCATATTAGCTGCCCGTGATGAACGGGTAAATCTGAAAATGCAACTTTCACGGAAAGGTTGGTCCGGTCTGAGTTTAACACTTAACGTTCCCGGTTTTCCGAAAAGTAATCAGCTCTTAAAAACTTTCTTTGCTTATTGCCTGCGTGATTTTAGGTATAAATTAAAAGCGTACCAGATTGATATTATTGATAACGAAGCGATAGAAATGGGTGATGCAGCCGGAGATTTTTTTCTGGTTCCATTTATCCCCGGTGTTTTAAGCCTTCAGGAAATCAAACATATCTGTGAAGATTTTGAGCAAAATCATCCGTTGGGCCGGTTTATTGATGCCGATTTAAACGATCAGGCAGGAAATACAATCTCCTCCGGAATATCAAAATTGTGCTTCTTCTGTCTTGAAAGGCCGGCGATTGAGTGCCGGCGGGAAAATGCTCACGAGGCAGATGAATTAAGAGCTTTTATGTTTCCCAAAATAGCGGGTTATAACCAGCAGCAGCTGGAAACTTCGATTGTTAAAAAGCTTTCTTCGCTGGCGCAGCAGGCAATTCTTTACGAAGTTTCACTTACCCCGAAACCCGGGCTTGTCGATAAGTTGAGCAATGGCAGTCATACAGATATGACTTATCAGACCTTTATTGACTCTACCGCCGCTATATCTCCATGGTTTGGTGAGCTGATCCGCGAAGGTTTGGCTTTCCGTGACAAGGATCTCCGAAAGGCATTGCCACTTATACGTAACATTGGTTTACGCATGGAAGCGTCGATGTGCGAGGCTACCTGTAATATCAATACCCAAAAAGGGATCATCTTTTTAATGGGTCTTTCATTGTTCGCGTGCGGAAAATTACTCAGCCAGAGTCACCGGTTTAATACCGATGAATTTCGGAGACTTATCGGTACTATTTGTCAGGGTCTTGTAAAGCGGGAACTCGCTGATTCAACCGGTTCCTTAAAAAGCCATGGTGAGAAAATATTCCTTAAATATGGATTTGGAGGTGCACGCGGCGAGGCTGAAAACGGATTGGAGACGGTTTTCAGACATGGTTTAGCTCAGTTGAATAGTGTTGATCAATTGAATGAGGAAGCCCTCACCAAAAGTTTTCTGGCAATTGCATCAATTAATAACGATACGAATATCCTTTATCGTCGCGGTCATGGAGTGTTGACCACATTTCAGAACCTGTGTAAAAGCGCTTTGGATAACTACAATGAGAGCAACTATGCGGAAGTGATTGATTTTTGCAAAAATGAAAATATTTCGCCGGGTGGTTCCGCCGATCTGCTTGCAGTGACTATTTTTGTACGATTGGTGATCAGGGCCGATGAACGACAGGAATTTTGATAAGTGAGGGGATGAATGTTCAGGTCCTGAAAAAATTCACCCCTCACTAAACATCCAAATATATTAGTAATGACTTTTGAAGATACCGATTTTCGACAGGAGACCCTTGACCTCGACAATCCTTTTGATTATAAGCTGGCAAAAGGTTTTCTCTCCGGCCTCGGTTTCGTATTCGACCGGTCGGAGGTCGAATGCACGATGATTGTATATAATCTGAAAGGCGAATTGGTTGGAACAGGATCGCATCTGGGACGAATTTTGAAATATGTGGCCGTTGCCCCGAAATTTCGTGATACCACGGCCTTTGCTTTGATTGTCACTTATATGACGGAGAAGCTTTTAAAGATCTATAAACATACCTTTGTATTTACTCGTCCGGAAAATTCCGTAAGGTTCTGTGGCCTTGGATATACATTGATTGCCACTGCTGAGCCCCTGTTTGCCGTGCTGGAGTTTGGTTTTGAATCGATATTTACTTACCAGGAGTACCTGAAAACGTTGCTTGTTCCGGTTAAATCCGATGATGTGGCTGCCATTGTTGTAAATTGTAATCCTTTTACCATTGGGCATAAATTTCTGATCGAAAAGGCCAGTAACGAAAACGAATTGGTGTACCTGTTTGTGGTCGAAGAAGATCTTTCGGCATTCCCGTTTTCGGTACGATGGGAACTGATCCGCAAAGGAATAGGGCAATTAAAAAATGTTGTGATGGTACGCGGCGGTATGTACATTGTTTCAGGAACCATTTTTCCGTCTTATTTCCTTAAAAATGAAATGATCAGTGATGTAATGCAGAAGCAGGCTGAACTCGATGTCCGGATTTTTGCCAATTATGTTGTACCGGTTTTAGGTATTAAAAAACGCTATGTGGGAACCGAGCTTTATTGTGCCACGACTGCGGCTTATAACCAGGCTATGAAATCAATTTTGCCGGCATATGGTGTCGAAGTGATTGAAGTTCGCAGAAAGGCTGTTGGTTCCGGAGAAGAAAATTCACTCGGTTTTATCAGTGCTTCGAAGATTCGCGAAGCAATTAAATCCGATAAACTGAATGAAGTACTTGAGTTTCTTCCGGATTCTACACGTGATTATCTTTTCTCAGAGGAATCGTGCGATATCAGGTTGAGAATAAAGGAAGGGAAGGGGAGGCATTAGCGGGTTGAGACAGAAAGGGAGAGAGGGAGAGAGTCAGAGTTAGGGTCGAAGAAGAGAAAATGAGACAGAGTCATAGAGTCAAATTAAAAAAATTCGGCAATTTTGACAATTCGGCAATTCTGCTATTGACAATTTGCTGCGTTAGCTTAAAGATGGGAAGTGCGATAGGATGAGTTAAAATCTCCCTTTTGCATCTTTTGAATATAACTTCTTAAAAAATTACTCAAATCGTTTGGGGAATCTGGAATTAGGCCTATATTTGCACCCTCCAAGCCCAGATGGTGAAATTGGTAGACACGCTAGTTTCAGGGACTAGTGACCGCAAGGTTGTGCAAGTTCGAGTCTTGTTCTGGGCACCACAATAATACAAAACCTACTGATATTCAGTGGGTTTTGTGATTTTCCGGGAAAGAATCGAGCATGAATGTCCTGAAAACTTTGGCAGCAGTAGCCGAACCATAACTTTGAGGCGATCTTGTGCTGCTTGTTTTGATGATAAATTTAGAGGTCACCGCTACACGGCTTAGAACTAATAATTTGTTTTTGTACTACAAAGAGGTCGCAGTGAAACTGCTCTTCTTAGTTAGCAAACCAGACCAATAACGACATAATTATTTTGATTCGAAGAAAAAACAAATGTATTTGATCGGTTAATCCATATAGTTGTAATCGGGCAATGGCCAATCCTGATTCTTCGGAAGTTGTTTCCCTTTTTTCACGCCATATAAATTTAATTCTGCGGAAGTATGAGAAACAGCGTTCAAAATTGCTTTTACATCTTTATTTTCTGGTGAAAGAACGATTTCATCTCCGGTTTTTAGGTCAAGGCGAAATTCTCCCTCAGCAATTTTGGTAACCGGGATTCGTTTCCCTTTGCCAACCTGAACCGCAGTTTCCAATACCGGATTCATTGAAAATGCTCTGCCCATTTCTTCAGGAAGCTAATCCACATATATATTTTGTATTCAAAAACATTGACTGCCTTTTCTTCAAACATTATTTAAAACAGCTTACTCTTTTGCATTTCATCGTGTATTAATCTTAAACAACTTTGTCCCTCTGTTTTTGAATCCCAGTACATTCCATGAGATTTGACACTATGGAGTAAAATAAAATCCATCAATCCGGTTTTGCGTACCGA
>JBBRGI010000176.1:0-7699 GCA_038240855.1 Bacteroidales bacterium | reverse complement strand
TAAATTATTAAATCTTCGCGACCGCCAGCTGGCGGATAGCGTCTACTATATGGAGTATAAATTATGCAAATCCCCCCTGACCCCCTTTCGGGAAAGGGGGAGTTCGTTTAAAGCGATTTATTGGCTTATAAATGAATATTTTAGCACAAATTTCATTAGGATGTCGGTTAAATTTGAACATCTCCTCCTTAGAAAAAGGAGGACCAAGGGGGATTTTTAATATTTGATTTTATAATTTTTTCAGCAGGCCTTAAATTATAATAAATAACTCCTCTTTCAGTATATTTTAACAAAATTCCTTTGCAATGAGTAATCTTAACAGACGCGGTTTTATTAAACTTTCCGGTTCAGTTGCGGCCTCGGTCATTGCTGTACCAACCATTATTTCGGCCTGTGCCCGCGGAAAAAACGGCAATACTGCCCCATCCGACCGGATCAACCTGGCATTTATCGGATCTGGGAACCAGGCTATGAATGATATCCGCGATTTTGTAACGGATAAGCGGGTTCAGATCACCGGTATTTGTGACGTAAACAAACAAAGTACAGGATACTGGGACGGCAAAACGGGGGGCAGGGAAATCGGAATTAATCTCGTCAACGGATTTTACTCCGAATTAACCGGGAAAAAGTACACGGGCTGCCTGGGGTTCGAAGATTTCAGGGAGGTTATTGCCCGAAAAGATATTGATGCGGTTGAAGTAGTACTTCCTGACCACTGGCATTCTATCCCGGTGCTGATGGCAGCAAGGGCGGGCAAAGATATTTATTGTCAGAAACCCCTTGCCTTAACCATTCCCGAGGGAAGGGCAATGGCCAATGCTGTAAAAAAATACGGGGTTATATTCCAGACAGGAAGTCAGCAACGCTCTGACGAAAATTTCAGGCGGGTGTGTGAGCTGGTGAGAAACGGACGGATTGGTCAGTTGCAAACCGTTGAGTGCGGTCTTCCTTCAGGAACACCTGACTATGGAAAAACAGGTCATCTTACCGAACCGATTCCTGTGCCCGAAGGATTTGATTATAACACCTGGCTCGGACCTGCACCCGATGCCCCTTACTGCCCGGCACGGACTCATGTGAACTTTCGCTGGGTACTCGATTATTCCGGGGGACAGGTCACCGACTGGGGCGGACATCATCCCGATATTGCCCAATGGGGTATGGGAACAGAATACACCGGTCCTGTTAAGATTCAAAATGCAAAAGCCGAATGGGCGCAGCATCCTATCTGGAATACTGCCACCGAATTCTATTTCGAATGTATCTATGCCAATGGGGTTAAACTTATTGTTTCGAATAAACTTCCCGGAGGCGTTACCTTTCACGGGTCGGAAGGATGGGCAAAGGCCAACCGCGGAAATCACCAGGTTTTCCCCGAAAATCTTAAGGATACAGTAATTGCCCCTTCAGAAATCAAGCTGTACAAAAGCGACAATCACTTCCGTAACTTTATTGACTGTGTAATATCGCGGGAAGAAACGATTGCTCCCGCAGAGATTGGTCACCGTTCAATCACCATGTCCCATCTGGGCAACATTGCCATGAAATTACAGCAAGATCTCGATTGGGATCCCAAAGCTGAACAATTCATTAACAACGAAATGGCCAACAGTATGCTCACCAGAAAAATGCGGGAGCCCTGGGCTGCCATTTATAAGGAACACCTGGTTTAGAAGATTTATGTAAATTTACAACTGATTTGCCGCTGTAATTAATAAAAAGCAACGCTATGCTCTCAATCGTAATTCCAATTTACAATGAAGAAGGACTGATCGACGATCTTGTAAAACAGACCGTTTCGGCATTGGAATCTTTCGTTACGGACTACGAGATCATTTTTGTAAATGACGGAAGCGTGGACAATAGTCTTGAATATTTGCTGAACTGGCGGAAGGAAAATCAAAAAATCAAGGTATTATCACTTTCTAAAAATTTCGGTCACCAGGCAGCATTTACGGCAGGACTCGAACACGCTTCAGGCGAAATCGTGGCCATGATGGATGGTGATTTGCAGGACCCTCCCGAGCTGTTCGGTGAGATGTACCGTAAAATCAATGAGGAAAATTTCGATATTATCAGCGGACTGCGCACCGGACGAAAAGGCCGTAACAGCCGGAATTTCTATACTTTTCTCTTCCACCTGTTGTTCCGGAATATTGCAGTGATGCAAAACATGGAAAATACAGGTAATTTTTCGATGATGAAACGCGAGGCAGTGAACGCGTTATTAAGGATGAAGGAGAAAGTCCGCTACTTACCCGGTCTCCGTTCCTTTATCGGTTTCAAACAGGGATATGTCGAATTTGTCAGGGATGAACGATCGGAAGGTGAACCGAAAATGAGTCTTACCAAACTGTTTGTTCTTGCATCGGATGCCATCTTTGCCTTTTCGAGATTTCCGATCAAATTCTGCCTCTATCTTGGACTGACCGGCACGGTTATTTTTATGTGTGCCGGAATCTATGTACTGATTGCCAAAATGTTCGGATTTGCCTTGCTCGGCTGGTCTTCCACCCTGCTAAGTATCTATTTCCTGGGTTCAATACAGCTCGTCTCCCTGGGAGTGGTAGGTGAATATGTTTACCGGATTTATAAGGAATCACAAAACAGGCCTATCTATTTCGTTAAGAAATTTTACGACGGGAACACGGTAACAAAATGACCAACAACCGGTTAAAATATATCTTTTACCTAGTTGCCGGACTTCTTCTTTTGTTTATGCTGAAAGGGGGTGTCGATGCCGGAATATCGGGTGATGAATACCTGCATTACGATCAATCGGTATATGTCTACAATTATTTTGCTTCCCTGGGAAAAGATACCACTGCCCTCCATACACCTGTAACCCACCTAAAATATTACGGCCAGTCGTTTGATAACCTGACTACCATATTCATCAGGTGGTTTAACATCGGCGATGTGTTTCTCTTCCGGCATATATCGTGCTCTCTGGCAGGCTGGCTTACAGTTATTGTCACCGCATTTTTTGCCATCTGGCTTGCGGGCTACGGAACCGGGATAATCGTGATTTTGCTTTTCGCCCTCTCTCCCACTTTCCTTGGACATTCCCAGAACAATCTGAAAGATATCCCATTTGCGCTGAGTTATATAGCTGCCATCTACTTTACGCAACGATTTCTCTTTATTGAAAATAAAAAAACGATCAAAGATCTGTTACTGCTTATTGCCAGTATCGCCTTTTCGATCAGCATACGACCCGGTGGCTTACTGCTGATCTGCTATCTTTTCTTTTTCCTGGCCCTTTACTTCGTCTTTAAATATCTCTACAACAAAGAGTTCGATATATCGTTTTTTCGTAGTAAGTTGATCCGGGTATTTATAATTTCAATCTCAGCATGGTTTCTTGGACTGCTTTTATGGCCTTATGCACAATTGAATCCGATCCTCCATGTGTGGGAATCATATCTTGTAATGACACAGTTTCCAACCACATTAATGCAACTCTTTGAAGGAAAGATAGAATGGTCCGATTTTATGCCGTGGTATTACCTGCCGAAATATATGGCCATTACTATTCCGGTCATCCTATTTGCCGGTATTGCAGCTTTTATCGCGTTATCAAAAAAGATTATCACTGAAACAAACCTGTTAAAGTACGGATTCCTTATTTTTTCAATTTTGTTTCCCGTTGTTTTCGTGATCTGGGAAAAATCAAATCTTTATGGGTCATGGCGTCATTTTTTGTTTATCTATCCTCCCCTAATTTTATTGGCAGCGATTGGATTTTCAACGTTGATTAGCTATTTAAAAAACAAATACCTGATCGTTGCAGTACTACTTTTTATCTTGATATCAGCCATCCACCCGGTCCGGTTTATGCTCCGAAACCACCCGTATTACTATTTGTATTACAATCAACTGACAGGTGGTCTTAACGGGGCTTACGGAGATTATGAAACTGATTATTATTATCATACCATACGTGGCGGAGCGGAGTGGCTTTCGGATTATCTGGAGAACACCAACCAGGCAAAACCCGTTAAAATTGCCACCAATTTTTCGGTGAACTGGTATTTCCGTGATCGTCCCGGTATTCAGACCTTCTATTGTCAGTATGACCAACGCAGCCAGAAAGAATGGGATTATATGATCGTTGCCAACAGTTATATCCCGGCAAATCAACTTAAAGACAAAATATGGCCACCAAAGAATGCCATACACATAATTTATGCCGATTCGGTTCCGGTCTGTGCCGTGCTGAAACGGGAAACTACACTCGATTTTAGTGGCTATGAGGCGCTGAAAAAGGGCGATTCGGCCGAAGCAGTAAGATTTTTTAGGGAAGTCGTTAAGATTAATACACAGGATGAATTAATCTTTTATAATTTTGCGGTCGCACTGGTAAGGGAAAATGAGATTGACAGTGCACGGATTGTTCTTCAATCGGCGCTGAAAATAAATCCGGGTTATGAACCTGTTTTAATGTACCTTGGAAACATTGCCGTCAAACTGGAACATCCGGGGGAAGCGATCCGATATTACGAAACGTTGATCGGGTACAACCGGAAATATTACGAGGCTTATGTTGGATTGTCGAAATTACTGTTGGACAGCGACATAGACAGGGCGCGAGGGTTGTTAAAAACTTGCCTGACGTTGAATCCCGGTTATAAACCCGCAATAGTAGCCCTTGCCGATACGTATCGGAAGTCGCATCCCGGTGTCGCGCGAAAGTATGATGAACTTTTAAATTCTATAAATAAATAAGTATTAATAGTTGAAGTATGAAAAGAACAATTTTATTGATTTCGATGGCCATAATGCTGTGCCTGGGTGGTTTAAGCATGGCGTTTGCACAGGATCTGCCTTCAGCAAAGAAAGATTCAATCAATGCCGATAAAGCAGCAAA
Organism: Bacteroidales bacterium; assembly: GCA_038240855.1. Classification (GTDB taxonomy): domain Bacteria; phylum Bacteroidota; class Bacteroidia; order Bacteroidales; family Prolixibacteraceae; genus JAAFHB01. The sequence goes on along the minus strand of JBBRGI010000176.1, from coordinate 2,826 downwards.
ACCTGTATTTTATGATGCTGCAGCTCCCGACGAAGCACCGAAAAGCAACTCAACATCAACCTATGTTTTGATTGCGGGTGCAGTTGTTTTAGTTGGTGTGGGAGGTTATTTTATGATGAAGAAAAAGAAAAACTAAGGGTTTTTACGCTATTACGAAATAAGGCCGTTTCAATTAATATCTGAGATGGCCTTATTATTGAAATAAACTTAATTTCAGATAAATATATGGATCGTGCCTAAGGCACTCCTTTTTGTGAGATAGTTCTCATTTTCGCCGGATTTAAATCCGGCGTTACACTATTATTCGTGCCTACGGCACTTCCAAAAGCAATAGGTTCAAGAAAATTTTTCACCAGTTGGCTTCCTGTTTACTCAAGGACAACATCCGAACATTTCTATAACACTTTTCAGAGCCGTTGGCTCGGGTCATATTGTAAGGCTGGACTTCAGTCCAGTCAAAACTGCGACACTCACTTTGTCCTGTGAGCCGTAGGCTCGGGTCATATCAATCCCTCAAAAATATATTGCTCATCGTAAGAAATCTTTCAATCCCATCATTCCTTCATTCTTTCATTAAGTTACGAACAACAGTCCCGGATGCTTTCCGGTGATGTTCCGCCCGCCATCAGGCGTCACGATAAAGGTGTTTTCGATGCCTACCATTCCCACATTTGGTATTCCCTTTTTTGGTTCCAGGGCAAAGACCATCCCTTCGCGGATCGGCTCATCAAAACCATTGGCAATCACCGGCAGTTCATCGATCGTCAACCCGATGCCATGACCCAGGAATTTCACGGTACGGCTACCGAAACCCATAAAATTCTTCAGAAATTCAGGAGACAATCCGCTAAGAATTTCATTGTAAATAACAGAAGGTATTGCACCCGGCTTAAGCATCGAAGCAATATTATTTTGAATATCAACACATTGAAGATGAATTTTAATCACTTCATCGGGCAGAGATTGGCCGAACATATAGGTCATTGTTTTGTCGGTATGATAACCTTCGACACCACAGCCCACATCTACAAAAACAAGGTCACCTTTCCTGAGTTTACGCGTCCGGCTGCCATGAATCGGCACGGCAGGACTCATGCCATAATTACCGCCGGGTCCGTTAAATGATGTCGGATAAATGGAACTCTCGCCAAATCCGATCTGCCCGAGAATCGATTCGGTATCGAACATTCCAAAACGGGTTACTCCATGATGCCCTTCACGGACAAGTGCGGTATAGAGATCACTAAAAAATTCTGACTCACTCATCCCCTCCCGGAGCATTCCCGGTACAAGCTCCTCGGTAACATACTGGTGGATTTTACCCGACTGTTCCATCAAATCAAGCTCATACCTGCTTTTGATTGAACGCACCGCTGCAATCTGAAGATCAGCCGCTTCGATGACCGAAAAGGGGAAGTACTTCTGAAAACGCTGAAGCATCGCGAGGGGAACGATCTCCTTCTCGAGATAAACTGTGCCCGGAAGGTTTTTCATGGTCACAGCAGCATCCCGATAACTCTCCATGGGTTTAATCGCCGGGAAAAGCGATTCCGCAACGGCCCGCTCGTAACTGCGCCGCACCCATAAAACAGCCACGTCGTTCGTTGGGATAAACAATACCCCTTCCTGCATGGTTCCTGTAAAATAGTAGAGATTTATTTTGCTGAAAACTACCGTTATCTCCCAGCCGGGACAACTCTGATCCATTTGATTTCTGAAACGCTCAATCCGCGAATTCAATTCCTTTAAGGGTACTTTTACCTGCATCATTCATTTGTTATGATACAAAAGTAGCGATAAAAAGATAACACGGATTAAAATGGATTACGCGGATTTACGTAAAGGAGGGCGATGATAATTTAAAAGATTTCTTAGTGCCCCTTCGTGGCTTGGTGCCTTAGTGGCAGGAAAAAAAGGGAGACGATATGTTTACACAATTTCTTTGTGCGCCTTTGTGCCCTGGTGTCTCCATTGTAACTCTTTTCATATAATTGATACACAATACCTTTATTTCAAACCCAGCGGGTTTGTATGTTTATAGAAATATGTAGTGAAAGAGCAACATGCGACTCCGCCGGAGTCGAATACCTTATTTTCATTTCATTTTCTATAAACATGTGACCTCTCTGAGGTCAATTGAGTATAAATACAATTACATTTTTAAGGTTATCTGCTTTGATGTTGGAGTTTCGCCAATCCCGATTACTTAGTGGCAAAAAAATCAGAAGGAAAACAGACAAACTGGAAAATAATTAAGCCCGGACAACTTAATGACATGTTTAGAGGATAGAGAATAAATTCATGAAGACAACGATGCATTCGGCTACTTCATGGGAAAGGAGAAGAAGGACTGGTCAATAACCACCTTCATATCCCTGCCGGTCTGGTTGATCGCCACACCTCCCACTGAGTTCAATAAATCGTTATTGAATACAAGGGATAAATTGGTACCCGATTGCATAAAAATATTTTGGTTGGGTTTCGGCTTGGAGGCTTCGTGTGACTTAAGCTCCAGATGATCACCAATCTGGACGATTGAGTCATACAAAATGCTGCTTGAATAATTTTCCTGATTGTAATCCGTAACCGTATTAAAGATCCCCTTCTGCAATACAAACAGGTAATTATTTTTACCGGTCTGACCGGCTGAAATAGAATTATCGGTTCCCTGCTGTACCGCCATAATGCCGTTGTAATTTCCTACCTGTTTAATATTAAGAATATTGCGCTCTCCATCTATGCTTAAGCTACCTTCCTTAACCGGGAGATCAGAAATATTAATTTTCTTACCCTTTTCATTTCCGGCTTCCGTGGCGAGGTAACCCA
>JBBRGI010000175.1:0-7701 GCA_038240855.1 Bacteroidales bacterium | reverse complement strand
AATCCAAACGTAGGAAAATCAACTTTAATGAATGCGATGGTTGGTGAAAAACTTTCGATAATTACATCGAAAATGCAGACCACACGTCACCGTATCAAGGGGATTGTCAACGGTGAAGATTTTCAGATAGTTTATTCCGACACTCCGGGAATTTTAAAGCCGGTGTACAAACTTCAGGAGTCTATGCTGGGGTTCGTAAATACTGCCCTGGTTGATGCCGATATTCTTTTGTACGTGACCGATGTTGTGGAAGATTTTTCGAAAAACGCAGATTACCTCGAAAAGATAAAAGCGGCAGAAGTTCCTGTAATTGTATTGATTAACAAAATAGATCTCACCGACCAGGAGAAACTTGTCTCACTGGTTGAACAATGGAGAACTCTTTTTCCCAAGGCTGAAGTAATGCCGATCTCCGCGAAAGAGAAATTCAACCTTGACTATGTATTTAAACGGATTCTTGCCAATCTGCCTGAAGGTCCGGCGTTTTTTCCGAAAGATGAACTCACGGATCGCAATGAACGTTTTTTTGTCCAGGAGATCATCCGCGAAAAGATTCTTCTGTTTTACGACAAGGAAATCCCCTATTCGGTCGAGATTGGAATCGAATCTTTTGTCGACGAACCAAAGATCCTTCGTATCGGTGCGATAATCTATGTAGCCCGTGACACGCAAAAAGGGATCATAATCGGGCATCAGGGCAAAGCGCTCAAAAAAGTGGGGACAGAAGCACGTTTAGATATTGAAGAGTTTTTTGAGAAAAAAGTATTTTTAGAGATATTTGTAAAAGTAGCCAAAGACTGGCGCGACAAAGAGAGTCAGCTTCGTAATTTCGGTTACGATATCCAATAATAGAAAATCTGATAATGAGTAATATAGTAGCAATAGTGGGCAGACCCAATGTGGGGAAATCGACCTTTTTTAACCGTTTGACCGAATCGCGTGCCGCAATTGTTGATGACATGCCGGGCGTAACGCGCGACCGGAATTACGGGAAATCAATTTGGAATGGTGTGGAATTTTCGATCATCGATACAGGAGGATATGTTTCGGGATCGGATGATGTGTTCGAGGAGGAGATTCGTCGTCAGGCTAATCTGGCCATCCAGGAGTCGGATGTGATTGTATTTCTGGTCGATGTTGAGAGCGGTCTGACCGAGCTTGACATCTCGGTTTTCGATCTGCTCCGCAGGAACGACAAACCGGTTGTAACTGTTGTCAATAAAGTTGACAATCACCAGCGCAGTCTCGATGCCAATGAGTTTTATGCTTTAGGCATTGAAAAATTATTCACCGTTTCATCGATCAATGGTTCGGGAACCGGCGATCTGCTCGATGAAATAGTCGATCTGCTTCCTAAAGTAGAGCAGGTGGAATCGGATGAAAAGATACCAAGAATTGCGGTAGTCGGTCGTCCAAACGTAGGTAAATCTTCAATAATCAATACCTTAGTCGGAGAAGAACGCCATATAGTGACCGAAGTAGCCGGAACCACACGCGATGCTGTGGCTCAGCATTACAATAAGTTTGGTCATAACTTTATCCTGGTCGATACAGCAGGACTGCGCAAAAAAACAAAAGTGGCCGAAGATATAGAGTTCTATTCGGTAATGCGCTCGGTCCGAACCATTGAAGATTCAGATGTCTGTGTTCTGGTTCTTGATGCAACCCGTGGTGTTGAAGGTCAGGATGTCAGTATTTTCCACCTGATTCACCGGAATAAAAAGGGAATCGTTGTGGTGGTAAATAAATGGGACCTGGTTGAGAAGGATAACCATACAATGAAGACCTTTGAGCAGGACATCCTCGAAAAATTTGCCCCGATTGTTGATATCCCGATTGTTTTCACCTCTGCCCTGACAAAACAGCGGATACTTAAAATCCTTGAAGAGGCAATGATGGTGTTCGAAAATCAAAACCGTCATATCGCGACATCGAAATTAAACGAATTGCTGCTGGGATTTATTGAGGCCTATCCGCCACCGGCATATAAAGGAAAATATATTAAGATAAAATATATTACACAGTTACCAACAAAGATTCCCAGCTTCGCATTCTTTTGCAATCTCCCGCAATATATTAAGGACTCCTACAAAAGGTACCTTGAAAATAAAATCAGGAGTAATTTCAATTTCAAAGGAGTACCTATACAACTGTATTTCAGGCAGAAGTAACGGTTGCGAATACTATATCAGAAAGGAATTCTTAAAGTTAATCCGATCCCGATTAAGAAAAATGGTGAAGGTTGCCTGTTAATGTTTTCGTTCTCATCCTCTTTAACCTGGATGCCAGAGCTAGTGCTCTGGCATCCACGGGGGTTCCTTGTACGCTCCATAAACAAAAAATTCAGATTCCTATGCTTTAATCTCCGAATTTTTTGTAACTTGCGCCACTTTTCCCGCTTAGGGAATTGGATTTTTATAGAAATAAAATAAGTCGGGTAAATTGGTTCATTAAATAGCTATAACGCCCGCCACAAAACACAAATGATGCAATTTAATGAAATGGGTCTCGACCCCAGAATCCTAAAGGGGATTCAGGAAATGGGCTTCGAGCAACCTTCGCCAATCCAGGAACAGTTTATCCCCTTATTCCTGAAAAAACCCACCGACATTGTTGGGCTTGCCCAGACCGGAACCGGGAAAACTGCGGCTTTCGGACTCCCGATCCTGCAGATTATTGATCCTAAAAAACGAGTTCCCCAGGCACTGATTATCAGCCCCACGCGTGAACTTTGTGTTCAAATCGCCAGAGAAATCTCGGATTATGCCAAGTATCTCCCCGATATTATCGTTACCCCGATTTACGGTGGCGCAGACATTGGAGCACAATTAACAGCTTTACGTAAGGGTGTGCATATTATTGCCGCTACACCGGGCCGTTTGCATGACATGATCAGGAAGAATAAAGTCGATCTCTCACAGGTTACGATCCTGGTACTCGACGAAGCCGATGAAATGCTGAACATGGGTTTCCAGGAAGATGTTGATGCAATTCTTGAACAAACACCAAAAACCAAGAATACGCTGCTGTTTTCGGCCACAATGCCAAAAGAGATTGCAGCAATCGCAAAAAATTACATGACCGACCCTATCGAAATTTCGGTGGGAAGAAAAGGAAGCGGTGCCGAAAATGTAGAACATATCTACCATATGGTACATGCCAAAGACCGTTACTCTGCACTTAAGCGCGTAATGGACTTTGTTCCTGATGTTTATGGAATTGTTTTTTGTCGAACCCGGATGGAGACAAAGGAAATAGCCGCCCAGTTGATTCAGGATGGCTATAGTGCAGAAGCTCTTCACGGTGATTTAAGTCAGCAGCAACGCGACTATGTCATGGATAAATTCCGTACACGCGGCGTACAGATGCTTATTGCTACCGATGTGGCAGCTAGGGGAATCGATGTAAACGACCTCACCCACATTGTAAATTATAACCTTCCTGACGATATTGAGAACTATACTCACCGAAGCGGCCGTACAGGTCGGGCCGGTAAATCAGGAATCTCGATCTCAATCATTCACATGAAAGAGCAGGGAAGAATTAGAATGATTGAAAAAGGCATTGGAAAGAAATTTCTCCGTATGCCTGTTCCAACAGGAAAAGTAATCTGCGAAAAACAGCTTATGCACCTGATTGACAAGCTTCAATCGGTTACTATCAATGAAGATGAAATCGGACCTTTCCTCCCGTCGGTATATGAAAAAATGGAAACTCTCTCGAAAGAAGAGCTTATCAAACATTTTGTATCATTAGAGTTTAACCGCTTTCTTGAATATTATGGCAATACCGCCGATCTGAATGCACCTGATACGCATGAGGGCAGAGGAAGAGACGGTCGTGAAAGCCGCGAAGGTGGCCGTGAACCCCGTAAAATTTCATCCGAAGGTATGACTGCGATACGCCTTAATGTTGGTCTGTCGCAAGGATTAATTCCTAAAGATATTATCACATTTGTGATTGATGCAACGGGACGCCGTAATGTTGAAATCGGAAAGATCGATCTTTACAAATCGCATGCCGTTGTTGAAGTAGAATCAGGATTTGGCAGCACCCTGTTGAAAAACAGCCGTGGCATGAATTTCAGAGGTTCATTCTTTGATGCCGAAGTGAGTAATCCAGGCCGCGAAAGCGGTGAACGGGGCGGCGACAGAGGTGGCCGGTTTGAACGTGGTTTCCGGAAACCCGAAGGTGGTGGCGAATTTAAACGTCGCGACCGTAAGAAAAGGTTTTAATCTATAAAAAACAGATATAAAGCCGGAAAGTGTAATGCTATCCGGCTTTTTTGACTTAATCCCTTCCATGCAGACGGTTAAAAGCCGATTTTTAAAATGGCACTATTTACGCTCACGGTTCCTCCTAAAAACGAGAATTATCCTGACAAAAGACGAATCAGGATAGCTGTCGCGCTGTTTTACTTTAGCATGGGACTTTGCTTTTCCTCCTGGGCGAGCCGTATACCTGATATTAAGACAGCACTTCATTTAAGTGATGCGGCATTTGGCTCCATATTGTTTGCCTTGCCTGCCGGCCAGTTCCTGATGATGCCATTCTCGGGCAAACTGGTTACCCACTACGGCAGTAGTAAGGTAATTCTTTTTGCCATTCCGTTATATGCACTTAGTCTAACCAATCTGGGACTCGCGACACAAGGCTGGCACCTGGGAGTGGGGCTTTTTTTATTTGGCGTATTTGGCAACATGTGCAATATATCAATTAACACACAGGGCATTGAAGCTGAAAAACTTTATAATCGGCCCATTATGTCTTCCTTCCATGGCGGATGGAGCCTGGCAGGGTTCACAGGCGCTCTTGTGGGGCTGGCGATGATCAATCTGAAAGTCCTGCCCTATCTTCACTTTTGGATTGTAATTGCAATGGTTTCTGTGATCATTTCGATGAACTACAGCATGCTGATAAAGGTAAAGTCGGGACCGCAAATGGCCTCATTAAGGAAAAAAAAGTTCTTCTCTAAACCCGACACTGTCCTGTTACAGCTTGGGGTGATAGGGTTCTGCAGCATGGCCAGTGAAGGGGCGATGTTCGACTGGAGTGGTATCTATTTCAAAGATGTGGTCAAAGCCCCCTCTTCGATGGTCATTCTGGGCTATACCTCCTTTATGATCATGATGGCTTCAGGAAGATTTATTGCCGATAGCCTTGCGGCAAGGTTTGGGCGCAAACATCTTCTCCAGGTCAGTGGAATATTGATCTCATCGGGCCTGTTTCTTTCGGTTTTATTCCCTTTCCTCGTTACCTCCACCATTGCTTTTATGATGGTCGGTCTTGGTGTTTCAAGTATTATTCCCTCTGTATTCAGTGCGGCGGGACGGCACAGTACAGTAGCTCCCGGAATAGCTTTGGCCACAGTTTCGAGTGTAAGTTTTCTTGGTTTCCTGATGGGTCCCCCATTAATCGGTTATATCTCCGCTGCCGCAGGATTGCGCTATTCCTTTGCGGTAATTGGCATCTTCGGGATTTTCATCACCCTCCTGGTTTCAAAAATAAAGGCAATGCATTAGAGCAGTGCGGAGGCTGGCAAAATAAGTGAGAGGGTGACTTGTTCAAACCGTGAATAAGTCAGCCCCTCACTATGTTTGCAAAGGATGCCGTTTGAAATAATCCACCAGATTAGCGGGGCGGTAGGTTTCGTCATTTCTATACCGCTCAATTACCGACGGATGTAATGATTCAAATGTTTTTCCCATGCCTTGTATACTTAAACCGATGGGGCGGGACAGTGGATGCTGCAGCTTGTAAAATCCATTGTATGATTCATGCATTTCGGCCATTGGATCAAGGTTCATCTCTACCGGATCAAAATTCAGATTACAACTTTCTGCCTTTTCGAGCATCCAGTTCAAAACGATATCCGACAAGCCGGTATCGGGATAACCTCCGCCTACATCAGAGTGGACACCGGGAAACCAAACCTGCTCCAAAATCTGGTCTTTGCAATCTCCGGTCTGGTGCCAAAGAGTCGCCTCAAAGTTTTTCCGCTTCTCATCGATTGCGAGCGCATGAAAAGCGTTTCTTACCCTTGAGGATATTTCAGGATCGTGAAACTGATTCCGCCTGCTCAGAATACCATTCAGCAAAAGCGGATTCCCCAGCGCACCCACCGTATCCCATACGCCTATAAACTTTAATACTGTAATATCTTCAACGGCAAAAGTTTTTCTGAAAAGTGTAGCTTCGATTGCCCTTGGCTGAAGATTGGCTCTTCGTGAACGATAGATACTATATGCCCTTTCCACCAGTTCAGGATTTTCAATTTTTAATATTCCCGAATTTCTGATCAGTCCAGATAAACTTCGAACGGTATAAGCTCCGCGGCTGAAACCAAAAAAGTAAAGTTCATCACCTTGTTCGTAGTTTTGAATAATAAACCTGTAAGCCTGCAGTATGTTATTTGTTATTCCGGTTCCCGTTGCCCCGTCATAAGTACGCGCAATCAGGCTTCCTTCACTACCTATTCCGGTATCATAATATAATAATTGTGCGGTTCCGTCCTTTGATCTTTGCGAAAGCGCATTGGCCATTCTAACAACATTTGTCTGGCAGCTTTTGCCACCTTCCAAAATATCAGGAGTATTCCAGGTTCCATCACAAAAAATTGCAATTCGTTTCATTGTTTTGCTTTTAAAAATTGGTGATTAATTACAAATACGGTTACTTTTGTTTATCATCCACAGATGAGTTTGCCAAAGAAGCACGTAATTTCATAAATTTATTCAGAAGATCAAACCAGAAGGATGCACCCAGGGAAATAGCCAGCGCGGTAATGACCCAGCCTGCGAACAACAAAATATAGCACCCCGGTTTACCCGATTTACATACCGGAATATTACAATCATCTTCCAGCATACGAAAAATGGCCCTTTCCAGAATTTTGGCACGAAACCTAAATCCTGAGGCAATAAGTTCGAGCACAGTAGTCGCCAGCAAGCTGTAGAGTAAATAGATAAACACAAGTGAGATAACTACATCCAGTGCAACGGAATTAAACATGGCTGAACTTTTTCTGCCTACTCTTTACAACGGATTTTCGGCAACTCCGGATTAAAAACTGTCAGGTTAATTATTTACTATACGTCATTTGGAAAATGATGGTTCCTGAAAAAGAAGATTTTTTTAGAAAAAATATTTATATTAACGTTTTAATACATTATCCCTGAGATTAAACCCGTTACGCTCTTCTCAAGTTTCCGATCGTTGAGCCTGCGGTTATGGGATGAAAAGAAGAAAAAACTGGTCGGTTGGAAAGCGTTGCGATTCTATCCCGTGTAAAAGGTTGTACAACAAGCTGGTTACAGAAAAAATCGGGAAAAGCAATCATAAAATTATACAGATTCGATTCTTTAAATTACATTTGGCCAATATTCAAAATCTATTGGCCTGATGTAATAGCCATCACACTTGATCATCATTAACACTGATGACCTGCTGGGCTATTTCATGTGTCCTCTGCAAAACAAATTGTATCACATGAGACTTACCCAGCTGTTTTTCCTTCTTTTCGTATCGGAGGTTCTTTTTGCGCAACAAACCGAAATCAGGTACCTGTCAGGAACAGGAGCCGATAAAACCGTCGAATGGCAGTTCCTTTGCTCAGCAGGAATGAATAGTGGCAAATGGACCACTATTGCAGTACCCTCTTGTTGGGAGCAACAGGGATTTGGTGCCTACAACTACGGCCAC
>JBBRGI010000174.1:0-7728 GCA_038240855.1 Bacteroidales bacterium | reverse complement strand
TGTTTTTGCAGTTTGTCGAGAAATGCAAGATCGCCGTTAAACCACCCCTTTTTCACTTCCACTTCAACAATCATCTCATCGACATCATCCATAGTTTCAAGCAGAATCCGGTAATCATCGCCAACTTCCGACAATTTCATTAATACGCCCTCGACCTGCATCGGGAATATATTACACCCTTTCATAATAAACATATCATCAGAACGACCGGCAATACGGTCTAACCTGCGATGGGTTCTGCCGCATTTGCATTCACCCGGAAGGAACCGCGTGAGGTCCCGCGTACGATAGCGGATCACGGGCATTGCCTGACGGTCAAGCGTAGTCATTACCAATTCGCCCATCTCACCGTCAGGAACAGGCTGCAGCGTTTTTGGGTCGATTATTTCGACAACATAGGCATCTTCCCAAATATGCAATCCATTCTGTTCCGTACATTCGAATGCAACGCCCGGGCCATTCATCTCGGAAAGACCGAATGAGTTGTAAGCTTTAACACCAAACATCTCCTCGATCCGTTGACGGTGCTCCTCGGTATGAGGCTCAGCGCCAATAACAAGGGTGTGAAGTTTTGTATCTTTCCGGGGATCGAGACCCTCTTCTTTGAAGACATCGAACAAACGTCCCAGGTAACTGGGTATTGCGTGAGCTACAGTGGTTCCGTAATCGCGCATTAGCTTAATCTGACGAAGACTGTTTCCAGCGCCGGCAGGAATACTCAAACAACCCAGTCGTTCGACGCCATACTGAAAACCGAGCCCTCCGGTAAAAAGTCCGTAACCGCTCATATTCTGAAATACATCGGTATCGCGAACACCGGCGGCATAAAGCGATCGGGCCATCAGGTTCGCCCAACTGGCGAGATCGTGCCTGTTGTGATAAACAACTGTCGGATTGCCGGTTGTTCCGCTCGAACTGTGCAATCTGACCACATCACGCTTATCTGTAGAAAGAAATCCCCACGGAAAATCATTTCTCAAATCTTCCTTCGTCGTAAAAGGCAATTCCCGGATCTGCTCAATGGATTTCATACCCGATTTAAGCATTTTACCGATCTCCGGAACTCTTCCATAATAGGGTGAATCTGAGGCCTGACGCACTGACTTCATGAATCGTTCAACCTGCAATTTCTCCAGGCTTTTCCGCTCAAGAAGTTCCAACTCTTTTTCCCAATACATATATTGAAAAATTAAAAATAATAGGTCATAATCAACCTCATCCCCTTATTAGTTACGGAATGGGTATTTGCATACAAGCCATCGTTAAGATTCAACTGACCAACACCATAAGCGGCAGTTGTCCTTTCATATTCGGCCGTAATCAGAAATTTTGGCACACTGTAGGATATGGAGGGACTCACGCGGTACATCGTCATAATAGTTGTTCCCAAACCCCAAACATCGGCTTTTCCACCCTTATCGGCCAGTGGTTCGCTGCTGCCCAGATTCTCAATATACCCCAATAACAGTCCCGGCTTCCACTTATTTCCATAAGTGATATTCAATAAGGTGGAGTAACTGCTGTAATTGGTGTAGGTCTCTTTACCCGTTTGCGGATTGAAGGAAGCAACGCCATAACCTCCAATCATCGTAAGATGAGCCATATTCTGACCATAGTACTCTTTGAGCAGTAACATTAATTTCCCCGGAGCATATTTTCCGTAAGCCACCAACGAGGTGCTGTGCAGATATTCGTCTGCCACATAAACCTTATTGTCGCTTCCTGTAGTTGTAACACGAGGTTTAATCCGGTCAAAATCAATTCCGGCACCTATGGTTAACGCCTGCTCCTTATATTCAAGACTTAATACCGTTTCAGGAATAACAGCATCCCTTTTATACATATTTGATGAGCCGATCGGTCCGACCGATACGTATTGCTGCTGATATAATGCGGTTGCGGAAAGCGTTAATCCTCCTGTTTTATAGTCAAGTCTTACCTGCGGACTCCGGTTGAAAGGTTGAAACGGCGTCCCTGTATTGAGTGCCCCTATCCGGGGAAATGCATCTCCGCTCCAGAAAGGATGCCAGGTCTGTCCAACGAGCAGAGAAGTTTTTGTCCAACTGAAAAGTGTATAGGCCTTCCGAAGCCTGACCAGAAAAATCTCAGGTTTCCCCGCGAAATCCACTTCAATGCAACCGGTGGTTTTGGCACCAAATATTTCCGGGCCGTTAATATTTACACCGCCCCTGGTCACCACCGACACAAAATTTGCGGTCATCTGACCATTGATGTCCTTTCCATTGGCATCTGTGCCAATATAATTTGGAAATAAATAAAAAACATCCTGGAACGCATTGACACCTTTGTAGGTATCGAGATAAAAATCACTACGTACAAAACCGTAAAAAGACAATGGGTTTTCTTTTTTTGCCTCCTGTGAGATCGTCCATAGCGGAAGAAAAAGCAAAAGCGCCAACATTTTTAACATAAATAATTTGTTTGTCAGCTAGTTAAGCTGAAATAATAAACACCTGTATTTGAAAGACTTACTACTCATGATTGCATCCATGAGCGATTTGGAGGCAAAAGTAAAAAAAATAAATAAAACAAGATGTTTAAATGAGCAAACAAAACAAATAATGCCTGAATTTTGACAATTCAAAAGTAAAACAATAATTATTGCTTTTTATTTGCAATATTTAGTGATGCGAAGGCTTTACTATGAGCTAAAGCTGCTAGTAAAACCATTGAATAAATAGTATCGGGTCAATTCCTGCAAATAGGTTGATGGATTTCAAAAGGAGACTTTTAAAAAAATCAATTCAGAAAAATAAATCAAAAAAAAATAAATATGTTGAAATAATCAATTTGATTTTCATAATTTTAGCAGGACACAAATACCTTTATTTACCATAGTAATTACTTGATTTATTTTAACTGAACCTATGAGATTTAAACTTACCCTTTCGCTTCTCAACCGAAATCAAAATGTCCTGCCTGTTAACTACCAGTACGAATTAAGCGCATGGATCTATAAGGTGATCAATCAGAGTAATCCTGATTTTGCAGCCTGGCTCCACGACAGAGGATTTACGGATGATAATAAACAGTTTCGTTTATTTACGTTTTCCAACTTAATTGTTCCCAGGCGCGAGATTGTCAAAGATAGGCTGATTATTAAATCGGAAAATGTAGAACTAATTATCTCCACATTACCCGAAGAAACAATACAACATTTTGTCAGTGGTGTATTTCGCGACCGCGAGTTTTCGTTGGGTGACACAATTTCGAAAGCAGGTTTTAAAATCAGTTCTCTGGAAGCGCTGTCATCGCCGATTTTCACTGACGAAATGTCCTTCCGGTCACTGTCTCCGTTATTTGTTTCAGGAAAAGTCGAAGGTTGTCAATATGCTCAATACTTTTCGCCCGATTATGAGGGTTATGCTCAAATGATGATTAATAATCTAAGGGTAAAATATAAGGTATTTACAGGTAGTGAATCCCTGTTTAATAGCCAGGAAGTTAAACTGCAACTTCTTAGTCCTCCGAAACAGAAAGGGATTACCATTAAAGCAGGGACTGCACAGCAGAGTAAACTTATAGGATATCAGTACGATTTTAGGATTAAGGCGGATGCTTCATTACTTCGTATGGGCTACTATACTGGATTTGGTGAAAAAAACAGTATGGGATTTGGCTGTTGCGAAGCCTTTAAATAAGATAATTTTAGTATGACCTGTTTTGTCATAGGCAGGAAATACCTTTACAACGACAAATGACCATGAATCATAAATAGTTTATTGAAAAATTTAACCGGATCTGATTTTTAAACCATTACCTCCAGAATTGTTCGAGGACTAAACAAGGAAAATTAATTAAATGATTGAGATATGAGTTTAGACACAGTGCTTCAAATAGGCAAAGTAACAAGTCGTAAGAGGTCAGCCATTGTGAATAATGAAAATTTAATTAGGGAAAAGTGAAGTTTCTGAAAATTGAAAAAAATCCATTTCCCAAAAATGTGAGAAATGGATTTAAAACAACACTTAACTTTTCTATTACATATTTCAATTCCAAAATGGTACGATTATGATGATAAACTCTATAAAATCAATTTTGTGTTGAATTTGTAGACGAAAATATATAAATACATTTAAAAATACAAATAATTTAAATAAAAGCAACTATTCTATTACATAGGTGAAATATAATTTGTAGATTTGTAACATCCAAATTTCAAAGATGCCACAATGAAGACAAATTATCATACGGACAGCGGACATTACTTGAGTATTGAGGATTCAACTCAATATATTTTGTTTATAATACCCAATTTACGCAGACAAAATTATTCAGATATTGAGATAATTGAATTTGAAGATAACGAAATGTTGCAAACAATTGCAAACAATATAATTACTACACCAAATAAGGGAATATGAAACAAACCTACAAAACGATTGAGTACGAATGGCTGACAAGGCCAACAGGCGATCCGTTTGCCGATGCTGGCGGCTTCGCCATCGAATATCTTTCGAAGACGTTCCCCGAAAAGGATATTCTGGAACTGATCGACTACATCACTAAAATCTACGTTGAGAAATGGGGTGGGAAACTTGACGCTTTTTTTCTCAATTCAAAAATCACAAACAACGCATTTAAAGGGAATAAAAAAATTGAAGAAACTAAAAAATACTTCAAGGGCTTAGTTGATGGAGTAGAATCATTAGAATTTGGTTATTGCCGAATTACTGGACGAGAAACAAAGTTGTTTTTTGCAGGAAGAAATAATTCAGTAATGACCGGTTCTGGTAAACTTATCAATTTTCACCACTTTTTCCAGAAAGGGATTTCCCTCTCAAAGGAAGCACTCATAAGAATTCACTTTGTCCCTTTTGCTTGCCAGCAGCTGCAAGGAAGGATTGGCTTAATGCAGAGTAGCAATAAAGATCTAAGTAACTTATTTGTGCGGCTTACTGTTGAAAAGAATCTTCGAGAAATTGGGATTGGTCTTTCTGAAGGAGTAGCAAAATCGGATTTCAATAAGCCAGTTAACGCTATTTTCGATTTCGTTGATCATGCACTTTCTCAACTGAAGGATTTCAATGAAGGAAATATCTTGCCATCATTAACCCTTTACCATTTTACCAATTTTGGTGCAAGTCCTGATATTCAGTTGTACCAACTCCCGGCAAAAGTTTTTCTTTTTTACCGAACATGCTTGCAGCCAAAGTTTCGTGAGGACTGGCAAAGATTTGTTCGATCACATTATTTCGATGGCAAGCACAAAGGGGCAATATACAATTTTCAATCTGAGAAATTTGAATTGGTAAAGTCGAAAGAGACTGAGCCCATCGACCAGAGCGAATACAGACAATGGTTTAATCGGATTTACAACAAGCTTTTAAACGATGAGAATATCCGTACAGATATCCTTCGTTGGTCACGCAAACACCAATTTAACTTTGAAATAGTATCAATCTATCAACAAAACATTATAGGTATGAAAAAAGAAACAATCAACAAAATCAAAGAATTGGCTGCATTCCTTGTCAGGGAAGAAGATGCAGACAAAATCAAAAAACGGATTAAAGCATTAGATGGAGCAAAGAACGCTTCGGCATTGCGTCGTTTTCTGTTAAAGGACGTGATTGCTGCAAACTATGCAGCTGGAAATGAGAAACCAATTGTATCTCTGGATGATTACATAAATTATCTATTCCCTGATGGTTCTTATTGGGCCGAGATCAGGGATATTTTGCTTATTGCCATTTATCAGGAACTGCATGAGCGGAATTTAATTACCGAAGAGTTGAAAATTGAATTAGAATCAGAAGTTGAGAATGAAGTCGTTAACGAATAAAATCTAATTAATAATGAAAAATCTAAAAACGCAGGGATTTGTATTAATCGACGTAGATGTCGTGGCTTTAAACAATGCAGGGAAAAATACCCAAAGTAATAACGACAATGCAATTGCAACGAAATCAATCCGAAAAAACGGACGCAGTTATGTATATGTTTCAGGCCAGGCCTGGCGGTACTGGTGGCGCGAAGCATTACAAAAGAATGCTGGATGGATCATGTCTCCCATTACACGGGAAGGGAAAATTGCTTTTACAAATGCTGATCCATTCAAATATCCTGATGATGATGTTTTCGGATATATGCGTGCAGCAAAAGATGCTGAACTTGACGAAAACGGAGATCCATTAAAAGATAAAAAGGGTAATATTAAAATGGCCAATGTAACTGTAACACGTATATCTCCGCTCAAAAACTCTGCAATCATTTCAGCAGCCAGCGTCAGACCCGAAGAAAACTGGTCAAGCATGTCGCGACAGGAAGGCGATGCTGTTCCTTACGAAAAACAGGAATATTGTGCCATCATGAAGGGAATGTTTAGTTTAGACCTCTCGATGGTAGGCACATTTTCCAACTACGATCGTACCGGATTCAAAAACCTTTCAATTTTCTTGCAAGAAGAAGCTATTAAGAATGGTGCGGAAGAGATTGATGATCCATATATATTGGATGGAAAAGGAAATCCTAAAAAGCTGGTTCGATTAGAAAAGAAGATCCGTGAAAAGCGGATATTTGATACCATTCAGGCACTAAAAA
This sequence comes from Bacteroidales bacterium, assembly GCA_038240855.1. Taxonomy (GTDB): domain Bacteria; phylum Bacteroidota; class Bacteroidia; order Bacteroidales; family Prolixibacteraceae; genus JAAFHB01. The sequence continues at coordinate 1,164 of JBBRGI010000174.1, read as the reverse complement.
CCATTTCAGGTGGTGCTATGCAAACCAACAATATGGGCGATGTAACACCTAAATTTATAATTCTGGCAACGGCGAATACTGGGAATCACCCATTTAGTCATATTGTTGGCAGCAAAGGGCAACGCGACGATGAAGTTGTTTTCAACTTTGACGGGTTGGTAGAAGTATTGAAAGATTATAAAGATACTTTCGATGGCTCGGTATTTATTGGTCGTCGCAGTGGATTTATGGATGATATTGCGAATCAGCTTGAATCACTGAAAACTATGAATGGAATTCCATCTGTCCACATCTTATCAGTCAATGAAGCAATTGATAAATATTGCAAACAAATGAAATCCCAAATTGAATAATGAAAGCATTCCGTATCAAAATAAGCTCGTGGACTTCGAGTTTCAGGTATCCCAACCTGATATCAGGTTTTCAACCTACACTTGAGGTTCCGCCAGTGAGTACGGTTATGGGCTTAATCAATGCAGCAGCAGGAATGTATTTGGAAAACAAGGAAATTGAATTGGGCTATTATTTTGATTTTAAAATTAAGACGATTGATCTGGAAACAATTTATCAAATCAAAACAAATGATAAAAATTATCCTGACAATACAGTTAAATCAAATGTAATCCAGCGAGAGTTTCTTTACGATTGTCGACTTTTCCTATACGTTGTTGATGAGGAATTGGTTTCCTATTTTCGACAGCCAGCATATCAGATCCTTTTGGGGCGAAGTAACGATCTGGCCGGAATCGAAAGCATCAAAGAAGTGGAGTTAAGCGAAGTGCAAAATGCACTTATTGGGGGACAGGTTATTCCATTCAACGGTAACTATTTACCCGGACAAATTCAGGCGTTGCCTAAATACTTCAGTAATACTATTCCGCGCAAAAATATGGGGACAGAACCGTACTCTGTTATCTCTTATAACAATCCAGTTAACTCTCATTTAACTGGATTAAAACCCGATTTGGAAGAATTCAACAGTGATATTTTCTTTCATAAGTTTCAAGTATGACAACACTAACTCAGGAGGTTCTGGCAAAATCAGGACCTCCTATTTCTCTGAAACAGCATATTGACGAATGCCTTCGGGTATACGAATCACTCAGAAAAGCATTCGGCAGATTGCCCTTAAATGATGCCGGTCTTTTTTGGAGGTTAATTCGT
>JBBRGI010000173.1:0-7728 GCA_038240855.1 Bacteroidales bacterium | reverse complement strand
AGGGACCGTGTTTTCCGGTTCTCAGCAGCAATGGCTGACAAGAAATTCTGTTTTTAAAAAATGGGACGGCGGCGTTTGGAATATGGTGTATGTTGGAGTTTCCAATGCTCCAAAGGAAAATTGGCCCGAAAAGCCTGTTACAACCATCAAAGAAACACCTGAAGTACGCGAAAAACCCTACTGGATTTTTTCGGGAGGTAAATTTTATTTGAAAATACCTGCTTTAAAGAAAAATTCAGTCGGCGTAGACTGGGACGATCACAATAGTAACGAAAAGACAATTCCGATTGATGATTTTTATGTCGCCAAACCGGATGCAGACAATGCTAAATCGATCAATAAAGCGTTAAAAAAAGGGAAACATATCCTTTTTACACCTGGTATATATTCTTTAAGTGAAAGCCTGAAAGTTAGACGTCGGGGAACAGTTGTAATGGGTATTGGAATGGCTACGTTGGTTCCTGGAAAAGGGAATAAAGTGATTGAAGTTTCCGATGTTGATGGTGCTACTATTGCCAGCTTGCTGATTGATGCGGCAGTAATCCCCTCAGAAACGCTCATGCAGATCGGAACGCCCGGATCGAAAAAGAATCATGAAGCGGATCCCACCTTTTTATTCGATGTGTTTTTCCGGGTTGGCGGTCCGCACGAAGGATCCGCATCGCGATGTTTGGTGATCAACAGTAATAATGTATTTGCCGATCACTTGTGGCTTTGGCGGGCCGACCATGGCGCCGGTGTTGGCTGGGACAAAAATAAATGCGCCAACGGATTGGTCGTAAATGGAGACATGGTTACCATTTACGGATTGTTTAATGAGCATTTTCAGGAATACCAAACACTATGGAATGGAGAAAGGGGCCGGGTTTATTTTTATCAGAGCGAAATGCCTTATGATCCGCCAACTGTTGATTCATGGAAACACGGAAATACTTTTGGATATGCATCATATAAAGTAGCCGATCATGTAAAAACACATCAGGCATGGGGTGTAGGAATCTATAATGTTTTTTACGATGCCCCGGTAATTGTCGATCAGGCGATTGAAACTCCGCCAGAAGTTGAAAATGGATTTTACCATAAACTCATTTTTTGGCTAAACGGAAATAAGGAAAGTATTGTGAAAAGCATTATTAACGGTAAAGGTGGAAGCGTCAGCAGTTCGAACAGAAAACAAACGATGGAATAATTTATTCTAAATTGAGAAACTAAAATAATAAATATGAGCTGACATATTGCCCAAACAATGGATCTGAAAGCAGGCTTACTCCATAAACATAACAGGTGAAGGAAATAATTCTGCAAAACAACAATTAATATTGGTTCCTTTTGCTGATGCAAGCCAGACACGCGGAACTATAAAAGTATGGATGCCAATAAAAACCGCAAATATTAGCAAATTTTCATAATTTTACATACCAGAAATTCCAATAAATTAAAAGTAAGTTAGCTAATGAAAAGAAATACAATTGAAATACAATTGAAATAATCTGAATCCTTTAAAACATTGAAAAATGAGAAGACACATTTTAATACTAATCATTCCAGTCGTAGTATTGGTACTTACTTCCTGCACGGGGAAAACAGAAAAAGCAGCATCTGATTCGCGTACCATTACCACGGAAGTGCTGAAAGATAAGATTGCCGGTGGATGGGCGGGAAAGATGATCGGAGTAACCTATGGTGCGCCAACTGAATTCAGGGCCAAGGGTAAAACTTATGAAGATTCGATTAAATGGGTTCCATCGGATGTAAAAGGTTCGATCTGGCAGGATGACATCTATGTTCAACTGACCTTCCTGATGACAATGGATGAATATGGAATGGATGCCCCGGCTAAAAAATTCCAGGAACTTTTTGCCAAAGCTGGTTACCATCTTTGGCATGCCAACGTACAGGCACGGAAAAATTATTTCGACAGCATATTTCCACCACTGTCAGGCCATCCTGATTATAATCTTCATGCAGATGATATTGACTTCCAGATTGAGGCCGACTATATCGGTTTTATGTGTCCCGGAATGCCCCAAACAGCCAACAAAATTGCTGATAAAATAGGGCATATTATGAATTATGGCGACGGCGTTTACGGCGGTGTTTTCGTTGCTGCCCTTTATTCGGAAGCTTATTTCGAGAATGATATCAGGAAACTCGTTGATAAAGCGCTGCTTTCGATTCCTGCGCAGAGCGATTATTATAAAATTATAAAAGACGTTATTGCCTTACACGATAACTATCCGGCAGACTGGCGCGCGGCATGGAATGAGCTGGAGGCAAAATGGGGAAGTGTACAGATCTGTGAGGCAGGTACAACTTTCAACATTGATGCCAAGCTGAACGGTGCTTATATCGTGATGGGATTGCTTTACGGTGAAAGCGATCCGCTGAAAACAATGGAAATTGCCACCCGTTGCGGACAGGATTCTGATTGTAATCCCTCGAACGCAATGGCGGTGCTCGGAGTCATAAAAGGTCTGAGCGGACTGCCACAAGCTTACCGTGAAGCTGTCGTAGCCATTGGAGACTCTCTTTTTATCAATACCAACTACTCTTTCAATAAGGCGGTGGACCAAACTATGAAATATGCTAAAAACCTTATTGTACAGAATGGTGGTATTGCCACTGAATCGAAACTAACGATTAAAATTCAGGCTCCGGAGCCTTTTGCTCTGGAAGTGGCCTTTCCAAAACTGGTTTTTGACCACCAGGTAACCGTTTTTGAGAAGGAGGGTTGGGCATTCAAAGGAAAATGGGAAACTTACCGCCAGAACAATAAAAGAGACCAGGCAAAGTTCAGCGCAAACGCAGGTGATGAAGCAGTATTTAATTTCGAAGGAACCGGCGTTTCAATTGTCGGTAACTGGTTCAAGGACGGCGGTAAAGCTGATATTTTTGTAGATGGGGAATTAAAACGAACCATTGACGGATATTTTGGCTTTGCCAACCAGACCCACCAAAATATGAACTTGTATCATATTATAAACCTTCCCCAGGGAAAACATTCGTTGAAAGTGGTTGTCAAGGGGGAGAAACGACCCGAAGCCACAGCGGCCAATCTCTATCTTTCGAAAGCTGTGGTATTTAAAACTGCGGATAAGAAGAACGAAAATTACAAATTTTCATTTCAGAAATAGCAGATTTGCGGATGCAAATCAACCATCCAAAGTGCGATTTTAGATTTCACTAACCTGTTTATATATTTACGTCATGAGTATAAGATTAACACTCACCGTATTCGCTCTAATCTGCCTGATGATTGTTTTTTCATGCCAGAGCACAAACCGGCTATCCGGCGAGCCGGTAAAAATTATTTTCGACACCGATATGGGTCCCGATTACGACGATGTAGGCGCCTTAACGATGTTGCATGCCTTTGCCGACAGCGGCAAGGCGGAGATTTTAGCAACAATGGCATCAAATCAATATGCATTGGTTGCACCATCAATCGATGTAATCAACACCTGGTTTGGCCGGCCCGCAATTCCCATCGGAGCACCAAAAACGCATGGCGCAAATATCGGATGCGGTCAGCACTGGACAGATTCACTGGTCGCCAACTATCCACACAGATTAGTCTCAACTTCCGAAGCAGAAGATGCCGTTTTGCTTTACCGGAAAATACTTGCTTCCCAACCCGATACGTCTGTGGTAATCGTTACAGTTGGCTTCCTGACCAATCTGAATGACCTGTTGCTTTCAGAACCAGACGCGATATCCCCGTTAAACGGGAATGATTTAGTGAAGAAAAAAGTGAAGCATCTGGTTTCTATGGCCGGTAAATTTCCTGAAGGTTGGGAATTTAATGTGAAGGAAGATTCAACTTCCTCGAAACACGTCTTCGATCATTGGCCTACCCGGATTATTCTAAGCGGTTTCGAAATCGGAGAAAAAATACTAACCGGAAAACAATTGATCAGCAGTAATTTAACAACCCCTGCAAAAATGGCTTTCAGCATTGCAATGCCAAAATCGAAGGGAGATAAAAACGGAAGGATGAGCTGGGATCAGACTGCAGTTTTAACCGCAGTTAATGGCGCATCTTTTGGATTCACCGAAGTGAAAGGCCGCATGATTACTGAGCCCTCAGGATTTAATCGCTGGGAAAATACTGATGATGGTCCCCATACTTACCTCGTGTTTAAAAAATCACCTCAGGAATTGGCGGAGATTATAGAAAGCTATATGATGCACGAGGCGAAAATTAAAAATTAAGTAAGTTTGAAATCACAACAAACCATTTAGTTATGAAAATTTTTCTGCTTTTTTTAGCCTTTCACCTGATGCTTTTTTTCAGTTCTTTTGGTGTTGAGGTGAAGACCCAAAGTCCCGACAAGAAGATTCTGGTGGTTCTTAAACTGGATCAGAAAAAGGACAACTCGCTTTTTTATTCAATTACAAACCAGGGAAACACCATCATTGCAGATTCCCCGCTCGGTCTGGCATTCGAAAATCAGGAACCATTACAGGCAAAACTACAGATCGTGTTAATGACACAAAAAGAGGTTAACGAACCCTGGAAACCGGTTTACGGGGAAAAGAACCTGTACCAGAATCATTATGTTGAAAGTACTGTAAATCTGAAAGAGACCAGTTCTCCATTCAGAAACTTTGCGATCGTAGTAAGAGCGTATAACGAAGGAATTGCCTTCAGATACGAGGTTCGTAACGAGCAGCCGGTTACCCTTACAAAAGAGTTGACAGGATTCCGGTTTACAAACGATTACCTGTCGTGGATTGCACCAAAAGCCCAGGCAAAATATCTGAAAGGTTCAATAAGTAAAACAGGCAAGGGGTGCGAACGGCCTTATGTGATTGAAATAGCTGATAAGAAATTCATAGCCCTTGGGGAAGCAGCTCTTGTCCATCATGCAAGGATGAAATTCGATCGCTCCGAAAAAGATTCGCTCCTGATAGTGGCTGCCCTTGACGGGAAAGTTGACTATAAATCGTCATTTGCAACTCCCTGGCGTTACGTAATGATTGCCGATTCACCGGCTGGACTACTCGGGAATAACAGCTTTATTCTTAGTCTGAATGAACCTTCCGCAATAGCTGATGCTTCGTGGATCAAACCGGGAAAGGTTATCAGGGAAGTAACACTCACAACTGTGGGGGGAAAAGCGTGTGTCGATTTTGCCGCACGCCACAATATTGCATATGTCGAATTTGATGCAGGCTGGTATGGTCCTGAGAACAGCACCGAATCGGATGCCACCACTATAACGGTCGACCCGGCGCGTTCTCCCGGGCCGCTTGATCTTCACGAGGTTATTCGGTATGCCAAAGATAAAGGCATAGGTATCATCTTGTATGTTAACCAAAAAGCGTTAACCCGCCAGCTCGATACAATTCTTCCGCTCTATCAGTCATGGGGAATTAAAGGTATAAAATACGGATTTGTCGATGTGGGTGGACAGACGGCTACTTCGTGGCTGCACCAGGCCATCCGAAAAGCCGGGGAACACAAAATAATGCTCGATATTCATGACGAATACCGGCCAACAGGCTATTCCCGCACCTGGCCAAACCTGCTAACCCAGGAAGGTATCAGGGGTGATGAGGAGAGTCCGGATAATCAAACAGTACTCGTCACGATGTTCACACGAATGCTGGCCGGAGCAGGCGATCACACTAACTGTTACTTTGCTCCAAGGGTACAGGATAAAATGGGCTCACACGCGTCACAGATGGCCAAGGCAATCTGCATTTACAGTCCATGGCAATTCCTTTACTGGTACGACCGTCCCGAAGCTTCACCACGCAATAAAGGCGGTGCAGGAGATGCAAATCCATTTATACCTGAGATCCCCGACCTTTCATTTTACGATCGGTTACCTACTGTATGGGATGACACAAAAGTTCTTGAAGGAAAGATTGGTGAATTTGGCACAATTGCCAGGAAAAACGGTGAACAATGGTTCATCGGTTCACTGACTGATCAGCCCAGAAAATTAATGATGGATCTGAAATTCCTGGATAAAGGTGCAAAATACGAGGCAACTATCTATGCCGATGATTCCTCACTGGATAGCTCAACGAAAGTCAGAATTACCAAAAAGGAAGTTTCTTCAGCAAGCCGGTTAAACTTCGACCTGAAACAGAAAAACGGGATTGCCATCATACTGAATAAACTTTAGGGAATCCTGAAAACCTTCAGCCGGTTTGTGTGTTTTAAATAAAAACCCATCAGATGGCAAAAGCGGGAGAAACATCCGTGTTTAATCAAGAGTTGTTTGCTGTTAAAGTAATCGGGAATGTTGAAATATCACCGGGAGTTTACCTTCTTTCATGGAGGCAGAACGGTGTCTTCATTCCCGGCCAGGTGGTCAAAGTGGCTGTTGACACTACACAACCACCCAGGATTTACAGTGTTTGTTGCGGAAATCCTGATGAAAAAATCAGTATTCTTTTCAACATTAAGGAGGAAGGCTATCTTACACCAAAACTTGCCGCGGCACTTCCTGGCGACAAGGTGCTGGTTTCCAAACCATACGGCAGTTTTCACGGTGATCACACACCCGCATTCTGGATCGCCACGGGAACCGGCATAGCACCGTTCTACAGCATGTTCCAATCGGGAATGTCGGATCATAAAATTCTGATACACGGGGTGCGGCATCTCAATCAATTCTATTTCGAAGACGAACTGGAATGGGCCTTAGGGAATAATTATATCCGCTGCTGTACGCGTGAATCGTCAGAAAATGTGTTTCATGGCCGGATCACTGCCTATCTTTTAGAGACTAATAAGTTTCCCACAGATTATAAATACTACCTTTGCGGCAAGTCGTTGATGGTGGTTGAAGTACGTGATCTTTTGATATCCAAAGGTATACCATATGAGAATATTTTTGCAGAGATCTTTTTTTAATCCATAATCACCTAAAGTTTCGAAGATTTTCAATAATAAATGTGTGCAGAGATGAAGGATCAGCTTTTTGGAAAAGATATAATCGAGTTACAGGAGATCAGCGCGGCACTTGGTTTACCCAAATATACCGCGAAACAGCTGGCCGACTGGCTCTACAAAAAGGAGATCAATTCGATTGATCAGATGAGTAATCTTTCGAAAAATACGCGGGAAACGCTCAATGAAAAATATGAATATGGTTTAACTGCCCCATCAAAGGTGCAGGTGAGTCTCGATGGAACAAAGAAATATTTGTTTCCTACCTCACAAAATAAGTTTATCGAAACAGCCATGATTCCTGATGAGGATCGTAAAACAGTGTGCGTTTCGACACAGGTGGGTTGTAAAATGGGCTGTCTATTCTGCATGACGGGCAAACAGGGTTTCCAGGGACAACTTACGGCCGGTGAAATTGTGAACCAGGTAAGGAGTATCACAGAATATGGCGATATCTCCAACATCGTCTACATGGGTATGGGTGAACCATTCGATAACCTGGATGCAGTACTGAAAAGTCTTGACATTCTGACTTCGGAATGGGGATATGCCATGAGTCCGCGCCGGATCACCGTCTCTTCGATCGGGATAATTCCCGCAATGATCCGTTTTCTCAACGAGAGTGAAGCCCATCTCGCGATAAGTCTTCACACACCATTCGATGAAGAGCGTCGCAAGCTTATGCCCGTTCAGATTGCTTACCCGATTGCCGAAGTAGTCCGCGAAATAAAAGGCTGGGATTTTGGTCGTCAAAGGAGGGTTTCCTTCGAGTACATACTGTTTAAAGGATTGAACGACACGCCTCTTCATATACGCGAGCT
>JBBRGI010000172.1:0-7760 GCA_038240855.1 Bacteroidales bacterium | reverse complement strand
GGTTTTCCCTCCATTAGGGAAACAAGATTAGCTGCGGCAATTGGCGCCTGCATACGGATTGCCGCACCTGTCTTACTTGTAGGCAAGCCAGCAACATCACCCAATGAAATAATATTTTTATAGATGGAATGTACCATTGTTCCCTTGTCAACATTTACCCATCCACCCTGTACTGACTGATCGGATACCGATGAATTCTTAACAAAGTCAGGAACACTCATTGGAGGGACAAAATGAAGGAAATCAAAGTCAAAGGTCAATTTTTCACCAATATTATCCGGCAGATCAGGGGACGATAATGGTTCTGGTAAACGATGAAATACTGCTCTTTTAGCCGATGTATCAACGGAAATCAAGCGATGCCTGTAATTCACAGCTATATCACGTTCCTTAAAAATCTCAATTAAGCGGTCACCGTATACCTTGGGCTTCATTAGTTCACTCTTATTCTCAAAATAGGTTATTCCGAAGTTGTTTCTTTTATTTTTAATTCTTAAATAATCTTCTGTTATCAGACATACTTTTTTTGGCGCACCACCACATTTAATTTTTGTATAGGAGTCAGTGAAAATCAACCTTCCTTCTTTTCTGCCACTAAGGTTTCTGATTGCGTCCCTGCAAATACTTGCCCCCTTAAAATCATATATACAGTGTACATTCCCTTCGCCAAGGTTGGAACGAGAAATTCCTTCAATAAGGTTAAAATTCATCTGGCATCCCGGTACCAATACCAGATAATCGTATGAGATTTTTCCATTCTTTGCGGTAATCAATCCATTTTGATCCGGATTTAGTTCAATTACAGAATCATTGATCCATTTCACATTTTTTGGAATCAGATCTGCTGTTTTTTTTGTTACGTCTTCAGGTTTAAAAACGTCAGCCGATATCAATGTATAACCTGGTTGATAATAATGTGTATTATTAGGCTCAATGATGGTGATATCGTCATAACGTAGCATGTCTGACAAATAGGCTGACATGGTAATACCTGCAGCACCACCACCCACAATCACGATCTTTGCTTTTGCTTTGCTTTCCGACAGATAATCATAGGTACGCTCCAAAATGAGGGCTCCGGCAATACCCATTATTCCAATTTTCATAAAATTTCTACGGGAAAATGATTTTCTTTCTTCTTTATTATATAATTCTTTGGAATTCATTTAAAAAATTTTAAACCTAATATATATGCATGTGATCAACTTTAAACAAAGCGCAAAGATGTAAACTCTTCCAAAATATAAAAAGGAGAAAATTTGCCAATTTATTAATTTGCTAATTTGCCAATGCTTTCAAAATTAAGAAGCTACCACGCAAATATGGGGAAACTTTCCATCATTTTGTTAACCTTGCTGCGAACATTGGTGATTACCTGCTCGTTATCCAGATCGCGGAGAACCTCATCAATCAGATCTACAATTATTGCCATATGTTCTTCTTTCATCCCGCGCGTTGTAATGGCAGGAGTACCCACCCGTAATCCGGAAGTTAGAAACGGGGAACGTGAATCAAAAGGCACCATATTTTTATTGATCGTGATATCGGCCAGAACCAACGCGTTTTCGGCTTTTTTGCCGGTAAGATCGGGGAATTTCGTACGCAGATCAATCAGCATTGAATGATTGTCAGTCCCTCCGGAAATTACCTTGTATCCTTTATCAATAAATGCTTTGGCCATCACCCGGGCGTTCTTCTGCACCAGTATTTGATAATCCTTATATTCCGGAGCAAGCGCTTCACCGAATGCTACGGCTTTGGCTGCAATAACATGTTCCAGCGGACCACCCTGAATTCCTGGGAAAATGGCAGAATCAAGCAGTGATGACATCATCTTTAACTCACCTTTTTTGGTCGTGAGACCCCATGGGTTTTCAAAATCTTTACCCAAAAGGATAATTCCTCCACGCGGACCACGTAATGTTTTATGGGTTGTGGACGTAACAATATGGGCGTGCTGAAGCGGATTTTCGAGTAATCCGGCTGCAATCAATCCCGCGGGATGCGCCATATCTACCATAAAAATTGCCCCGATTTTATCCGCAAGTTTACGCATCCGCGCATAATCCCACTCACGTGAATAAGCTGATGCGCCGGCGATAATCAGTTTGGGAAGTTCCCTTAAGGCAACCTCTTCCATCATATCGTAATCAACAAGTCCCGTATCTTCCTTCACTGAATAGGCAACCGGCCGATAGAGCAAGCCAGATGAGTTGACGGGTGAACCGTGCGAAAGGTGACCTCCGTGCGACAAATCGAGTCCCATAAAAGTGTCACCGGGTTTTAGTACGGCCAATAATACAGCCATATTGGCCTGGGCTCCCGAATGGGGTTGAACATTTGCATATTCGGCTCCGAAAAGTTTTTTCAACCTGTCGATAGCCAGTTGTTCGGCTTCATCAATAAATTGACAACCTCCATAATAACGATGTCCCGGATAACCTTCAGCATATTTGTTGGTCAGACATGAGCCCATCGCCTGCATTACCTCCTCCGAAACAAAGTTCTCCGAAGCAATAAGCTCAATTCCATGCATCTGCCGTTGTTTTTCCTTCTCAATAATCTCAAAAATCGCGGTATCTCTTTTCATTCTTATATATTTTGGAAATTTTTTTAAACTCTTTATAGATTTACGTCCCTGAACTGACCAATCATTAAAACTGAATCTCATTATTTTTTGCAAATCTACAGTTTCTGATCTTAACCCTGATTGCCATTCATGTTTCTTTATTGCTAAATATTTCAACGATTGTTCATTTGATTCGTTTATTCCTCCGAAAATCGGACAAGTTCCGACCGGTATGCATTAAATATGGTGGATTTCGAAATAAATCCAACATACAACCGGTTATTGACGACCGGCAGATTCCAGGATCCGGTTTCATTAAACTTATTCATCACACTGTCCATTTTTTCGTTTGGTGAAATAATAGCCGGAGGCATTGTCATAAGGGTCTTGACCAGGATTGTGTTATAGCCTTCCTTATCAAACATGATTTGCCTTATATCGTCAAGCAGCACGACTCCGCAGAAATTCAGTTCATGATCAATTACGGGAAAAATATTTCTTTTCGATTTGGAAATGATTTGAACCAGTTCTCCCAATGTGCTGTTGATCTGAACAGTTAAAAGGTCAGTTTCGATTACGTTTTTTAATTTTAGAAGTGTGAGTACTGCCTTATCTTTATTGTGGGTGATGAGTTCCCCTCGCTGGGCAAGCCGGGTGTGATAGATAGAATGAGGCTCCAAAGGAGATATTGTGAGATAGGCAGTGGCAGCAGTAATCATCAATGGTATCAGGAGTCCAAATCCTCCTGTAATCTCTGCAATGAGGAAAATAGCTGTCATAGGAGCATGCATGACCCCCGCCATCATTCCGGCCATACCTGCCAGGGCAAAATTTCGGGCGGGTACCAGGTTTCCGTCCAAATTGAGAATTGATGACACAAAGAAGCCGGCCATTCCTCCTAAAAACAGCGTGGGTGCAAAAATCCCGCCGCTTCCCCCGGCACCATTTGTCGTGGCAGTGGCCACAATTTTAACCAACATGATCAAAAAGATCATCGCGATCAAAACGAATTTATTGTCCTTGAATCCTACAAAAAGTGAGTTATTCAGGATGTCGGGTCCCGAATCGGTAAGGATCTGCTCGATTGTATTGTATCCCTCACCCCAAAGAGGAGGGAAAAGAAAAATTAGTAATCCAAGCATTGTACCTCCGGTGAGTACCTTGAGATAAGGATTTATGATTTTCCTGAAACGACCTTCTACATACAGGTTCCCCCGCGTAAAGAGGTAGGAGAAGAGTCCGCAAAAGATCCCTAAGACAATATACCATGGGATATTGGTCAGATCGAATTGTTTATCGAACTGGAATTGAAAATGGTGGGCACTCCCCATTAAAAAATAGGCCAGCGAGGCGGAGGTTGAAGCGGAAATCATGAGCGGCAGGAGCGAGGCCATAGTCATATCAAGCATGAGCACCTCGATGGCAAAAAGCATTCCGGCTAAAGGAGCTTTAAAAATTCCTGCAATTGCTCCTGCTGCACCACAACCAATAAGAACGGTCATTGTCCGGTAACTCAGGTGAAACGATCGTGCGATATTTGATCCTATCGAGGAACCGGTAAGTACAACGGGCGCTTCTGCACCCACTGATCCTCCAAAACCAATGGTGATTGTACTTGAGATGATCGAAGTGAACATGTTATGAGCACGAAGGACCCCTTTTTTATTGGCAATCGATTCCAACACTTTAGTAATCCCATGTGCGATATCATCCTTAACAAACCACTTGATATACAGAAAAGTAATCAGAATCCCGATGCCGGGATACGCCAGGTATTGGTAATTCTCGGCGTAAGAGGTGAAATTTTGTGTTAGAATTCTTCCCAGGAAGTGAATCAGGTTTTTGAGAATAATTGCGGCAAATCCGCTTAGTAGTCCTACCAGAAGGCTAAGTATCAGCAATATCTCACGTTCATTGAGGTGCTTCAAACGCCAGGTTCTGATAGAGTCTACGAGTTGGACTGATTTTTTCATTGCCCTGCAAAATTAGTTTTAATTCATATTTTTTGCCATGATATAATGTATTTGATACATTCCATTTCAATTATTTAATGATCACTGATTCTGAATCCGCACAAATTTCAATGCTGACCATTAACAAAGGATGTATTGAAGAACTAAATTATTATTCTTATAATGGAATAATGTATATTTGCAATACGGATATCATAAAACTTCAACAATTATCTCTTGTATAAGGGATTAAATCAGTTATTATCATGAAACGATATGTAAAAATTTTACTTGTAATTGTTGCAATTGCATTGATATTTGGTGTTTATTACGGTTATCAGATCTACAAAATAATTACCGGAAGTGAACCATTGTCGGGGAAACAGGAAAATATTCCGACACGAATGGTCGCTATTCCACCAATCACAAAAGGTGCTGCCGACTGGACTAACTGGAGAGGAACCAATTTTGAAGGGAAGAGCGCAACCACAGGAATAAAGCATGATTGGGCAGATGGACTGGAAAAACTATGGCACATCAGCTATTTGTGTCAGAATACGTCCACAGCTTCCTGGTCATCTCCTGTTGTGCAGGGCAACCGATTGGTTGTTCCGGGAAGGGATGATAAAAATGATCTGTTATTTTGCATTAATGCCGATACTGGTGAACTGATCTGGTTAGGGTCCTACGAGGCTCCTTCTGAAACAAGTCATGGCCCGGGTTCACGCGCCACACCTTTTATTAACGAAGATCGGATTTACACATTTGGTCGTAGTGGTGATCTTGTATGCTGGCAACTTGAAGACGGTAAACTCTTGTGGAGAAGAAACGTAAAAGATTCAGGTGGCGTTGAGCCTACCTGGGGCTTTTCGACAACCCCACTTGTTTTGGATAATAAGGTGATTGTCCAGGGTGGTGGAAATTCTCTGGTGATTGCCTATGATAAGCTGACCGGTGATGTTCTCTGGAAATCAATGACAGGTGGTGCCGGGTATGCTGCCATAATAAGTATGAATCTGGAGAATGAAGTTGTGATTCTTGTCTATCATGGCAATGGTCTTTCCTGCATCATGCCTTCTGACGGCAGAAAACTATGGACAGTTCCATGGCCTACGGAATACAGTGTAAATGCCACTACCCCGATAGTAGATAAGGACATTATATTCCATACTTCGGCCTATAAGATGGGTTGTGAAGCACTAAAGGTTTCAAAAAACGGGTATTCTGTTCTTTGGAAGAGCAGTGTGATGGAGGCACAGCATTCGGATCCTATACTTATCGATGGTTATATTTACGGATATTCCGGAGAAAGTGTCAGGAATGCCGGGAAGTTTAAATGCATTGAATTATTGACAGGTAAAGAGATGTGGAGTACCGATCTTGTGGGTCAGGGATCGACAACATTTGTTGATGGTCATCTTATATGCCAGGATATAAAAGGGAATCTCTTTCTGGTCCATCCCGATCCCTCGGGTTTCAAAATTTCCGGCAAGAAGATGTCCGCGATTGAGGACGTGAAAAATCCTGCATGGACTGTCCCGGTTGTTGCCAATGGCAGGTTATATCTTCGTTATCTGCAACAGCTGATTTGCTATAAATTGGATTAGCCGGAACATAAATATACTATTAAGCCATTTTCTTGCCTGAATTGAATTACTTATATTATTCATTGTCAGTGCGATATATATAACCGGATTTAACCGATAATATCCGGTTGTATCCGGTTATATCCGTAAGTAAGCGATTTATCTGATCCATTGTTCGTAAATTAGCTCTCAAAGTTGCCCGGTTTATTGTCAGGAATGTTGAGTTACAAATCTCAGGATAAATGACCTGTGCATGGGGATATTTCAGATAACGCGGTTATGACCTGCTGTTCACGATACACAGCTTAAACTTTGTAGTTGATTTATTGTCTTTTTTTGGAAGTAACGGATATAATATGAAATTAAAATCAGGTTTCGGGATGTACTAAACCATATAACTATGAAAAAATCATTTTTTGCTGAAAATGAAGCCTTAGGCTCGTCTGAGATAGTTGAAGTAAAACCTGCTGAAGTTATTGTCGTCATGACAACACCAGCTAAAGAGCAGGAGGAGCAGGAGTATGCCGGCCTTGATCAACGGATTTTACATGTGGAAGATCTGACCGGACTAATAAGTCGCTGGAAGTTACTGCGGGTTATTGAGGTAATCTCAAAAGGTTAATGAATTGTGAAATAATTGAAAATTTAATAGACTACCTGTTAATAAAGCACTTTTTTTTCCTTCAATTCACTCGTATATGGGATCGTAAAATAAAAGGCCGAACCTTTTCCCGGCTCGCTTTCAACCCGGATATTTCCGCCGAGCATTTCAACATATGCTTTGGAAATGGATAAGCCCAACCCGGCGCCCTGAAGAGCCATCTTATCAGAAATATCAGCCTGAATAAATCGTTCAAAAATAGCTTCCTGCCGATCAATTGGAACACCGATACCTGTGTCTTTTATAAAAAATTCCAATACGGGAAAGCTATTTTCAGTTTTTAATTTATAACCAAATTCTATAGCCCCTTCATTTGTATATTTAATGGCATTTTTAACCAGGTTGATTAATATGGCGTAGATTTTTTCCCGGTCGGTTTTTATAACAGCTTCCTTTGATGATAAGGCATTTTTAAACGAGAGTTGCAATCCTTTTCTTTCAAATTCCGGTTGAAAGAAAGTGTATATGTATTCAATCTGCTCATTTATATTCGTCTCCTGTATATTAACCACCATTTGCCCCACCTCTATTTTGGAAATATCTACTATGTCGTTTATTATATTGAGCAGTCGCACCCCGCTCTTCTCGATAATGCCAATATACTCGAGTTGCTCTTCACCAGTTAACCTAGGTTCTTTCAATAGCCCTACAAAACCGAGGATACCATTCATGGGTGTACGGATTTCATGACTCATATTGGCTAAAAATGCACTCTTAAGACGTTCGCTTTCTTCCGCCTTTTCTTTGGCCAGATATAGGGTTCTCATGTGTATGTTAACCAGGTAAAATAAAAGAAGAGAAGTGACCACAATGTATATAAATCCTTTAACAGTCTGTAGATCAGTTAGTAATTCTTTGTCCTGGATTAACTTGTTGAATAAAGTATCGGACAAAATAATCCATAACAGCCCAATAATTAAATATAAAAAAGTTATTTTATATTCAAATTTAATTTTTTTATATGCAGGAATATTAACTTTTTTCATTTCGTG
>JBBRGI010000171.1:0-7768 GCA_038240855.1 Bacteroidales bacterium | reverse complement strand
TTAAATGAAAAAAAAAATCAGAAACATTGAACTTGCCTTTTTAACAATTGATGATTACCAGGAATTAAAACAGGCAATGATCATTGCATACCAGACCATACCCAATACCTACTGGGAAGAGGATCAAATCCAGAGTTTACTGACCAAATTTCCTGAAGGACAAATCGTGATTAAGGTAAATGGATATATTGCCGGCTGCGCATTATCAATTATCATCGATCATGAAAAGTTCGAAGAACAGCACACTTACAAAACGATAACGGGAAATTATACGTTTGACACGCATGATCAGACGGGCGATACGCTATATGGCATTGATGTGTTTATTAAACCGGAATTCAGGGGGCTACTGCTCGGCAGGCGTTTGTATGATTACCGGAAGGAGCTATGTGAGAAGCTGAATTTAAAAGGTATTGAATTTGGTGGCAGAATTCCACACTATCACAAGTATAAATCAGAATTGAGTCCAAAAGAATATATCGAAAAGGTAAAGTCAAGGAAAATTTCCGATCCTGTTCTAAACTTTCAGTTGTCGAATGATTTTTATCCCGTTAGGGTGCTCAAGGGTTACCTTGCAGGAGATGTGGCTTCGAGTGAATATGCCGTTTTGTTAAAATGGGACAACATCTATTATGAAAAACCATCCAAAACAGCAAAAGAGATTAAAAAGATTGTCCGTTTGGGTTTGGTTCAGTGGCAGATGCGTCCCTACAAAAATATTAGTGAGCTGATGCAACAGGCGGAATACTTTGTGGATACTTTAAGTGCCTACAAAAGTGATTTTGCCCTTTTTCCTGAATTTTTCAACGCTCCTTTAATGGCACAATACAATCAGATGAGTGAAGCAGAGGCAATCAGGAAACTGGCCGAATATACTGCACCCATTATCCAGGAATTTTCAAAATTATCTATCGCTTACAACATCAACATTATTACGGGTAGTATGCCCGAATTAGTTGGCGATACCCTTTATAATGCTGGGTATTTGTGCAAGCGCAATGGTTCCGTTGAGCGTTTTGAAAAACTTCATATGACCCCTGATGAAGTCAAAGTATGGGGTATGTCAGGTGGAAATAAAATTCAGACTTATGATACCGATTGCGGGAAGATTGGCATTCTGATTTGTTATGATGTCGAATTTCCTGAAGTCTGCAGACTATTAGCTGATGAGGGAATGGATATTCTGTTTGTCCCCTTTTTAACCGATACCCAAAACGGGTATTCACGGGTTCGGTATTGTGCACAGGCACGCGCCATCGAAAACGAATGCTATGTAGCCATTGCCGGGAGTGTTGGAAATTTACCTAAAGTTCATAATATGGATATTCAATACGCTCAATCAATGGTATTTACACCTTGTGATTTTGCTTTTCCAACAACCGGAATAAAATCGGAAGCTACGCCCAATACCGAGATGATATTGATATCCGATGTCGATTTGGACCTGTTGAGAGAGCTTCATAACTTTGGGAGTGTAAAAAATCTTAAAGACCGAAGACATGACCTCTACGAATTGAAAAAGCGTTAGTCTTGAAATAAATTGCCTTGTGTATATATGAAAATATTAGGATCATTTTGGAAATTGAATAATTAAATACATTATATATGAACATTAAAAAATTCACATTTAATCCCATCGAGGTAAATGCTATCGTGTTGTGGGACGAAACGCTTGAATGTGTGATAATTGATGCGGCATGTTTTTACCCTCATGAGCAGGAGAAATTAAAGTTGTTTATCGAAACCTTACATCTGAAACCTGTAAAGTTGCTCAATACACACGGACATTTTGATCATTTGTTGGGGAATGAATTTGTTAAGAGCACGTGGGGATTATCCAGCGAAATTCACATAAAGGACAAATATCTTGTTGAACAAGCTTCAGGTCAGTCCCTATTGTTTGGCATGTCAATAGCTAACCCCCCGGTGCCTGGCCACTTTTTTGAGGATGGTGAAATAATCAGGTTCGGCAATTCGGCCTTGAAAGTAATTTGTGTGCCGGGTCATTCGCCGGGAAGTGTTGCGTTTTATTCTGAAGCTGATCAGTTATTGATTGCAGGTGATATCCTGTTTTGTGGATCTGTCGGACGTACCGATCTTCCGGGGGGTAGTCATGAGCAACTGATCAGCGGGATCAAGGAAAAACTCATGATTCTTAATCCCCAGGTAAAGGTTTACTGCGGACACGGACCTGAAACTACCATCGGGGCTGAAAAGGATAATAACCCCTATTTGAATTAACTTTCTTTAATTGATAATACAAACTCGAATGATGGATGAGTAATAATACGAGGAGCTACTGGCCTCCGGCAACTTGCAGGACATTAGTACGCAATCTGTCAGCTAGTTACCAATAGCCAGCTGCCAGTCGCCTAAAAAAAGAAGGATAAGGATTATTATTTAATAATGATTCGTTAAAGACCAAAAAAATCATAGTAATGTTTTCTTAAAAGCATTAAAATTGCAGGGTCAAAAAATATAATAAAAATACAGAGGTAATGGCAATAGATAAATTTGTGAGCCGACATATCGGACCACGTGAAGAAGATATCAAAGAGATGCTTAAGGTGATTGGTGTTCAATCGCTCAATGAATTGATAGATCAGACAATACCGGCAAATATCCGGTTGGACAAACCATTAAACCTTTCCAACGGACTGACAGAGAGGGAGTATTTCCGGAAAATTCTTAAAATTGCCCAAAAAAATAAAGTTTTCAATACTTACATAGGCATGGGATGGTACGACACAATAACCCCGGCTGTTATTCTTCGTAATATTCTCGAGAATCCCGTATGGTACACCTCGTATACCCCGTACCAGGCTGAGATTTCGCAGGGCAGGCTCGAGGCATTGCTAAATTTCCAGACCATGGTGTGCGAAATGACGGCAATGCCGCTTGCTAATGCTTCGTTGTTGGATGAGGCTACCGCCGCTGCCGAAGCGATGCACATGATGTATAGTCTCCGCACAAGGGCGCAGGAAAAAGCAGGCGCAAACATTTGCTTTATTGATGAAATGATCTGGCCTCAAACGCTCGACGTTTTGATTACCAGGGCTGAACCCCTTGGTATTGAGTTGAAAGTAGGTAGCTTAAAGGATACTCTTCCTGAAGACACGTGGTTTGGAGCCATATTGCAGTATCCTAACTCAAATGGTGAAATTGAAGATTACCAGTATTTTACAAAATCAGTACATGAAAGAGGATGTAAAGTGGCAGTCGCTACCGATTTACTTGCTCTTGCTTTGCTGACTCCTCCGGGTGAGTGGGGTGCTGATATCGTATTTGGCTCGTCACAACGTTTTGGGGTTTCAATGGGTTATGGCGGACCAATCGCTGCTTTTTTTGCAACACGTGATGAATACAAACGTGATCTTCCCGGAAGGATCATAGGTGTGTCTAAAGACGTGAATGGTAAACATGCACTTCGCCTGGCACTTCAGACACGTGAACAACACATTAAGCGTGAAAAGGCAACCTCAAATATTTGTACGGCACAAGCTCTTTTGGCTACGATGGCCGGAATGTACGCGATTTACCATGGTCCCGAAGGGATTAAGGCGATCGCTGAAAGGGTTCACAATATTGCCGGATTGTTATCGGAAGAGATCACCAAGCTGGGATATAAACAGATAAATCAGAATTTTTTCGATACTATAAAAATTGATCTGCCCCGGCATGTCAAACGGGAGGATATCGAATGGCTCTCACTCGACCTTGAGATGAATTTCCGTTATTTCCCCAACGGCCAGGTAGGTTTAAGTATTGATGAAACCACAAATATTGAGGACATTAACTGGATAGTTGAAGTTTTCGCGAAAGCGGCCAATAAGCCTGTACCAGTTATTGCCACCATCCCCGAAAATATTACGATTGATACTCTTTACCTGCGCAAATCTGCCTACCTGACTCAGCACGTATTCAGTAAATATCGTTCCGAAACAGAGATGGCGCGATACATTAAACGTCTCGAAAAAAAGGATATATCATTGGTTCATTCGATGATTTCGTTGGGTTCGTGTACCATGAAGCTCAATGCCGCCACCGAAATGTTGCCGCTAAGCTGGATCGAATTTAATGGAATTCACCCTTTCGTGCCCAAAAATCAAGCAATGGGCTACCATGAGCTGATGGAGGAGTTGCGCCGCGATCTGGCCGAGATAACGGGTTTTGCTGATATTTCATTGCAGCCAAATTCAGGAGCCGCAGGCGAATATGCAGGATTACTTGTGATCAGGGAATACCACAAAAGCAGGGGAGAGGGGCATCGGAATGTCGCTTTGATCCCATCGTCAGCTCATGGTACAAATCCCGCCAGCGCTGCAATGGCCGGAATGAAAGTGGTGGTTGTTCCTTGTGATGAGCGGGGAAATATTGATGTAAATGAACTTCGCACCAAGGCCGAAGAATTCAAAAATGATCTTTCATGCTTCCTGGTGACCTATCCTTCAACTCACGGAGTCTTTGAGTCTGCCATTACCGAAATGTGCAGCATTATTCATGAATGCGGTGGTCAGGTTTATATGGATGGCGCCAATATGAATGCCCAGGTCGGTCTGACAAATCCAAGCCGGATAGGGGCTGATGTTTGTCACCTGAACCTGCATAAAACGTTTGCCATTCCCCACGGAGGTGGTGGTCCGGGAGTAGGACCTATTTGTGTGGCAAAACATCTTGTTGAATTTTTGCCCGCTCATTCAGTGATGAATAATGGACATGTTGGAATTCATGCCGTTGCCTCAGCTCCCTGGGGAAGTGCCTCAGTATTGACGATCACCTATGGTTACATCAAAATGCTTGGAGCTGATGGTCTTACTGATGCAACCAAAATTGCCATTCTGAATGCAAACTACATCGCAGCCCGGCTTAAAGATAATTACGGAATAGTTTACACCGGAGAGAACGGACGTGTTGGTCATGAAATGATTCTTGAATGCAGGCACCTGAAAACCAATGCCGGGATATCAGAGTCGGATATCTCGAAACGATTGATGGATTATGGATTTCATGCGCCAACTCTTTCATTCCCGGTTCATGGCACATTGATGGTTGAACCTACCGAAAGTGAATCGAAAGAAGAGCTCGACCGTTTTGTTGACACCATGAATGCCATTTTTGATGAAATCAAAGAGGTTGAAAATGGCGTTGCCGATGCGGTTGATAACGTACTTTTGAACGCGCCTCATACGGCAGAAATGCTCACTTCCAACGAATGGATACATGCTTATTCGCGCGAAAAGGCAGCCTATCCGTTGGAATGGCTTCGTGAAAATAAATTCTGGGTGCCGGTCGGACGGGTGGATAATGCCTGGGGTGACCGTAACCTTTTCTGCACCTGCGCACCGCTCGAGAGTTATAAGTAGAGACGGAGAGAATGGGAGACGAAGAGTCAAAAGCGATGGGGCGAAAGTGAGAAAATGAGATGATGCAGCAAACAATTACAAAGCAATCAGATGGTCTTATTTCCAAATGCAAAAATCAACCTCGGACTGAACATTCTCCTCAAAAGGGAGGACGGTTACCATGAACTGGAAACGATCTTTTATCCGATTGGATTAAAGGATGGCCTGGAATTTATTGAAAATAAGAAGGATAAAATTGTTTTTTCAAGTTCGGGTCTTCCGTTGGATATTGATGCAGAAGAGAATATTGTTGTAAAGGCTTACCGGTTGCTTGCTGCCGACTTTTCACTTCCGGGACTTGATATCCATTTGCACAAAGTCATTCCGTTTGGTGCAGGATTAGGGGGAGGATCATCTGATGCTGCGTTTCTTTTGAAAGGGCTGAACAATTATTTTGAATTGGGTCTCTTTGTATCTCAATTGAAAAAGTATGCCGTGAAACTGGGGGCCGATTGCAGTTTCTTTCTGGAAAATAAACCTGCATTTGCCTGCGGAATTGGAGAGCAGCTCCAAAATATTAAATTTAGTCTTAGCGGTTTTTATATTGTGCTTGTCAAACCTTCTTTTGGAGTCGGAACAAAGGAGGCATACGCAGGGATCAAACCTGCCTTTCCGAAGTTGTCATTGCCTGATTCAATTCAATTATCCCCTGACAGATGGCAGGAATGTATAGTGAACGACTTCGAAACCTCTGTATTTACACAGTTTCCTGAGATTGCCCAAATTAAATCAATGCTTCTTGAACTTGGTGCCGTTTATGCTTCCATGTCGGGTAGCGGTTCCTCGGTTTTTGGACTATTTAAGAATGAGCCACAATTAACGAAAGAGGATTTTGGACAGGAGTGGTTTATTTGGAAAGATTGGGTATAGTGTGATTCCTGAAAAACGAATTCGATTATTTGCAACTAAAATAAACTCTCTGCACCAGATTCATTACCTTTGACAAAAGAAAGTATGGATTATTTATCGGAATTTCACACGAAATGGAGAAAGAATTGGACCAGCGTTATCTTCATGTATTAAAAGAATCCTGATGAAGGGAAAAGTTGGGATGACGTTAAAAAAGACCTTATTAATCGATGAGATAGTTTTTGCCTGAAACAAAATTTTATCATATTTCGTTCAGAAAGGATATATAGAAATACCTATGCCATGAAGCAATATTCTTTGATAATCAATGCTTTTGCACAGTCTGATCTAAAGATGGCTGTTGATTGGTACGCTGAACGAAAAGGAGGATCAGATCGCGAGTTTATTGAAGAGATTGAGATAACCATTCAACAAATAATCAGGAATCCTCAACAATTTGCTCTAGTCAGGAAAAAGATCAGAATGGCTATTGTGAAACGATTCCCATATGGAATTTACTATTTCATTGGGGTTGATAATATTCACGTCTTCGCTGGGTATAGTGTGATTCCTGAAAACTTTAATGATTTTGGTCGTATGTCCCGATTTTTTGAATGATCTGTTCTTCCGCCATATCGTACATCTCGCGCATAAATTCATCATTGAACGACATGGTTCGGTCTTCGAAACATAGGTCATCAATCCTGTCGAAAAGCCGCTCTTTGGCCACTTTGAGGTCTTTTCCATAGATGTGGAACGAATCGGCCTGCCAGTTTAAACGCCCCAGCCGTACCGTTTTTCCGGTCTTTTCTGCAACACCGGCAGCAATTACCTCCTTATTAAACTGAGTGAATCCAAACATGTTCATGAAGTTGGCTCCCCACGCATCATTGCTTCGGAAGCGGATGTTGCAGTTCAACCAGTATACTCCTTCTTCGTCCTCGAGAATCCGGTACCATAACGACTGAAGGCATGGCGGATCATAGCAATCGTTGTCGATATTGGGCATCCAGGTAATCATTTGCGCCTGGCGCGTAAACGGCTGCTTCGATAATTTTTCGATAACCGATTGTACCTGGTCTACTTTAAAGGGGCCAACTTCCTGTGATTCAATGCCGATTAACTCTTTCCAAACACCGTAATTCTGTAATCTGCCATGATAAGTGTATTCCCATCGTGTATCGCTTTCAATATTCATGTTTTTGGTCCAGTGATCTTTGAACCCCTTCAATTCCATGACGTATTCCTTTAGTTCTTCAATTCCTCCCGGGAAGGCCATATGGATCATCGGATCAGTTTCCGGTTCCTCAATGGTGATGTTCATCGTACAATCCATGCTTTCGGGATCTTCAGGTTT
This sequence comes from Bacteroidales bacterium, assembly GCA_038240855.1. Classification (GTDB taxonomy): domain Bacteria; phylum Bacteroidota; class Bacteroidia; order Bacteroidales; family Prolixibacteraceae; genus JAAFHB01. The sequence goes on along the minus strand of JBBRGI010000171.1, from coordinate 160 downwards.
GTCGTACTGCGTTTTAAACCGTGTTCCTTTTTCGTACACAGCGATAAGCGCTGCTTCGTAGGCTTCGGCAAGCGTTTTTCTTGTGATGGCAATTACCGGGATATTTCTCATATTTGAGCGATTAATTGATGGTTAATTTCGAATGGAACGAAAGCATTTC
>JBBRGI010000170.1:0-7768 GCA_038240855.1 Bacteroidales bacterium | reverse complement strand
TAAGTTTTGTTTGAGAAGTTGCATCACGTATTGTTAATCAAATAATGTAAATCTTTATTGTCTAATTTAAAATTTAAGATCATGAGAAAAACAATTCTGACAATTACCTTAATGACACTGGTTTTGTCCTCATTTGCTCAGTTGCCGTTTACTATTGGCATCAAAGCTGGCATTAATTCAAATAAAATTACCACCGATGATTATTCCGTGACTGGTTACACCTTCAACGATTTCAAATCGGATGCCAAATCAGGCTATAATGTGGGCGCATTTGCCCGGTTAGGCACTAAAATCTATCTGCAGCCTGAGCTGTTGTATTGTGTCCGAAACGGTGAATCAACAAGCGGAATAGCCAGTCAGACGATCAAATTAAAGACCATACAAGTTCCGGTTTTAGTTGGTTTTAAATTAATTGACCTCAAGCTCGCCTCCATTCGTGCCTTCACAGGACCTGCCATGTCGTATGTTTTGAAAAGCAGTAATGTGGAGATGAATCTTCCCAATTTTGATCCTGAAAATTTTAAAAACAATATATGGGACTGGCAGTTGGGAGCTGGCGTTGATGTAGGACCAATTGTATTTGATGTTCGCTATGCATGGGGACTTTCAAATACTTCGGACGGAAATATCAGCAATGTTGGATTTGTTAATAAAGGAAATACCCTTACTTTTTCTCTCGGATTTAAATTTCTCTGATACAAAACTTACCTAAGTTGAAACGAAAGGCTGGTTATACCGGCCTTTTTTGGCGCTGTGTATTACCTTTTAACTTCCCATGAATTCAGCATCATCAAATAAAGATTTTTGTTGGAAATATCAAAAAAAAGAGCTAATTCTAAGCTCCTTTTTTTTGATATTTACTGACTCAGAAATTATTACGCAAAACTCCTGATTATTAAGAATATACAAATCAGGTATTCATTGCACCGCAAACATTAATAACCTGGCCTGAAACATAGGAAGCCAGATCTGATGCCAGAAAGAGTGCTACTTTGGCCACTTCCTCAGGCAATCCGCCACGTTTCATAGGAATAGTTGCTTCCCATTGTTTGCGCGCATCTTCGGGAATTTTGGCAGTCATCTCGGTAATAATAAATCCCGGGGCAATTGCATTCGACCGAATTCCCCTTGAGCCCAGTTCTTTGGCAATTGATTTGGTGAAACCAATAATTCCTGCTTTTGATGCCGAATAATTTGACTGACCTGCATTACCACTAACGCCCACGACAGAACTCATATTGACAATAGAACCGCTTTTCTGTTTAAGCATACCTGCCTGCACAGCTTTTGTGAAATTAAACACTGATTTAAGATTTACAGTGATTACTGCGTCCCACTGATCTTCTGTCATTCTCATCAGGAGTGCATCTTTTGTAATTCCTGCATTATTGATAAGAATATCAATTGATCCAAAATCGGCAACAATTTCAGTCACCACACGCTGAGTATCATCGAATTTTGAGGCATCCGAAGCATATGCTTTAGCCTTAACCCCCATTGCCTGCAGTTCTAACTCCGTTGCCTTCGCGATATCGTCATAAAACAGATCAGTAAAAGCTACATTACAGCCTTCTTCAGCAAATTTGATCGCAATCGCTTTACCAATGCCGCGTGATGCTCCGGTAATAATTGCTATTTTTCCCTCTAAAAGTTTCATTGAATATTATTTTATTAATTGACAAAAATACAAATCTTTCTTAATAATGTCGCATTCAGGTACGTTGCCGGTTTGGTATATCCGCCAGTGAATGACGCACCGACTCCGCTCTGAAATATGCACTTTGTAAGTGGTTCGGCTATTTTGTTGTCTTAAAGTTCACCTCATAAGTTTTTAATCCAATGCCTTTCGGTGTTTTGAATTTATTGCCGGTTAGAACAAATTGATATTCGTTGTCTGGCATCAACTGAAGTTCCATTACAACTGATTTATTTATCGGTCTTGAGCCTAACATGGTGAAACGAAAGCGCAATGCCCATTGAGTTTTTCTCGGAATTATTTTTTCAATAATGATTCAATTTTTTCCTTCCATAAATAAAAATCATCCTGCCAACCTTTTGTAATGCTTAGTCTACCACCAACCGCTATCCCAAAGATTTTGGTATCCTTTTCTTCCTTGAAATAAATTCGTAATATTTTTCCAGGCCATTTCATTTTTAAATTATGCCATATTTTTATTTCAATTTTGGTGATTTTGTCGAGAGGAATATTATATTCTTTTTTGGTAATCCATTGACTAAAATAGACTCCATTTTTAGTGAGTAATAAATCACCGTTACCTCTAATAACAGTTGGATGATAATGACATTTCCCAAAAGAATCAATACTTTCAAATCCATAAAAATTTGCACCTCGTTTTTTTAAAATTGAATCGTCCATATGTTTAATTTTAAAATTGAACCTAATAACTTTTTCCTGTTTCGTTGTCGCCTAACTGACCGCTAACTATGCGCTAAGTTGATTCGCCTACTTAGTCCTAGGAGTAAGCCTGTAGGTATTGATATCCGAATTAGCTAATTCATAAATGTTCAGGTAACTAAGCTTTATGATTTGTTCCATCTTCTTCCACTCTATTTTGGTTACTTCATCCGAAGGTTGGTGATAATCCGGATGCATAGCTGCCATTAAAGCGATAACCGGAACACCCCGTTTTGCAAAAGGAGCATAGTCACTCCCCCCTGAAGGTCGATCGGAACCAGAATACCTGACATCGAGGTTTAATCCATATTCCTTCACATTTTTTTTCGACATTTCCTGTAGACCATTGTATTCACTGGTGTAAACCATTCCACATATGTTTGCTGAAGTATCCGTTGCTCTGCTTCGGCTGATCATATCAAGATTTAAATTCAGCGAAATCCGGTGCACCCCGGGAAAACTTCTTACAAAGTATTCCGATCCGAGTAATCCCTTCTCTTCGGCAGTCCATGCAGCAAAAATAATGGTTTTAACCGGTTTTTTGCCTGAAGCCTTTAATGCGCGGGCAATCGACAATACTCCTACTGTTCCGGATGCATTATCGTCGGCCCCGTTAAAAATATACCCGCCGTATTTACCAAGGTGATCGTAATGGCCTCCAACTACGATAAATTCGTCCTTTTTTTCACCTTCAATCATTCCAAGAATATTTCGGACCGTCATCAGTTCGCTGTCAACGCCCGATTTAAGTGCAATTCTCAGAGAGGGAATCTCTTTTGAAACCTGCTTAATACTATTTTTTGCATCCAGTTCAAATTGATTCATATCGAAATTCATCATTGCCGAAAGTTCGCTTTGTAGTCGTGCTGAAATACGGATTACAGGTATGGACTTCTTCAATGAATCAATTACAAGGACTGCTCTTTTATCATAAAACCTTTCAGGTGACTGATCTGCCTCAATTGATCCGCTTTTATACCGGTATGGCTGATTTCCGACTTTTCCAAAATCTTTGGCAGGATATGCAGATAGATGGATAATACCTATTGCCCCTGCTTCGAGCGCCCATTTGTCTTTATCGTTCCAGAGATTTAAAAATCTTAGTTTTTTGAAGGAAACAGATGTTGTGTCACGGAAACCGGGATAACCATCCAATCTGATAATAATTTTTCCTTTTACATTGACCTTTGCAAAATCGTTGATTTTTAATGAATCGTTTTTTATACCATACCCAACAAAAACAACAGGCGATTCAACCTCAGTATCTGTTTCGATTCCACTGAGCGTATAGTCAATTCCATATTTATAGGTCTTTTTAAAACCTGCTCCATTCTCAGCCTGAATTAAGCTAAACTCCTGTTTTTCAGACATTTTATATTTTACAATATTAAATTTCTGAAAGTAGGAAGGCTTCGCTTCTGGTCTGTAGCCCCGGGGAACCTGCAAAGGAAGGTTATACTCCATATCACCGTATGGCTCAATACCGAAAACCTGGAACATCGAAGCGATATAATCACCTGCCATGTACGCCCCTTTGGTCTCCGATTCGCGTCCCTCCATCCAATCGGATGCCAAAAAATTCAACTGCGCTTTAAGTGAGGCTTCGTTAATTGTTTTCAATCCCTCATCAACTGACTGCCCTTCGACACTTATGGTTCCCAGCATAAAACAGTAAAAAGTGAGCGGAACAAACAAAGATTTTATTTTCATAAATTCAGTTGTTTTTCAGTAGTGTATTCAACCTTACTGCCTTTAATTTTCTCTGGTACAAAATTGCAGCGTAATTCCTGGCGATTCTTCCGGTTTCCCCATTTCTTAGCAGTGATACAGCCTTATCCGACCAGACAATTGCCTCTTCCAAATCTCCGTTCATCTCGCATGCAACTGCGTAATTCAATGCAGCAACGCCGGCAACCCTGCTTTGTACACTTAAGGTATGTTCCTGCCAGATCCTGGCGGCTCGTTCCCATTTATTATTCAGTGCATATGACAACGCTTTTTCCCATTCAGCACCATTAAGCCCTACCAAAACACGGGAAGATTCGGTCCAATGAGGCACAATCCTCTTACTGTAATTCCTGGCTGCCTCTCCGCAAGCGAGCGAAATGGCATCTTTCCTTCCGGGAAGCTCATATTTTTTGGGATCATTGCCCGGTGATGTTTCATTCCATCTGACCACTTCGGAATGTGTGAACCGGTCAATAGGTCCACCTTGCCGGGGTGTATAAACAGACCATATCGCCGTTACTTTTACATTTGCCTCCGGCAGAATTGTGTGACTTAAGGTTTTATTCCGGTTGTAAAAGAAGCTCAACATTTCGAGTGAGATCACGGCGTCGGTTTCACTTTCGGCACAGAGTGTCTGAATGTAGCCTGCAGAAAGTGGTTGTTCCTTTTGGCCAACATGTGGTTTAATGGCATTGGAAGGATAAACAAAAACCTCGTCAAAACGGCCTGATTCAAGCAGGACTTTTCTGAGATCATCAAGACTTTTTGTAACTGCAATGCTGTCAATGACCTGGTTCTCGCGATTAGTACCGCGTTTAAGACGAAAGTCAAGGTTGTAATACCGGGATAATGTATCAACAGAAAACCTGAAGTTACGCGATATCAGGGCTACTTTTCGGATTTGCGCCGGCAGAGGTATTTTCCCGGGTTCCATCTGATCAATCGGAACACGATGAGTCGTGAAACAGGAGAATAAAATCAAACCTGTAAATAAAATCCACATGTAACTGGCAATGGTTCTCATAACAAGAGTGTTTTTATTAATGTTGTTTTCAAGGCTTTTTATTTAATAAGTGAATATAACTGAAATATTGGAATAACCTGTGCGAAAAGCTGCTATTTGTCATTTCTCCGGCAGATAGTGTCGTGAAGTAGAAGGTACTGGAAAAATGGAATCAGTGCTATTTTAAGGTGTTTTTAACTGCAATCATCTCATAAAAACAATGCCATAATTACAGGCTAATAACTTTTTTTAGTCTCTTTTAATTCTGCTTTAAGTAATGTATCCAGTTTTTTCAGATAAGCCTCCGCCGCTCTGGAGTACCTGGTTTTAAATGACTTAAGTCCCCATTCAATAGCCATATCAATTTTACCGACCATTTCAGCGGCAAGAGCAAGGTTGTATTCAACTTTGCTTCTGACTGCTTTCGAATCAACTGTTGCATATCTCATCCAGACCGCAGCAGCCTCCTCCCATTTATTATTTTTAATTAAGGGAATTGCAGCATCAATTTCATCCTTCCCGGTTACAAAATAATATCGTGTTTGGTTTACCCATTTAGGACTGATATACTTCGTCAGTTTCAAACCCGCTTCGATACCTCCGCCCACCAATGCTTCTTTGATCCTTGGCATTTGTGAATACAAGTCCTCGAGAGAATAACTATAGTGCCTCCAGAATATTGTATCAGCTACCTGAAACCTTATTACCGGTTTAAAATTGTTACGCCTGTAAAGTCTCCAATCCGAAACATACACGACATCGGTGGCTGCACTGTATTCATTATTTTCATAAAAAACGCCATTGTTTGTATTCAGGGTGTATTTAGTTTCCAACCGTTCAGCAAAATTTTCGAGAATCAATACAGCATCGACTTTAAAATCCCTGCATATCTCATTTATAAAGGCAGTATCCAGTGGATTAACAATTCCATTATTATCGGTCCGGATGATATTGCGTGCTTCGGGAACCACCACATCGAACCGACCCGATCCAAAAAGTGCCTGTGCTGCAACCTGGATTGCTGTATCGGAAGCAATACTATCTCTGAAAAGTGAATCCATCATCATTTTGTTGGCAATCAGAATTTTCTCCAGTGAATCGGCTTTCAAATCCGAAAACCGGCGGGTCAAACTCCTGTTGAGTATGGCCAGGCTTTGAACATCCTCAGAAATCGGGTATTCAGGTTTCACCGCAACCTGAATACTGATATTTTTTATTGATGAGCAGGAGGAAAGTGAAAGTAACTGAGATGCAATCAATATGACCAAAATGGAGGAACTCCTTTTTTTTATAAAGTGGTATAAAAATATTATGCACTGATTCATTCCAAGAATTTTATATGTTATGTTTTTATTCAATACAAATAAACTAATTTCTGCAATAACCTGACAGGATAATTTAAAAAAATATTAGAATTTAAGCCGGATCACCAATGTTGAAATTGGTTTTCACGGATAAATCAATTCGGCCTGCCATTCTGGCTATTTCGTAAACACAAAATATTTATCAGTCCCGCAATTATTACCCCGGATGCGAATGAATTAATTTGTTTTTGGATGAAATATAAGCATCGGTATATTAAGCAAAAACAATAATTCTTTTGTGAGACTTGGTTTGAATAAAGAGGTAATAATGTTTCGCTTATGCGAGGTTACTGACAAGATATCAATCTGATGATCACGAATATAATTTTCAATTCCGCGTGCGCGATCTTTGTTGACGATCAGGTCAAAATCCATTTCCACCTGGCCAATATTTCCAATATATTTCTCCTTAAAATGGGCAAGATCATAATTGATAAAAGGATTATCAGGCGTATCGTCAATATGGATAATACTGATATGGGTCTCAAGTGGCCTGGCAATTTTAACTAATTGCCGGATTGCCTTTCCGTCAGATTTATCAAAATTTGTAGCGTACATCAATCGTTTATACATTGTTTTTTTGTACAATGCCTTCCCTGGAACAGCAAGTACAGGGATTGTAGCTTTGTTAATAATTGCACCAATGAAACTACCAAACCAGTTTTCCATAGTCTCTTTTCCACGAATTCCGATAATCATCAGGTCGAAGTGCCCGGCATCTGCATAATCAAGAATAGCTTCCTCCACGATTCCACCAATCAGTTCAGATTTTACCTTAACCACGGACAGTTCGTTTTCGACGATATATTTGTGCAGTTTGGTCTTGAACTCCCTCATCATTTCGCCGGCGTTTTCAACAATTTCGCTGATTGATTCGGCAACATTGGCCGGGAATGAATAAAAATGGTCGTATGAAATAGGGTTGGAAACCGGATTAAAGTAGACATTCACAAGTGTTATTTCCGCTCCTTTCTGGGCAGCAACGTGGGCAGCATAACAGGCGGCATTGAGCGAATAGGGAGAAAAATCAACCGGAACAAGGATTTTGATGATTATAGATATTTCAGCATCAGGCAACTCCTCAGCAATCTTCTCACGGGTCTTCAGGTTCCCAATGATCTCGAGGGCTTTCGAAACATCGTTTTCAAAAACCTGTAATTCTACCTGTTTTTCGAGTTGTGCAGCATCCTGAACACTAATACCATGATCAAGAATATAATTTTCGATACCTTCGGCATCGAGCCAACCCTTGATCAT
>JBBRGI010000169.1:0-7808 GCA_038240855.1 Bacteroidales bacterium | reverse complement strand
CAACAATTGAGCAACTGATGTTCCCCTTCCTGGAACGAATTGGTTTCTTATGGCTGGCAGGAACTGTAAATCCTGCGCAGGAACACTTTATCACGAATCTTATTCGTCAGAAGCTGATCGTCGCCATTGACCGTGAAAAGGTTAAAAGTGAAGAATCACGTCCAGGAATACTATTTTATCTTCCTGAAGGAGAACTTCACGAGATTGGCTTGCTGTATTGTAACTACCTGGCCCGGAAAGCCGATTTTGAAGTGTTGTACCTCGGATCTTCGGTTCCGTTCCGTGATATAATCCGTGTGAATGAGATCCGTCCTGTTCAACTCATTTTTACCTCGTTTGTGATTTCTTCCGGTGAAGGGGCCCTGGCAGAAAAAATCTTTAAACTGAAAAAAACATTTCCTGAAAAAACAATATTGGTAAGCGGGTTGCAAATCATGCAGCAACAGCCAGTACTGCCAAAAAACTTTAAAAAAATCGGCTCTTCCAGCGATTTTAAAAAAGCTTTATCCGCTTTCCGAAAAAAAATCAATAAATTAGACACTACGTATTGACTGGCAGGCAGTTATCCTTCAACTTACTTTACGCCTGCTACAGATTCCTTTAAACAAGTTTCGAAGGGTTGCGGCCATCTTCCCCTGCGCCTTGCACGCGCCGCCCCAGTCACACATTGCCGAAACGGTTGCTACCACGGCACTAACTCTTTGTCAAGGACCTGCAGCCGCCAATGCCTGTCCGCCTCCCTGACTCTCACCAATCACCAGAATACGCTTCCCATCCCATTCGTGTTGACTGGCCAGAAAATCGAGCGTCCTTATCAGTCTCAGGTACATTCCCCTGAAATAAAAGTCGCTCCTGGATTCCATTCCCTGATACGGTTGCACAATAAGCACGATAGGTAAGGATTTGACTATTGCTGATTCAGGTCTGGCAAAGTATCCCCTCACGGGTTTGTGTCCCGCACAATTGATCTCCAGTACGGTTAGCAGACAGTTTAAAACTTAAACCAGTTGCAGATCAGCGCTGTTTTATCTGCAGGTTCTCTGAAATGTCTGAATTCATTGGTTTTATGGTTGTAGGTATAGTCCTTACCCCAAAGAAGGTGATTTTTCTGAACCTGTTTTATTGCATCGATAATAAAATAAAGTTCCTCAGCGGTCATGGTAGGATGAAGCGAAAGTCTTATCCAGCCAGGTTTTTGAGAAAGATCGCCAAAACTAATCTTTTTGGTAATCTGATCCGACAGATCGTGGCTTACATCAAGCAGGAAATGCCCGTATGTACCTGCACATGCACACCCGCCGCGCACCTGTACCCCAAACTGATCGTTCAGTAACTTGACGGCCAGGTTAAAATGAAGATTATCGATATAAAACGAGATAATGCCTGACCTGTTACGAATATTATCAGCAAGTATATGAACTCCTTCGATCCTCTCCATTTCCCCAAAGGCGATCTGCACCAGCTCTTTTTCACGTTTTTCGATATTTTCGACTCCCATATTATTCTTCAACTCAATACATAGGGCGGTACGGATTGTTTGCAAAAAACCCGGAGTTCCCCCATCTTCACGTGCCTCGATATCGTCGACATACTTAAATTCTCCCCACGGGTTAGTCCAGTCGACTGTTCCGCCACCCGGATTGTCAGGAACCGAACTATTGTAAATGGCGGAATTAAAAACCAAAACCCCTGAACTTCCCGGTCCGCCCAGAAATTTATGAGGTGAAAAGAAAATTGCGTCCAGCGCCTCCTGCGGATCTTCCGGATGCATGTTGATTGAAACATAAGGTGCGGAAGCCGCGAAATCGACAAAACACAGTCCCCCGCTTTGGTGCATAATTGCGGCCAGTTGATGATATGGAGTGGCGATGCCTGTAACATTAGAACAGGCAGTAAATGAGCCAATTTTCATTTTCCGGTCCTTGTATTTAGCCAATTCAATTTTTAATTGATCGGGGTCAACCAGCAGATCCTTATCCGGGTATAATTGCACCACATCGGCGATGGTCTCCAGCCATGAGGTATGGTTCGAATGATGTTCCATGTGCGTAATAAACACTACGGGACGCTCTTCAGGAAGCAGTAGGTTAGCCCTGTCAATTTTATGCATTGCCCTGAAACCCAATATGCGCTGGAATTTATTGATTACTGTGGTCATACCCGATCCGGCCGTTATAATCACATCATCCGGACCGGCATTCACATGTTCTTTAATCTTTCGTTGAGCCAGGTGGTAGGCTTTGGTCATAAAAGTACCCGTTTCGCAGGTTTCGGTATGGGTATTTCCAACGTACGGTCCGAACTGATTCGTAATTTTCTCCTCGATTGGCCGGTATAGACGGCCGCTTGCAATCCAGTCAGCATAAATGATCTTTTTTACTCCATATGGGGATTGAAAAGTCTGATCAATCCCGATAATGGCGTCTCTGTATTTTTTAAAATATGCTTCCATAAGTTTACCGGATAGTCCAGGATTTCAGGTTATTTTAATTTCCTTAATTATGGGGCAATTTTAATAAGAATTATCGATAGTATGCATGATAAATATCCCAATGTGGCGTTCACTTTAAATTTTTCACCTGGCATCGTTTAAAACATATTTTGAAAAACTTTGTATCTTTATTAAAATAACGCGATTAAATATGTGTGGAAGATACATTCTAATACAGACAGCCGAGGTGCTTGAAAGACGTTTTGAAGTAAATGTACCGGATACAATCAAACTTGTTCCTTCCTATAACATTGCTCCGGGTAAATTTGCACCCGTAATTACGGATAACCATCCAACTATTATCCAACTATTCAGGTTTGGAATGACTCCTTCGTGGATGACAAAACCCAGCCTCTTTATTAATGCCCGCGCAGAAGGAGATCATAATCCGGACAACGATCCGAATTTTAACGGAGCAAAGGGGATAATCACTAAACCGGCCTTTCGAAAGGCCATCAGGAGCCAACGATGCCTGATTCCTGCCGATGCATTTTTGGAAGGTCCGGAAAAAGAAAAATTAAGTAAGCCTTTCCTTTTTTACCTTAGGGATAAGGTCCGTCCTTTTGCCTTTGCCGGGATCTGGGATAGTTGGAAAAATCCAATGACGGGCGAAATGGTCAACTCTTTTGCCATTATCACCACAGTAGCCAATGATCTTATCCGGATGATCAACCACCGCCGGTCACCGGTAATTCTTAGCCGGAGTGACGAAAAAAAATGGTTGTCAACCACCCTTCCGCTATCGGAAGTGACCCGTCTGCTGGTTCCCTATCCTTCAGAATTAATGAACGCCTACCCTATTGCGCCTACTATCAAAAATCCGCTTGCTGACGATCCGGGTCTGATTCATCCCGTCGGGCAACTTTTAATGCCCGAAACATATATGACCAGCAAAAAAGAGGTTCGGATTACAGGGATGGGCAGCAATAAACAATTCCGGTTCGATGAACAAAATCCCCTGGGTGATTGAGAGATAGGGCGAAGGGGCGATGGGGCGATGGGGCGACGGGAGACGGGGTGATGTTTTCAGTTTAAAAACCTTCTCTCCTTCCTTCAAAACAACCGATCATTCCCCGAAAATTTCTGTTCATGAAGCAATAACCATCTTTTGCGCTCAAGTCCCCCTGCATAACCGGTAAGTTTCCCATTATTCCCGATAATCCGGTGACACGGTATAATGATTGGTAAAGGATTTCTTCCATTGGCCATCCCGACTGCCCTGCTTGAATTCTCAGCTTTCATTTCCCGGGCAATATCGACATAACTTTTTGTCATACCATACTTAACTTCAGCGATCTGCTTCCAGACCAGTCGTTGAAATTCGGTGCCTTCCGGATCAAGGGGAAAATCGAACTGAACAAGGTTGCCTGAAAAATAGGCTTCAAGCTGTCGCTTTGCCTCAAGCAGTACTTCCGTAATAAATGAATCGCACAGAACATATACGGCATCAAACGATATCGATTTAAGTGATCGTTCATCCGAGCTAAGTTTTAAAGTCCCGATCGGACTTTCCAGAGTCATCGTAAAAAGTGTCATCAATTCTCCGAATAAAAATAAAACAGTTAAGAAAACCGGAATAATAAAACTTAAAAAAGCTCTCCGGGTAATCCGAAGAGCTTTTTTAATATATTACCAATCAAAGAATTACAATTCCTTAATTTTAATATTTCTGAAAGCAACTTCATTACCATGATCCTGCAAAAGGATATACCCATCTTCAACTTCGCCGAAGCCTGACGCTTTATTGAATTTACTTTTAGCAATCGCATCTTTAAATGCAGGAGAACCCTTTGTAATTTCAACAACTTTTACACCATTCAAATAGTGGGTAACTTTATTTCCGTTTACTTCAATTCGTGCACGGTTCCATTGACCAACACCGTTCACTCTTTTTACAGGTTGTGCAGGATCAAAGACCCTGGAGTCGGCTTTAACAAGGTCGTAAAGCGATCCAAGAGTACGATTCCCGTCAATTCCCGCTTTGGCATCCGGATGTTTTGCGTCATCAAGAACCTGGTATTCAAATCCAACTGTATTTCCTTTGCCAGGCTCACTCTGGATAAAATATTTAATCCCGCTGTTAGCTCCTTCCGTAATTTTGAAATCAGCCTCGAGAACAAAGTTTTTATATTTTTTAGTCGTTACAATATCGCCACCACCCTTATTACTCCCCTTATTCGGAACTAGCATACCATCTTCAATGGTCCATCCTTTTTGCGGGAATGTGGCAGAACCAGCACCACGCCAGCCATTCGTGGTTTTTCCATCCCAAAGTAATTCCCATCCATTCGCTTTTTCATTGTCAGTAAGCGTGTTAGTGAGATAACTCACCTCAACAACACTTTTGTCCATTTTTTGGCGGTGCGCTTCAGGATTTTTGGTCATTATCCGGATGTTTCTCCAACTAATTGTTTTGCCGGCGTTTTTCTCTTCTTTACCAATGGAATGAACCTGCAGTGCAATAAATCCTGCCGGGGTCATATCATCGACAAGGTTGGCACAAGGGATACCGTTCAGCCAGGTACGGATTGAATTGCCGACAGCCTCTACACGGTATTTATTCCATTGTCCACTCTTGTAACTCTTTTTTGCGGCCTGATTATATTCTATCGGGTAAAGCCATCCTCTGCGGGCTTCATCATATATCCCGGCAGACCAACCTCTGGGTGAATCGTCACATTCTATCTGGTATCCGTGAACACGCCCGTTGTTATATTCCTTTTTACTTTCAGACCTGATCTGTACCCCGGAGTTAAGACCTTTGTCCATTTTCATTTCATATTCAAGAATAAAATCGCCAAAGGTCCGGGTTGTGGCCAGGAAAGTATTTGGTGAATTGACCTTGCTTGTACCAACAATTTCGCCATTTACTATGGCATATTCCGCCGTTCCGTTAAGTCTTTCCCATCCGGCCAGGTCTTTGCCGTTAAAGAGTTTCTCCCATTTGCCACTGGCTGCAAAGGAACCCAGTGTAAGAACAATCAAAATAAAAAACGCACTTATTCTTTTCATCTCATTTAAGAATTAATTTCAATATGATTATAAATTGTACTTTAATCTGTCAGTATCGGATAAATTGCTTCCTTTAATGATCATTCACCCGGCAAGCTTCAACTCGATACGAGTGGTAAATCCGCGACTAAGATATACTATTTTTTAGTTATTCCGTTTCCGCCAACGGTTTTTTTTAAATCCTCAGAATCAAACCTTTCGATTCGACAATTTTGATTCCGGTAAATTACAACTGACGGTTGCCTGTTAAAAATAGTGACGCCAATTATATTTTTTTTAGTTCGGAGTTAAATGACAGTATTTCCCCCTTCTTAGTTGCTGCTGTATATTTTTTATCTCCATATCTCAAGGTCAACGGATAGCCTGCAGTGGATACAACTTTAAGACTGACCAGTTTCCCTTCTTTCCATTCAAAATCAAGATCAAATCCACCCCGGGCTCTTACACCCCGGATATGTCCGTCTGGAATGCCCGAAGGTAGTGCCGGCAAAATATCGATCGCATTCAAATGGCTCTGCATCAGCATTTCAACGATACCTGAAGCGCCCCCGAAATTGCCATCAATCTGAAACGGTGGGTGTGCATCGAAAAGATTAGGATATGATCCGCCACCAGTCATTTTCGTCCCGGTCTGGCCCGATGGCCTGAGCAGCATCTGCACCATATTCCAGGCATGATTGCCGTCGCGAAAACGTGCCCAGAAATTGATTTTCCAGGCAAGGCTCCAGCCTGTGCCCTCATCACCACGTGCGATTAACGATTTTTTTGCTGCATCCATCAAATCGGGAGTATCCTGCCAGTTAATTTCCTTCCCGGGATGTATACCCCACAAATGGGATACATGCCTGTGTTTGTTCGAAGGATCATCAATATCGGCCACCCATTCCTGCAACTGACCAAATTTTCCAATCTGACAGGGGGCAATTTTGGGTAAGATAATCTTCAAAGAGTCGGCAAATGAGAGATCCATTTTCAGAATTGTGGAAGCTTCGATACATATTTTGAAAAGACTTTTAATGATCTGGTGATCCATGGTCGGTCCTGAAACCAGTCCTCCATTTTCGGGAGAATTTGAAGGGCACGAGACGAGCCAGCCGGTCTTGGGATCGGCAACAAGATAATCAGCATAAAACCGGGCGGCGCCTTTAAGTATCGGCCAGGCACGCTGTGCAAGAAAGAACGTGTCACGGTTATACAAAAAATGCTCCCAAAAATGTTGGGCAAGCCACCCACTGCCCGAAACCCACATGCCGTGATTCGCATTATTGATCGGTGCAGCGCCACGCCACAAATCAGTGTTGTGATGCAATACCCATCCATTGGCATTGTAATGAACCTGAGCTACTTTTCGGCCCGATGGAACAACTTCCTCCAACATCCGGAACAATGCATCGTGACACTCGCTGATATTTAGCGGTTCAACAGCCCAATAATTCATTTCCGTATTGATGTTCACCGTATATTTACTGTCCCACGACGGGTTGAGTTTGTCATTCCAGATTCCCTGGAGATTGGCAGGGTACGTTCCCGGCCGACTGCTTGAAAGCATCAGGTAGCGTCCGTACTGCACATAAAGGGCTGCAAGAGAATTATCCATTTTATCCGGTATAGCTTTTATCCGTAGATCTGTCGGAAGCTGATCGGATGCTGATTGACCCAAATTAATTTCAAACCGGTTAAAATAGACCTGATAATCCCTGATATGGTTTTGCTTCACCGTATCGAATTTCTTATTACCAATTGCTGACAGGTACTCATTGCACAAATGCTCCGGATTGCCTGAAACATCTTTGGGATTGACAAAACTGGTTGCCGCAACCAGATATATTACCGCCTCGTCAGCCTTTTCGATATGTAACCGGTTGCCCGACACGGTTACTTTTCCTCCTTTGATATTCAGCTTTAGCCGGGCATTACCGGTAAGTACTCCATCCTTAACTTTTACCTGGAGATCAATTGTACCATCATCTTTTGCAGTGGATGTAAATCCCTCATGCAGTGAGGTGAGTGAAAGATCAACTGTCACAGATTGTTTCTTGTCAGCCTTTAAACTGACCGCGATAGTTTGATCCGGAACACTTGAAAGGTATTCACGTGTATAATTTATTGCACCCGATTTATACCTTGTGCGGATAAGAGCGGTTGAAAGATCGAGTTCACGCCGGTAATCTGAAACTTCACCCGGGTGTTGAAACCTGATCCACAGATCGCCAAACGGTTGATACTTGCGCTGTCCAAGTGGCACACTCATAAACTTTTCCATGGCCAGTGCTTCAGCCTCCTTTTGTTTTCCCTGCCAGATCAG
>JBBRGI010000168.1:0-7819 GCA_038240855.1 Bacteroidales bacterium | reverse complement strand
GTAATCGCGTTCCGGAGTTCCGAAATCACCTTCGTCAAATCCACGGTTATTGATTACTGCTTTTGGCTGAAGCTTCCGGATCATCGCATTTATGGAAAGATCTTTGAAAACAGGGACATTCATATCCCACCAAAATCCATGGATTTCGCCGTAATTCGTGCAAAGTTCACGAACCTGTTCTTTCAGAAAAACCATGTATTTATCCCAGTCGGGTGAATCATTGGGTTGGGGAAGAAGTTCATGGTGCCGACCCTGGTTCGGGTAATTGGGATGGTTCCAGTCGGCTATCGAGTAATACAGGCTAAGCGGCACCTTGCGCTTGTGGCAGGCATCCGACAACATTCCGATCACATCCTTTTTGTAGGGTGTGTTCATCGTGTTAAAACCGGTTTGTTTGGTATTCCATAAACAAAAACCATCGTGGTGTTTGGTGGTAATTGTGATGTATTTCATTCCTGCTTCTTCCATTAAATCGAGCCATTGTTCCGGATTGAATTTTTTCGGGTTCCACTGTTGCGCTAATTTCACATACTCTTCCCTGGATACCCTGCCGCGCCATTGATGTTGCTCATGCCACCCGGGAATTGAGTACAATCCCCAATGCACGAACATTCCATATCGTCGCTCAAAAAACCAGTCGCGGTCGTCGCCAAAACGTGGAATTTCGGAAAGTTTCTGATCGTTAGCGAGGTATTCGCCCGAAACAGGATTGGCTCCTGCCCACCCGGCCAGAAACGGGGTCGCAGCTAATGCTGCTGTTGATTTTAAAAGATCTCTGCGTTTCATCCGATATTTATTTTAGAAATTATGTTTACTTAAAAAGGTTTTCAATTTGGATGTTATGCTGTTGGCTACCGGTTTTTCATTCGCGGAGTTACCAGCACTGCCGACAACAGTTTAAAATTGAACGAGTATTTTCATTATTTTACCCGGATTGGCAGCCCACGCTGTAAAGGCATCAGCCGCAGCATCGGGTTGAATAATAAAGGTAATCATTTCGTCGAGTGGAAAGGAGCCTTGTTTCAGGTAATTAATTACTGCTTCGAAATCGGACGGAGTTGCATTGCGTGAACCAAGGATATCAATCTCTTTCTGAACCCATAGTTTGGTAGCAAAGCTGATCTCATCTTTGGCATACCCGATGCAAACCACCCTGGCAGCAAACGCTGCCTCTTCAAGAGCAGACTGGTACGTGAAAGGATTTCCGGCTGCCTCGATAATAACATCAGGACCAAGTCCCCCTGTTATCTGTTGCAATGCTTCGTGCAGGTTGGTCGTTTTAGAATTAATGCAAAATTTGGCGCCGATCTTCCCTGCAAGAGCAAGTTTTCGATCATCGATATCAACAGCAATCACTGTTGCACCGCGTAATGCAGCCCTGATTATTGCCCCTGAACCAATCATTCCGCATCCGAGAATCATCACTGTGTCAATATCGGTTACCCGTCCGCGATCTACTGCATGAAACCCTACTGTCAGAGGTTCTACCATCGTGAGTTCTTTTGCTGTGAGCTGGTCATCGCAGATGAGTTTCTGCCAGGGAACGGTCATAAATTCCTGCATCGCTCCATCCCGCTGAACACCTAAAGTCTGGTTATAGCGGCAGGCATTATACCGACCTTTCCGGCACGATGAACATTGTCCGCAATTGGTATACGGAACAACGGTAACTAATTGTTCGGGTTTGAATTTTTCGGGAACATCCTCACTAACAGCTTCAATTACTGCCGAAATTTCGTGACCCGGAACACGGGGAAATTCAACCATCGTATTTTTCCCAAGAAATGTGTTAAGATCAGAACCGCAAAAGCCAACATAGTTGATTTTTAACAGAACTTCTCCGGTACCTGCAACCGGAACCGGACGATCGGCGATCTTTATATTTTCAGGTGAAATTATTTGAATTGCAATCATTGAGTTTATTCGATATTAGATTTTTATTCGTTGTGAGTGTAGAAATCTGTGTTAATTGCCTGTTTCTGATTCATAAATTATAGATACGAATGGCATTTCCCCCCATTATATTAGATTGTTCTGAATCAGAAAGTGAAGATATTGATTTTTGAACCAGGTTCAGCCAGTTTTTATAGGGTATAGCGACAAGACAAACGGGCCAGTCAGAACCAAAGAGCAGCCGATCGGGACCAAAAGCTTCAAGCACAACTTCGAAATAAGGTTGTAATTGCAAAGGTGTCCACTCCTGAAAACCAGCTTCGGTGACCATTCCCGAAATTTTGCAGCTAACGTTTTGCCGTTTGGCAAGTTCCAGGATATTTTCTTTCCACGGCGATATTTCATTCACTCCGATCGGCGGTTTGGCAATATGATCGAGCATAAAAACCTGATCTGGATGCTGATCGACAAACCGGATGGTATTTGGCAACTGCCGTTCAACAATCAGGATGTCATAAACCAGTGAATATTTTTTCAGTAATGATATTCCATAATTAAAGTCTTTTCGCAAAATAAAATCATGGTCTGGTTCCCCCTGTACTACATGCCGGAGGCCTTTGAGTAATTTTTCGCCAGAATATTTCCGGAGATAGCTTTCAATGTCGTCCTGAATTAACGGAAGCCAACCCACGACGCCCTTCATAAATATATTTTGACTGGCCTTACTGATGAGCCAGTCTGTTTCATCGGTTGATTGACGCGCCTGAACCGAAACAACACCATCGACGCCGGCTTCCGCAATGGTCAGGGCCAGTTTTTCAGGGAGAAAATCGTTTCGGATGACGTTCATGGAATCATCAATCCAGTCGTATTCGACAGGATTGTATTGCCAGTAATGATGATGTGAATCGATGATCATTTTACAGGTATTTAAAATGTTCGCCTATTATTTTTTGTTCTTTCATCTCTTTCCAGAATTTATCGGGTAATTCTTTTGCAAGTACTTCCACATTACGACGAATCCTGGCAGGTTTGCTGGGATTTAGAGCTACGGCAGTGATCTGCGGCATCGCCAGGGCAAACTGCAGGCAGGCATCACCGGGCAAAACGCTGTATTTTTGGCATAGGAGGAAAAATGCCTCGCGCCAGGCTAGTAATTTCTGATCCTCCCTGGACAGCGGATCTATCCTGCGGTAATCGAAATAATCACCCCCGGTGAGGAAGCCGGCATTAAAGATGGCTGAATTGATGATTCCTACCCCATCAACATCCAGCTTTTCAATAAACTCAATAATGTCAACCGGATGATGGTAGATGGTTAGTTTGTTTGCAAACATCACCCAATCAAATTTTACGTGATCATAAAGCTCTTTGATGACCAGCCAGTCTTTGGCACCGATGCCGACTGCTTTTACTTCACCTTTTTCCTTCAATTCAAAAAGCGCTGTATACGCCTCCAGGATGTCGTTGAACCGCTTTAACCGGTCAGCGGCATTTGTGGAAGCTAAAAGGTACTCATCGGGGTCATGGACAGAAACCACCTGTGGTCTGTAATAACCGCCAAGCAATCCACAGCCCTGTTCCCAGCATTCGAGTATCCCCTGGTAATCAATTTTTTGTACAGCATCGTATTTCAGGTTTACCCAGGCACCGGGCTCAAAAGTAGGTTCTTCTGTAGTCAAAGGCACCCTTAACCATCCTAATTTATTACTGATAATAATTTCTTCCTTTCCGATCCCCAGTTTTTTCAAACCTTCCCCAATAACCTCCAACGCTAGTCCTGCACCATATTTTCCGGCACAATCAATCATCGGAGCTAACTCTGAAACCTCGAACCATTGCTGCATAATCTGAAGTTTCACCTCCCATGGTAATTCCTGGTAGAGATTTCCCATAAAACTTGTTCCATATATGATTGTCGGAACGGAAAGGCCGGTATTGCCTAACTTCCTTAAATTGGCTGTTTTCTGCATCTTATCGGAATTAAATATCTTTTCTGAAGTTCAAATATAACCAATGTTAACTTCCGGATGTTATGGCTTGGAGGCCATTAAATCCGCAAAGGTTACCGCAAAGCATTGCGGAAGAAAAATATGTTGTAAAACATGTAACCGTAACCTTTCTTTGCAAATCCATTTTCTGTATGAATTTATGAATAAATGAATTTATTGATTAATTTCGGAATGAATTTTTAGATCAATCAACTTTTAGTTTTATACTTTCATGGTCAAACGCAGGATTTCGCTCAAGGATATTGCAATCGAACTCGGAGTTTCGATATCAACAGTTTCCAGGGGACTCAGGGACCACCCCGACATCAGTGAAGAGATGATTGCACGGATAAAGAATTTGGCCGGATTACGTCATTATTCGCCCAATCCCATGGCCATGGGATTGTTAAAACAAAAAACCGGGATGATAGGTGTGCTGGTGCCTGACCTGGTGACCCATTTCTTTTCTTCTGTAATTTCCGGGATTGAAGAGGTGGCAAAAGAGAGGGGATATTTTGTAATTATTTCCTCTTCGTTTGAATCGTATCAAAAAGAAAGGGAGAACATCGCTAACCTGATGAAGGCACGGGTTGAAGGATTTATTGTATGTCTTTCGCAGGAAACCACCGATTACTCTCATTTCGGACCAATCCTTGAATCTGAGATTCCGCTGGTGTTTTTCGACAGGGTTTGTCTTAAGGATAAAGTTCCGACAGTGACTGCGGATAGCTTTGAAGCGGCACGGGGAATAACTACCCATTTTTATGAAAATGGGGCGCGTCGCATCGCCTATATTTCAGGACCGGAGCATCTTAATATTTCGGACGAAAGAAAGCGTGGGTATTTACAGGGGCTGGCGGATTGCGGACTTGAGTTTCATCCTGAATACCTCGGGCAATGCGACATGAGTACTGCCTCGGCTGCTCAGGCTACACGACGGCTATTAACGCTTCCAATTCCCCCTGATGCGATCTTCGGAATTAATGATACGGTTGTTTTTTCTGCCATGAAAGAGATTAAAGGATTCGGGTTGAATGTTCCTGATGACATTCTGCTTGTAGGTTTTACAGATGAATTTCATGCCACCGTTGTAGAGCCGACATTAACTTCGGTAACTCATCCCACCAATGAAATGGGAAAAGTGGCTGCCCGGCTTTTCTTTGAACTGACCGAAAACATGAATCTACCCCCGAGATCTGTTGAATTGAAAACATCACTTGTGGTACGGGAATCATCGGTGAAGAGGTGAGGGTGAAAAGGCGAAGAGCAGGGAGCGAAGGGCGAAGAGGAAGAAAATTCGACAATTCGACAATGTGACAATGTGATCCGTCAACAGACGGACGACAATGGTATTCCGGAATAATGAAAAACAAAGACTCTATGCACTGCAATGCAAATGTTGAAAAATGTTATTGCAGTGTAAACAACAAAACTGTAAACAAATTTCAAGACGAGTCGGGCGAGAATTCACAGAAAATAAAGCAATGTATCAAAATATTTCCCATAAAAAAAGCCGCTCATTCAGCGGCCTTTTTTATGGGAAATATTGATTAATAGAATTTGGCGCGTTTATCGACGATTTTTGCATTTTCACGCAATGCTTCGAATGCAAGAGTATTGGCACGATAATTAACTGAAGCGGCTAACCGTTGTTTGGCTGAAGCAAGCTCCTGATCAGTTCCCGGGTTAACACTGGTTACCTTTACCACATAGACACCGCTGGTTCCGACAACAGGTTTCGAGACCTGATTGGCTTCCAATGCAGTTGCTGCTCCCGCAATGGCAGGTTCATAACCTACGCCGGGAATAGAGGAGGATTCAAAATTAATATTCTGAGCCTCGCCAACTGTGACGTTTAATTCGGATGCCAGTTGATACAGATCGGTTTTTCCTGACATTTTATCAATCAGTTGCTGTGCTTTCTTCTCTTTCTTTATTTCAAGTTCAATTCCTGCTTTCACCGAGTTGAATGATGCTATACCTTTAACCTGTTCTGTAGCGAGTACTGCAACAATAAACTGGTCGCCCAGTTCGAATATTGGGGTTCCTTCTGAACTCTGAACAAGTGCTCCGGTTTCAGCTTTATAGGCAGCACGGATCAATAAGCGTGAATTTTCAAGACCCGCAATTTCCTTGTCATTTTCGCGAATGTTGGCAAATCGTTTGTTTAAACCCTGGGCTACAATGGCTTCATTGAATTTTTTTGCATCCTGATTTTCACTTGCAAACTTCGATGCTGCAGTGTAAGTTGCCTGGTAAGTTTGGCTGCTTGGCTCAATTAGCCGGTTTATTATTGCCATCTGAACGTTAGGTACTGTTTTACCGCGGCTGGTTACCTGAAGAAGATGTACTCCAAACTGAGTATTGACCACCTGAAGATCATTTTGTTTCCCAAAAAAGGCAGCATCTTCGAAAGGTTTTACCATCATTCCGCGACGCATCCAACCCAGACTTCCTCCAGTATTGGCAGATCCGGGATCCTCAGACAGGGTGCGGGCCAGGTCTTCAAATTTCTGACCTTTAATGATAAGATTTTTGATGCTGTCGATTTTTGCAGTCGCCAGCGGCAGCTCTTCCTGAGTAGTTACCTTGATCAGAATATGACGTGCTTCGACAGAATCGGGCAATTCCTGAAATTGTTGGATTTTGGCCAATTTCCAACTGTTATTATCCTTATAGGGACCGTATATGTCACCAACTTTTCCGGAAAAAGCGAACTCGCCCAATTCGGGAGACAGATCATCCTTTTTATAGAAGGACGGATCGAATGGAACATCAGAATTTATATTTACAAAGGCAGCAGGATCAACTACTGTTGTGAACTCGTCCTTAATATCGTTGGTCCATTTAATCAGCTTGTCTTCATCAGCTTTTGAGGCAACCACCGGAAAAGTCACATACTCGATGCTTCTGTTCTCTTCCTGCTGATATTTTTCCTTGTTTTTCTCATACCTGGCTTTAAGTTCCTCTTCCGAAACCTTTATGGTACTGTCGGATACTGAAGCAAAAGACTTTGCAACAAATTGAATACTGGCCTGGTGGTTCCGTCCTTTTAAATCGCTTTTTGCCTCTTCTGAAGTCACATAAATCCCTTTGGCAAGCAGATTGTTGTATTTAGTAAAAGTCCTCTCTTCAACAATTTGTTTTTCGATAAATAGCCAGTAGCTGCGTTCCTTTCCGGTGATGTTTGATTGCTGATACTTTAAGAATTGGATCAGCGCGCCCCGGTTAACAGTTTCCGTTTTCGGGTCACGGAAAATACTTTGAATAATGGCATGGGGATTTTTCCCCTGTACCAATTCGAAAAGTTCATCATCGCTCACGCCGATGCCCAATTCTTCGTAGATATCCTGCATCGTGAGATTTCTGACCACACTTTGCCAGGTCTGTTCCTTAATCTGTTCAGTTGTCTCCTGGTCAAGGGAAGTTTTGCCCGAATTCATTTTGTAAATTTCGGATAGCTCATCCACTCTCGACTGAAATTCGGGGTAGGATACACTTTCTCCGTTAATTTCGGCCAGTTCCATTTGATTTCCGCGAGTAATCGAATCTGTTGATTTGAACAAGTCACCGAGAATAAATGCTGCGAGAGCCAATCCAATAAATATTGCAATCGCAATTCCGGCACGGTTCCTGATTTTTTGTAATGTTGCCATCGATGTTTGGTTACTTAATTATTATTTTTTCTTGTTGTATTTGAGGGGACGAAGATAGTAAAATTTGACTTTTATCCAATATTATTTATCCTGAACGAAAATGTGCCCTTTTGTTTTTTTAAATGCCCATTTGGTCATTTGTGAATCCGACTCAAATCCCCCTGTCCCGTTAATATCATCCTCGCCTTTCTTTATGTTGACAAATTTATCGGTAAAAATACGATCTTCCTTAACGAAATAATTCAACTCTTCGGTACGTAAAGTATCACCTTTATTATT
>JBBRGI010000167.1:0-7823 GCA_038240855.1 Bacteroidales bacterium | reverse complement strand
AAACGATTTTTATCTTTGTTGTAAAATGACCGGAACTGTTCAATGTTAAAACTTAATTCGTGGATAAAAGGGACCTGCTAATCAAAACGGAGATATTCGTGAAGTCGCAGCTTGAAGGCGAGTCATCAGGGCATGACTGGTGGCATATCTTTCGCGTTCGAAAACTGGCCTTGATGATCGCCGGATCTGAGAGTGCTGACCTGTTTCTGGTTGAACTGGCTGCGCTTTTGCACGATATAGACGATTGGAAACTTAACCTGGATAATGCTGATGGACGTAAAACAGAAAACTGGCTCCGCAGTTGTCATGTGGATAATCATATCACGGACAGAATTTGCAGGATCATCGATGGGGTGAGTTTTAAAGGAGCCGGTGTCAGTACCGCAACCAGTGATCCTGAATGTAAGGTACTGCAGGATGCCGATCGTCTCGATGCCATGGGTGCCATCGGAATTGCACGAACATTTGCTTTTGGCGGCAGTCGCGGACGATACATTTTCGATCCCGGTATTTCCCCTGAGATGCACGCCGATTTCGGGAAATACAAGAAAAGTAAGGGCCCGACAATTAATCATTTTTATGAGAAATTGTTGTTACTAAAAGACCAGATGCAGACACCTGCAGGCAGAGTCCTGGCGGAACAGCGACACGAATTTATGCTCCTGTTTCTCGATCAATTTTATGCAGAGTGGAATTGTAAGAATATCTGAAAATAATTACAGGAAACAATTAATATTCTGAAATTGTTATCTAACTTTGATCAATAACTTAATTTATTCTGCTTTTACCTGTCTGAACCTGCTTCCAGCTGTTATGGCATCTTGATTGAGTATCATTTTTTTGTAGCAATTATTCATTCAAAAAGTCAGAAAATGACCCGACTTCTTCCAATTTTGTTATCACCTGTTTGTTTAGCATAAAATCGTTACGACAAACGTTGGATCAGGAAGGTTGTAGCTGACCTTTAAAAATCTAAATTCAAATGAAAACGATGATTTTTTCGTTATTTCTGCTGGCAGGATTGATGATTGCCGGTTGTAATAACAGGCAGCCGAAAATAGGGTTGCTCGTGCACAGTTTTGAATCCCCCCGTTGGCAGAAAGATCAGAAGTATTTTGTTGAAGCAGTAAAAGAGTTGGGTGGAATACCTTTGACAAAAATTGCAGATAATGATGCCGATAAACAATTCGAACAGGCCAAAGAGCTGATCAATGAAGGAGCGAATGTTCTTGTAGTTATTCCTGTTGACCAGTCAATTGCGGCAAAGATCGTTATCCTTGCCCACGACAAGGATATCAAGGTCATTGCTTATGACCGGATGATCAATAATTGCAGGCTGGATTACTATGTATCAACCGACAATGTCAGGGTTGGGGAAATTCAGGCAGAGTATCTTACAAAAGTAAAACCACAGGGAAATTATGCGTTATTGGGCGGGCCTCCCAACGATAATAACAGTCGTATGATTTATATTGGTCAGATGAATGTCTTACAGCCGTTTGTTGAACGTGGTGAGATCAATATTGTATACCGGCAATTCGCTGACTACTGGACAACGGATGAAGGATACCGGTTAACAAAGGCTTGCCTGGACAGTACAGCGAATAAAATTGAGGCAATTGTTTGCGGCAACGATGCCATGGCCCTAGGCACAATTAAGGCTTTGAAGGAAAGAGGCCTGGCAGGGCAGGTAGCTGTGGCAGGACAGGATGCTGACGATGCTAATATTCAGCAAATTATGAGAGGTAATCAAACGGTGACCGTGTTCAAGCGAATTAAAACAATGGCAACTACCGCCGCAGAGATTGCCATACATCTTGCAAAAGACGAACCGGTGGATACTTATCTTTCCACAATGAGTAATGGTGAGCGCCTGGTTCCGTCTTATCTTGTTGACGCAGTCGCTGTTAATGAAGGAAATATTGAGATGGTTGTGGTCGCTGAAGGAAATTAAACCTGGTTATTCTTTGGAAGATTTTCAGCAGCATACGTGAGTTCCTTGTACCATTCTTCCCCGTATTTACGGATAAGCGGGTCCTTAAGGTATTTCCAGAGGGGTATGCCTTTTCTGATACCACATATCCGGCCTGGTTTGCAGATATCCAGTTGCTGGTAATTAATAGCGTCAAATCGCTCATATTCTGTAATCCGGATTGGAAACAGATGACAGGAAACCGGTTTTCTGAATTCTATTTTTTTTTCAAAATACGCTTTTTCAATGGCACATTTGGTTAAACCGGCTTCATCAATAAACGTATAGACACACTCATTGTTTCCCACGATCGGTGTCACCAGGTCGCCGTCGCTGTCAGTTAGGGAGAACCCCTGTCTGACGGTTTCTGCTTTGTTATGATCTGAAAGATACTCCTCAAAATCGGGATACATCTGCTCAATCAGTTTGGCCTCTTCGGGTGTAACGGGTGCGCCGCTGTCACCATCAACACAGCAGGCACCCTTGCATTTTCTGAGATCACAAAAGAATTCTTTTTGAATGACATCAAGACTGATAATGGTCTTACCTATTTGCAACATACTATATTATACTTTCGGCTACCGTATGAAACGATAGCCGAATTTTTTTAAATTTCTGAACTGTAAAAAACCAGTTTATTTTTTGATCAGTATTTTCCCTGTCATTTCCGGTGGCACAGCCAGTCCCATGATTGTAAGCAGGGTAGGAGCAACATCTGCAAGGATGCCATCGTGAGCTTTGCCATTCGTGTTATCTGTTACCCAGATAAACGGAACGGGATTCAGGGAATGAGCGGTATTTTCACTTCCATCAGCATTCAAGGCATAGTCTGCATTGCCATGATCGGCAATAATCACTACATCATAATCATTGGCGATTGCGGCTGTAACAACTTCCCTTACACATTGATCTACTGCCTTTACCGCGGTTTGAATGGCACTGTAAACCCCCGTATGTCCTACCATATCGCCATTGGCAAAGTTCAGGCAAATAAAATCGGCGCTTTTAGAGTTAAGTTCCGAGATAATGGCCTCTTTTACCAAAAGGGCAGACATTTCGGGCTGTAAGTCGTAAGTCGCAACTTTTGGCGATGGAATCAGTATCCGTTTCTCTCCGGAAAATTCATTTTCACGGCCACCTGAGAAAAAGAAGGTGACGTGGGCATATTTCTCCGTTTCAGCAATTCTTATCTGGTCAAGTCCCGCTTTCGACACCATTTCACCCATCGTATTCTGAACATTGTCTTTGTTGAAAATGATGTGGATGCCTTTAAACGACGATTTGTAATTGGTCATTGTATACCATTGCAACGGGATTGTTTTCATCAGTTGTTCCTGGTGATTTTCCTGCGTAAAAACGATCGTAAGTTCGCGCA
This sequence comes from Bacteroidales bacterium, assembly GCA_038240855.1. Lineage (GTDB taxonomy): Bacteria > Bacteroidota > Bacteroidia > Bacteroidales > Prolixibacteraceae > JAAFHB01. Next base: position 4,476 of record JBBRGI010000167.1, on the reverse strand, counting down.
GGCGGTCGGAGCGGTAGTTAAAACAAATTACCACGTCATCCTCCTGGATTGTTGTAAGCGGTTGGTTGAACTCGTTGGTGATGACAATTGGCTTTATAAATTCGTCGGTTATTTCGGCGTCATACGACTCCTGTATTGCTGCGAGAATATCTTTGTGTTTTGTACCTGCCGCCTTTGTAAGAAGGTCATAAGCAAGTTTAATACGATCCCAGTTGGTATCACGGTCCATCCCGTAATAGCGTCCGATAAGCGTGGCAAACCGGGCGTTCGTGTTTGCAAGTGCTTTTAGATCATCTTTTACAAAGTCATAAGCCGAACGCGGATCTGTATCGCGTCCATCGGTCAATCCGTGGACAAAGACCTTTTGTAACCCAAATTCAGTAGCAATCTGTGCAAGGGCAATCATGTGCAAGCTGAGTGCATGAACCCCGCCTGGCCCTATAAGTCCGATAAGATGTACTTGTTTATTATTTTCTTTTGCATAGGCATATGCCTTAATAATCTGTGGATTATCCCACAAAGTCTTCTCCCTGATTGCTTTATTTATTTTAACAAGATCCTGGTAAAGGACACGGCCGGCCCCGATATTGAGGTGTCCCACTTCCGAATTTCCCATCTGCCCGTCAGGTAAACCGACATTCTCGCCACTGGCAAGTAATTGACTATGTGGGTATTTTTCGTACAATGAATCTATAAAAGGTGTTGGTGTCGAATAAATTACGTCTGAAGCAGATTTGTCACCGATGCCCCATCCGTCAAGAATCATCAGCATTGTTTTTTTAATAGTCGTCATATCTGTTTGAATTGAATTAGCGTATTGTGAAATTTGTGCAAAAATAGGTTATTTCGTCGCACCGGAAAAGGATTTGAAATGTGCGTCATCATATTTAACGATTTGATATAATTACCTCAAATCAAAGGTATTCATTCAAAGTTACATTTCGGGAAGGCATTTTGTTTAAACAAAAAAGGTGAAACCCATGTAAGATTTCACCTTTCCCCGTTTGTTAAACTCGTTATTTTGCGTTGTAATTGACAAAGTCAGTTAAATCTCACGCAATGTTCTTTGGATTATTTTATGAGTGACTGCCCTAAAACGGTTCCTTTAATCAGTAAAACAACCGGGTTGGGATCGGCATTGGTAATAACTGTTATTGTTTTGGTAAACACTCCTTGTGCAGCAGCATTATAAGTTACAGAAACCATTGTGTTTTTACCCGGGAGGATTGGTTCCGGCGGAAATTTAAGGTTTGTGCATCCGCATGATGCCTTTGCAGAACTGATGATTAAAGGTTGCTTACCTGCATTTGTAAGTGTGAATTCAGCAGTTTTCGGAACATTATAGGCAATTTCTCCAAAATCATTCACAGTCTTATCCCATTTTGCAACTGGTGCATTCGGATTAACCGGAGTTGCCGGAGCAGGAGTCTGAGCGTTTGAATTTAAGGCTACAAACAAAGGCAGAACCAATAGTAGAAGTAATTTTTTCATGGTTTTTACTATATTTATTATTTTAGGGGGCAAATATCCGAATATTTTACATCATCGGATCATTTAAATGCAAAAACATCCTAAATGAAATGTAAAAGTTTGTAAACGAAATGTAAATAGCTTAGGCTGATCTTTATTTTTCGTAATTTTATCGGGTTATTAAGTCGTAGATCAATTACGGGCGTAGCTGATCTTCACCCAACCATTTCAGGAATTAAAATGCGTCAAAAACATATTCGGTTTGTAGTCTTGCTTGGGGCGTTTGCAATTGTCGGGATTATCTCGATCCAGGTATATTTTCTTCAAAATGCATGGAACATCAATGAGAAGCAATTTGTCCAGAGCGTAGTGATCGGGTTGAAAAACGTGGCTGAACAAATGAGTAAGTACAGTCAAACTGAGCCCTTACGGACGAATCCTATCCGTCAACTATCATCCAACTATTTCGTTGTTGACCTCAATGGGGTAATTGATGCCAATATCCTGGAGTTTTATCTAAAAACAGAGTTCGACAAACTGAATCTGCATGCTGATTTTGAATATGCCATCTACAATTGTCAGACAGATAAGATGGAATACGGCAACTATGTGGCACAGAGTGGGATTTCGCAAACAAATGTACTCAGCGCCAATCTTCCGAAATACGATCAGTATACCTATTATTTTGGCGTGAACTTTCCGCGGATGCAAAATAAAATTATAGGCGATATGACCATCTGGTTCTTATTGATTGCGCTCCTGTTGGTGGCGATTATCTTTTTTGTCTACGCTATTTTTGTAATTCTCCAGCAAAAGCGGTTGTCGGAGATGCAAAAAGATTTCATTAACAACATGACCCATGAGTTTAAAACGCCCATTTCGAGTATCAATATCTCGGCCGATGTGATTATGAATCCGGGGATTGTAAACGATCCGGCACGGTTGTTAACCTACGGATCGGTAATTAAGCAGGAGAATAACCGTTTAAATCAGCAGGTCGATAAAGTGCTTCAGATAGCAAGGATAGAAAGTCAGAGTTTTCATCTTAATATTGTACAGGTTGATTTGAATGCATTAATATTGGAAGTGGTGAGTAACTGTAAGGCAAATTCCAAACGTGATCTGGTGGTAAATACTTCGCTTTCGGATTCAGTTGGTATTGTCGAAGCCGATCTTCTGCATCTGACCAATATACTTCATAATTTGCTGGATAATGCTTCGAAATACTCCGGTGATGACCCTGTTATTACAATTGAAACTTCGCGCATCAACATGAATGTAATTATCAGGATCAGCGACAATGGCCCTGGAATCAAAAGTGAATTTCAACATCGCATATTTCAGAAATTTTACCGTATTCCGGCCGGAAACCTCCACGATGTGAAAGGTTTTGGTCTTGGTTTATACTATGTGAAAACGATCTGTAATGCACACCGATGGATGATTGGTTTGATCGATGTGCCGGGCCGTGGGGCTACTTTTGAAATTAAAATTTCTGAAAAGGTTTTTAACCGCATTTAATTATCCGCGATTAAAAATTGTGCGACCCGGGTAGCGACGTTACCAGGGAGAGAAGCGACGAAGAGTTCTCACCTTCCCATCTTCTCACTTTCGCCCTTTCGTCCATTAAGTCGAGGGCAAATGCTCAAAACGAAACAAGAATAGAAACAACAGAAACTACGTTTAAACATGCAGGAGATAAAAAATAAAGGGAGCATACTCTACGTCGAAGATGATCAGACTTTGTCGTTTGTGACCTGCGATTTCCTTATGATGCAAGGCTATGCGGTTGACGTTTGTGAAGACGGGATGACAGCCCTCGAAAAAGTAACCACTCAATCGTATGATATTTGCATTCTCGATGTGATGCTGCCTAAAATGGATGGTTTCACGCTGGCGCGGAATATCAGGGAGTTTAACCATGAGATCCCTATTATTTTTCTGACTGCCCGGTCAACAAGCGAGGATAAAATCTTTGGTTTACAGCAGGGAGGTGATGATTATATTACCAAACCATTCAGTATAGAGGAACTGGTTCTCAAAATCGAAGTTTTTCTGAAGCGAAGTAAAATTCAGCTCCGGCAGGAACCGGAAAGTAAGGTTTTTCAGTTTGGCTGTTATTCTTTTTCTCCCGGAAACCTTCGGATATCATCAGGCGACACTCACCAGTATCTGACTCACCGGGAGGCTGCTTTGCTTACATTTCTGCTCGATCATCACGATAAAGTGCTTCGTCGTGAAGATATTCTGAATGCGGTGTGGGGTAATGACCATTTTTTTTCGAGCCGAAGCATGGATGTTTTTATTTCCCGGTTACGAAAACATCTTAAAGACGACCCTGATGTTAAAATTGAAAACGTTCATAATGTAGGATACCGGCTTGTAGTGCCCGACGATTTAAGATTTAAGATTTAAGATTTCAGGTTTAGGATTCAGGGATTGAAGGTCTTTAATAGTTTAAGATCATAAATCATCAATCACAAATCATCCAGAGCAATGTTTTCTTAATTTTACAACAGAAAATTAAAAAACACATATCATGGATAATGAATCTAGATTTTTAGCGCTTAATATCGTTTTGCCACCGGCACCGGAACCTAAAGGAGTTTATACGCCGCTTTTGCTTGACGGTAATCATATTTACGTTTCCGGACATTTGCCTGTGAATACTGACGGAACGTTGCAGCGGGGAAAGATCGGTAAGGATATTGACCAGGAAGCGGGGAAACTTGCTGCATACCAGGCAGGACTTACCATATTGGCCACATTGATTGCCAGCCTGGGAAGTCTGAACCGGGTAAAGCGTGTGATTAAAGTTTTCGGTATGGTAAATGCAACCACCGATTTCGAAAAACAACCTTATGTCATTAATGGATGCAGCGAGTTGTTTGCTGAAGTCTTCGGACACATAAATGGAATTGGTGTCCGTAGTGCCGTCGGAGTAGGAAGCCTTCCTGAAAATGTTCCGGTCGAGATCGAAGCAATATTCGAACTAAACGATTTAAC
>JBBRGI010000166.1:0-7936 GCA_038240855.1 Bacteroidales bacterium | reverse complement strand
AAATACCTTCCCGGTAAGGTAAAGGGATTGCATCTTCCCAAGAGTGTTGCAGATAAAATTTTCAATAAAAATGCGGACCGTTTTTTCAAACCGGTTTAGCAAAAAACTAACTATTATGGAACATCAAAAATCGGAACGTTTAGGCTCGCTCGATGTATTACGCGGATTTGACCTTTTTTGCCTGGTATTTTTCCAACCTGTCTTTGCCGCTTTGGTGGGAGCTGTAAACGCTCCCTGGATGGATACCATTAATATTCAGTTTGAACACGTCATTTGGGAAGGATTTGTTTTCTGGGATATTATTATGCCTTTGTTTATGTTTATGGCGGGTGCCTCTATGCCATTTGCCTTTGCCAAATATCTCAGGATAGGAAGCAAATCACAATTGTACCAGCGAATACTCAAACGGGTATTGCTTCTTTTCCTGCTGGGAATGATGTGCCAGGGTAACCTTCTTGCTTTCAATCCGCAGAAAATTTACTTGTATTCGAACACCCTTCAGGCCATAGCCATAGGTTACCTGATTGCCTCAATATTACTGATTAATTTTAAACTGCGCGGACAGATTATTACCACGGCAGGATTACTGGTGCTCTATTGGGTACTTCTGACCTTTGTCCGTATGGGTGATTCAGGTGGAGGTGATTTTACACAGGACCATAATCTTGCAGAATATGTCGATCGTATGATTCTTGGCAGATTTCGGGATGGTGTAAAAGTTACTGATGCGGGGCTTGATTTTGGAAAGTATCGTTATACCTGGATTGTCAGTAGTCTGAATTTTGGAGTAACCGTAATGACAGGGGTATTTGCCGGGCAAATTATGAAAGGCAGCCTGTCTAAAATCAAAAAAATGCAGGGGCTTGCAATCGGAGGTGTGCTGATGATTGTTTCCGGAATGCTTTGGGGTTTACATATGCCGATTATTAAACATATCTGGACAAGTTCGATGACCCTTTTCAGCAGTGGTATTTGTTTTCTGTTAATGGCGCTATTTTATTATATGGTCGATTACAAAGACTATGGAAAATACCTGAACTGGCTGAAAATTTATGGGATGAACTCAATCCTGGCATACCTGCTCTATGAGTTGATTAATTTCACCAGTGTTTCACAATCGTTATTTCACGGCACACAACAATTTCTTGGTGATTATTACCCGGTGCTCATGAGGCTGGGAAATGTTTCGATCACCTTTCTTATCCTGTTAATCATGTATAAAAACAAAAAATTTCTGAAAGTGTAAGCATTCTAAATTATATTCCATCTCTCAGTTTTAAATACCGTATTGTATATTTACAACTTAAATTTTCAATTCGGTCAGGCAATATGAAGCGATTTATTGCAGTTATCCTGGTGATATCTCTGTTTAGCAACCTTCAGGCTCAGTTTCACGACTGGCCCATGTGGAGGTATGATCATCATCGTTCCGCTTCAACTCCGGAACAACTCGCTGATCAGCTTTATCTGCAATGGAAGGTTCAATTCTCTGCCAGGACACCTGTCTGGGATGATCCGCTCAACCAGAACCTGATGCAGTTTGACAGGATTTTTGAGCCGATTGTGGCTGACGGCAAAATATTTCTGGGATTTAATGATCAGGATAAGGTTATTGCATTAGATATCAATTCAGGAAAAGAATTGTGGCATTTTTATGCCGATGGACCGGTGCGGTTACCGTTGGCTGCAAATAAAGGTAAAATCTATTTTACAAGCGACGACGGATCCTGTTATTGTCTAAACGCAAATACAGGTTTGCCAGAATGGCAAAAACTTCTTGCTCCTGCATCCAATAAACTGCTTGGGAACAAACGTCTTATTTCAATGTGGCCGGCAAGGGGCGGAATTGTGATCAAAGATGATATTATTTATACGGCAGCGAGTATTTTTCCGATGATGGGGACTTTTATTTACGCACTTAACGCCGAAACCGGGGAAGTCATCTGGAAGAACGAAGGTACGGGAAGTAATTATATTCTTCAGCCACATAAGTCTCCCGCATTTGCAGATGTTGCTCCGCAGGGAAGCTTTACAATCAGTGGCGATAAGTTGCTGGTTGCGGGGGGACGCACCGTGCCAGCCGCCTTCGATCTGAAGACGGGAGAAGAGCTTTATTATCCGCTTGCTGCAAGCGGCAAAACCGGTGGTGCTTTTACCTGTAGTAACGAACATGTGTATTTCAATCATCACCGCGGACGGATGACCTATATGTATAATTCAAAAACGGGTGAGAAATTAAAATCAGATGCCGGCGGGTACCCGGCTGTCGATGGAAATACGATTTATTTTTCGGGAGATAAAATTAGCGCCTCGGTTCTCAACGATTCGAATCAGCTTGAAACGCTTTGGAATTCAGATATCGCGGCTACCAACGATCTGATCAGGGCCGGCGATTATCTTTATGCAGCCGATAGTACCGGTATTACTGCGGTAAATATTAAAGGTGGTAAGCCACAAAAAACCTGGATCCTAAAAAATGAGAAGACCATCGAACGTCTCCTGGCTTCAAACGGAAAACTGATTGCAGTTACTTCCGATGGAGCAATATTGGTATATGGGGATGCTCCTGTAAAAAGGGTGCTCACTGTCCGGGACAAGGCAGCAAAAATAAAGGCAAAATCTCACCTGGCGGATGAGATTATAAAAACTACCAAAATAACCGACGGATTTGCTGTTGTTTACGGAACAGAGGATACTGATATCTTCAAAGCACTCTGTTTAAAAACTACGTTGAAAATTGTAGCATTCTCAAATGATCCCCTGAGGATTGAATTTCTGAGAAAATATTTTAATCAGGCAGGCATCTCAACTGAAAGATTATCGTTCCTTCGTTACGATTCAACTTTTAAGGCAATTCCAAAATATTTTGCTTCCCTGACAATCATTAATGATCCTCACTGGCTCAATAATTTTGACAGGGGGTTTATTAATAGTATTTATGAGTCGACTCGTCCCTATGGGGGAAAAATTTGGATTAGCTCAACTAGCGAAGACCTTGCAATGGCCTTAAAAACTGTAGATCAGTTAAAACTTTATGGTGCGGAGGTGGTAACGGGAAAAACCCATGCGATGATTACACGTTCAGGTTCGCTTGAAGGATCTGCAAGCTGGACCCATAACTACGGAGATATTGCGAATACGGTAAAATCAAATGATGATATAGTTAAGGCTCCTCTTGGTATTTTATGGTTTGGCGGAAACTCAAATCTGGATGTTTTACCCCGTCATGGGCATGGTCCATCGGAGCAGGTAATCGATGGTCGCCTTATCATTCAGGGTATTAACAGTATTACGGCCCGTGATGTCTATACAGGAAGGTTGCTCTGGAAAAAAGTATTCGAAACGCTGAAAGATGATACATGGCTGATTTACTATGATGAATCGTACGACGAAGAGCAACCGCTCGATACCAAATATAACCAGATACATCTCCCGGGTGCGAATGCGCGGGGTACAAATTTTATTGCCACAAAGGAATTTGTTTATGTTATCGAAGCAAATAAATGTCATCTGATTGATATTAATACAGGTGAACTGGTCAGAACGTTTACATCGGGTGATGGAAATACTGAGAAATTCGGCTACATCGGTGTCTATAAAAATTTCCTGATCCTGGGCTGTAATTTCACCAAATACCCGAAAATACCGTTGAGTGAGGGCGAAAAGAGCAATGCTAAATTTGAAAATGTGGATGTTACCGCCAGCAGCGGGTTGCTGATTCTTGACAGATTCACGGGTGAGAAGAAATGGAGTATCAGCTCGAATCACGGATTTATTCACAATTCGGTTATCGTGGGTGATGAAGTTCTTTTCTGCCTCGATAAACTTCCGCAAAATCTCGAAACACGGCTTAGGAGAAGGGGAGAAGCCCTTCCTTCAGGAACCAGGCTTTTGTACCTTGACATAAATACAGGCAAAAAAATACACGAAGAAACGCAGAACATTTTCGGTACGTGGCTAGGTTATTCATCCGAACACAAACTCTTGTTGCAGGCAACACGACCTTCACGCGATATGCTGAACGGGGAAGACGGCAAAAGAATGATTGTGTATAAAGCAACTACCCGGGAGGTGTTGTGGGACAAGACGATAAGTTATTCTAATCCCCCGATTATTTCGAATGACAGGATTTATACCAACGGTGAAGGGTTTCAGTTGCTGACCGGCGAGCCTATCCTGGAAAAGGACCAGGTGACAGGAGAGGATTTGAAATGGAAATTCAAACGGGAATATGGGTGCGGATATGTTGTTGCGAGCGAACACCTGCTTACATTTCGTTCGGCATCGGCTGGGTTTATCAATCTTGATGTGATTGAAGGAACAGGCAGTCTTGGCGGATTTAAGGCCGGGTGTTCGGCAAACCTGATCGTCGCAGACGGAGTGCTTAATTCCCCCGATTATACCCGTACCTGTCAGTGTGCCTATCAGAACCAGACTTCCCTGGCATTAATAAATATGCCGTGGATGAACTACTGGACTAACAGTAATTACGGATGGGGCGGGAAACAGATACGAAATCTCGGCCTTAACCTGAATGCACCCGGAGACAGGACTTCGGCTGACAATATCCTGTGGTTTGATTACCCCAATGTTGGGGGAAATGCAACTGGTATCACGGTGAAGGTCGATTCCGTGAACTATTATCAGGTCCGTAAAGATCCTATCTCAGTTCAATCGGAAGCTACCCCATGGATTAGCTCAAGCGCGATTGGCGGAATAAGATCGATGGAAATAACCCTGTCAAAAGAAATTGTGGCGCCTGACGCCTCTTACAAGGTCAGTCTTTATTTTGCCGAACTCGAAAATAAAAAGCCGGGGGAACGAATTTTTGACATCCGGTTACAGGACAAAAAAGTAGCTGCGAATGTTGATATTGTAAATGAGTCGGGTCGTACAGATAAGGAGGTGATCAGGACATTCACCGGGATTAAGGCAGGGAAAACGTTAAAGATCGACCTTGACCCGGTTAAGGGAAATACGATACTCTCAGGCGTTGAATTGATTATGGAACTATAATACTTTGATTTTGGAAAAATGCTTATTGCTATAAATAGAATCTATCATAAATTATGTTCCCGGAGCAGGACCTTTGTTTCTGTAAAGGTTATCCTGTTGTTAGGCTTGGTAAGTCTTGCATGCTCTACCCGGGTTTCGGAATGGGTGTTACTGAATGCATCCCCCGAAAAATACACCCTGATTTGCTATGACAATGCTCCCGTGAGTGATGCTGCAAAAAAACAAAACAGCATCCTGACAGATGACTTTAAGCTGGCTAATCTGAATGTCTCACGGGTATTGAAGGAAGACATTAAACAGCCGTATTTTGCCCTCTTTTATAAGAACAGACTCCTCGAAAAATTCAATGAATACGTGGATATCAAATATATAGCGACTTCTCCGATGCGGGTGAAAGTTGCAGATGAACTTCTCGGTGGCAAGCTTTGCGTGATGCTCTATCTTAAAACGGGGGATGAAGTCAAAGACAAAAACCGCTTGCAAATTCTTCAGAATACTATCGCGGCCTCGCCCTTTAAAGAGATTATATCAATTGTTGAACTTGACCGGAAAGACAGGAGTGAGGCTCATTTTACTTTATTACTGCTCAATGTTGAGGACGATCTGAAAAATATAAATGAGCCAATGCTTTTTGGCATTTTCGGAAAATTTAAAGCACTCGAGCCTCTGGTTGCCGGGGGCATCTCGGAGGAAAATATCAACCTGATGATTCAATTTCTGATTGCTGAATGCAGTTGTCTGATCAAGGATGATCTTCCAGGGACAGATATCCTGTATTCAGGTTTATGGGAAAATCCGAAGCCTGCGCTCCTGAATAAAATGATTGACCTAAATCCTTCGCTGGGAAAATGAGGCAGGAAGATACTTTGACATACGATTCTGCAACGTCCAGACCTTTGCCGAAATGGTTAACTGATCAGAAGACAGGCTTGAATACCATACAACCTCCGAAAAATATCATCAAAAAAGATAACTCATTGAATATCTCCATTGCCGTTACCGGTATTTTTGTCCTGCTGGTGGTTGCAATTCTTACTTTATACATTCTCAGAAAACATAAGAATCCGATATGAATCCATTCAAATTAGTTATCAAAGAGATCCTCTACCGAAGGATTAGTTCTGTAGTCATCCTGATTACGGTGATTGTCGCGAGCTCTGTGGCTGTTTCGATCTTCTCACTGAGTAAAGCCAGTGAAAACGAAACCCGGAAAATCATGCGGGAACAGGGTCTTAACCTGTATATCTATCCCAAAGGTACCAATCTCATTGATTTCTATACCGTAAACAATACAGGTACATTTCCTGAAAGTTATGTGGATGTGCTGGCTACGTCAAAAACATTTGATGCGGTGAGACACTTAACAGGTATTTTGCAGGTCAGGTTTCCCGAATGGGAGGATCCAAATGGTTCCAAGCACCAGATAATGTTATTCGGATATAAGGATGAAGCCATTCAAAAATACCTTCAGGAACAGGAAACCATGGGATTTGATGTGGCTAAAGGAACTGTAGTGCTGGGTTCACTGATCAGTAAAAATATAAAACCCGGGGATCCTTTTGTCATAACAGGTGAAGATGGCAAGGCGTATTCCTACGAGGTCGCGAAACGGCTCAGTGAAGGCAAAGGATTAATGGATCAGGGCGTATCGTTTAATCTCGAAGATTTACAGCAGGTACTTGGCATACCGGGACAAATCAATAAAATTGAAGCTTTAGGTTGTGTCTGTAAGGATGGCCGGATTAAAAATGCAAGAACCCAGGTTCAGAATATATTTGCTGATCTTGAGGTAACCGAGATCAGCAGTATTGCCGATGCGCGCGAAAACCAGCGGGTAATGATGAATAAGTATGGTGCTTTTATTATTCCGTTTGTAATTCTCTCATGTCTGCTTATTACGGGGCTTCTGTTCTATCAGAATATCAATGCACGACGACGCGAGATTGGGTTATTAAAAGCAATGGGACGAAGCATTTATAGCATTTTATACATTATCCTGTTAAAAGCTTTTATACTTGGATTAGCAGGCGGCATTATCGGATTCTTCGCGGGCAGTGCAATAGCGGGATATTTCGGCAAGGAGATATTTTTGTTTACAGCGCAGAGTATCAAGCCCATTTGGCCTCTTTTTTATGGCTGTATTGTGATATTCCCTGTATTGTGGATGTTAAGCAGTTGGATTCCTGCCCTCCTTGCTGCAAGAATAGATGCTGCCCGGACACTTAGCGAAGAATGATTGGAAATTTTAAGACAAAAGGTTGTAAAATGATAGAAATAAAGAGTGTCAGTAAAAGATATTATACGGGCAGCCATGAATATACCGCCCTTGACGCGGTCAGTTTAACTCTAAGCAAAGGCGAATATTTAGCAGTTACCGGGAAAAGTGGTGCGGGAAAATCGACCTTACTCTATGTAATCGGCGGTCTTATTCATCCTGATGAAGGTTCAGTCCTTTTCAGGGACAGAAACATCTATGATCAATCCCGCAGCGAAAAGGATGCGTACCGGAAAAAGGAGATTGGATTTGTATTCCAGCAATTCCATCTGATGCCATACCTTAGCGTACTTGACAATATCAGACTGGCTTGCTATGAAAAAAGTCATTATGATACCATTGATTCCTATCTTGAGAAATGTTCGCTCACTGAACTAAAGGATAAATTTCCGTCAGAACTCAGTGTGGGAGAGAAACAAAGAACCGCATTTGTACGTGCAATTATCTCAAATCCTGAAATTTTGCTGGCGGATGAACCTACAGGAAACCTCGATCCGGGCAACAGTAAAATTTTAATGGATCTTATCAACACATTTCACTTGAATGGCGGAACGGTGATCATGGTCTCGCATAATCACGATATTGTGAAATACGCGGACAGAATCATCACGATTGAAAAGGGTAAAATAATTGCTCAAAGTCAGG
>JBBRGI010000165.1:0-7940 GCA_038240855.1 Bacteroidales bacterium | reverse complement strand
TCAACAATTTACGGGAGATTTTGACATTACTGTAAGACTCGTATAATTGAAAAGGATGAAACCGGGCGGCTCCATCCTTTTACTAAAACTAACCAAACTAACTAACCTAACTAAACCTAAACTTATGAAAAAAAATGTAATACAAATGTAGGTGTCCGGAATCATCCCACCAAATTTTTTAAGTTAAAGAATTGTAAAATAACTGAAAAGTAATGTTAAGCTATTTATAAGCCACTATTCCTAATTGCGGGGGTTTTTGGAAGCCGTGTGCTTCAATCCTATCCTTGATTTTTTGAGCACGTTGTTCATACTCATTGCTGTTGGAAAGACGGGCCGCATTACTGACAAAATCATCCAGCTTACGGAAAAACTGCCACATCTTTTCTCTGGAATAAATAATCGGAGGATCCTCCGAAACTACCACAACTGCCGGCTCTGGCAAAACCTCAAAGATTATCCCGGGAAGTTCATCCTTTGTGTAAATATTGCGGTGATAAATTCCGGTTGCCCTGTCAATTTCAGCCTTTAAAGAATGGTAATCGAAATAAGCCTGCTGTGCAGCATTTAATTGATCATTGATCATCTCATTAATAATTACCATCCCGCCGGGGACCAGCACCCTCAACATGCTTTGAATTGCCTTTACAGGTTGATCGAAGTGATGCAGCGAATTGGAGACAGCTATCGTATCAAAATAATTTTCTTCGAAAGGAAGTTTCCTTACATTTCCCTGCACAAGGTCAACTTTTTGCATCCCGAGATTTATCCTGGCGGCTTTCAGACTTTCAGTATTGATATCGATTCCTGTAGCCGATTCAAACGAACTGAATGCATCAAGCAGGTAAATCAAAAAATCCCCCTCGCCTGTCGCCACATCAAGAAAATGACCTGCATTTATTCGCTTCAGATATTTCTGCAATTCGGGAAGGTGGTACATCCTTGCAAGATGGATAATATTGAATGATAAGACTTATTTTACCTCAAAAGTAGTGGTTCCGATGTTTCGTCCGTCGGCAAAAACGTCCACTGTGTATTTTCCGGGAATCAGTGGCGATTCACCGGTGTGGTCCCAGTAAATGCTGACAGGAAACTCGTTGCCTTCATATTCCACTTTACGGGTGGCAGAATAAGGGATTTTCAGGTCTTCGAAATTGAACAGGTCTGATTTATTCTTCATAAGCAGAATCTGGTCGGGGCGTTGAATTCTGACATAGATATCTTTAACTCCCCGCTTGGCAGTCAGGTTTTTACTTAATATGAAATCAATTTTGACTTTTTCGATTTTGCCCGCTTTTACCTGTTCCTTTCCTTTAGCTGTAATGCCAATCGCGTTGAGCCCGGTAGCTTCGAGTTGCGCAGCCAGGCTAACGGTCTGCTCCAGTTTTTTCTTTTCCTCCTCCAACTGCTGGTTGACCGATCTGACTTCAGTAACTTCCTGTTTAACAGTAGTATTTTCAGCCATAAGACGTTGATTTTTCAGATTGAGGCTATCGATCTGGACAATGTAATTACGCATAATATCACGCAAAGTCGTAACTTCCTGCCTGTATTTTGTAATCTGCGAATAACTCACATTTTTAACCTGCTCAACTTCCGATAACAGGTCCTTAACCTTTATCTGCGCAAAACTGATGGTCTGATTCAGGGAATCGTTTTCTGAACGCAAAGAATCATAGCCTGTAGCCATTTTCGTCAGTTCAGAGGCAATCGAATCCTTTTCAGCCCTGATTAATATCGCATCAGTCCGATACGAACTTCCCTGCCAGAAATAAAGGCTGGCGAGAATTATGAGTAATACGGATAAAGCAATAACAAGCAGGTTATTCCGCTTGTCTTTCGACGATTTTATTTTTTGGTCTTCCATATCAGATATCCTTCAAAATGCACAAATCTATAGGGCAAAGGTAGAGATAATTTGTTGCTTATCAAAAGTAAGGGACTCCGGTCAGTCAAACATTGCAGGTACATTGAATGTGAATCGCTGTGGTGGCCTCGTTTTAATGGCAAAGATTAAACAATAAGGCGCCGCAGATCGTTTAATTTCAAAATTAGCAGTATGAATTTATCAGATATCCGGAGAGACTATATACTTGAAGAACTGGATGAAAATCGGGTCAGCCACGATCCGCTTCAGCAGTTCGGGTTATGGCTCAACGAAGCCATTGAAGCAAAGATCAGTGACCCCACTGCCATGGTGCTTGCAACTGCCACACCTGATGGAATACCATCAGCAAGGATCGTGCTTTTAAAAATTTTTTCGGACAATGGATTTGGGTTTTTCACAAATTATTCAAGCCGTAAGGGACAGGAAATTGCATCAAACAATTCCGTTGCATTGTTATTTCATTGGCCAGAACTCGAACGGCAGGTCAGAATCGAGGGAAAAACCTTAAAAACACCGGAACTTATTTCGGAAGAATATTTTAAAACCAGGCCCTTCGAGAGCCAGGTGAGTGCGGTAATTTCCAATCAAAGCCAGATTATCCCGGGACGTGAATATCTTGAGAAACTCAGACAAGCGTATCAAAACGAATCTATAAATAATAATGTTACGCGTCCGTCATTTTGGGGTGGATATATGGTTGCACCTTACCGGATTGAATTCTGGCAGGGTCGCTCCAACAGGCTACACGACCGGATTTTATACTCTAAAGGAGAATCAGACTGGATTATTTCAAGACTGGCACCCTGATATTGATGCAATTCTATTATTTTTTTCTTCTTGCCTTGAACTTTGTTTCGCGGGTCTGACTGCTTTTAGGATTAAAACTAAACGGACTACTGCCTTTGGGGTACCTGGATTTTTTTTCATGAAAAGCGCCCTTGAATTCGGGGTCGGCCAATCTTTTCTGGCGGTCAATTTCACGGTCAATACTTTGCTTTTCGGGACGACTCAACGGAACAACATCAATATTTTCGGGAAATGGCAATTCCTCAATTTTCATCCTGATCAGTTTCTCAATATTTTCGAGATGAAAATCTTCTTCCGGTCCGATAAAGGAAATGGCAACCCCGTCGGTATTTGCACGGGCCGTTCTGCCAATCCGGTGAATGTAATCTTCATACCGGGGAGGGAGATCAAAATTAATCACGTGTGATATTTCCGTTACATCAATTCCACGCGCAGACACATCGGTTGAAACCAGCACCCGTACATTACCTGATTTAAAGGCATCGATGGCATTGATACGTGAACTCTGGGCTTTATTGGAATGGAGAATACGAACTTCCCCTTCTGTGCGGCGGCTGACGACTTTATAAACATCTTCAGCATTTTCCTTAGTCCGGCAGAATATGATCACTCTTTTGAATTCCTCCTGGTTGAGGAGCAGGAAACTTACAAAATTCAGCTTGGTCCTGAAATTGGGGACGCGGTAAAAATATTGTTTCACTTTATCAACAGGCGTGGCCGAAGGAGCTACCTCTACACGTTCAGGGAAAGCAAGAAATTCGTTACTCATTAATTCAATACTTTCGGAGAAAGTAGCGGAGAAAAGGAGGTTTTGCCGTCTTGGCGGGATTACTTCGAATAATTTATTCAACTGAGGCATAAATCCCATATCCAGCATCCGGTCAGCTTCATCAACAACGAGTGTTTTTATGCTTTTCATACCAAACGCCCCCGCACGGTAAAGTTCCCACAGACGACCCGGAGTAGCTACAAGAATATCAACACCGGGTTCGAGCAGTGCGGCATGTTTGGTCCATCCAATACCGCCATAAACTGCGGCATGCCGGATATCTGTAAACTGCGATAATTCAGCAATATCTTCCCCTACCTGGATGGCCAGCTCGCGGGTAGGTACCAGGATTATGGCCCGCGGATCTTTTCCTTCGGCTTTTACCAGTTTCATTAATAACGGAATGACATAGGCAGCTGTTTTGCCGGTTCCGGTCTGGGCAATCCCTAAAACATCCTTTCCCGATTTAATCACAGGTATGGCCTGCTCCTGAATTGGGGTTGGCGTCGTAAATCCAATCTCTGCCAATGCCTTTAAAACAGACTTACCTATCCCAAATCCTTCAAATGTCGTCATTCTCAATCCTATTAATTTCGGCACAAAGGTAATCTTTCTTTTGCAGAATCAGTCCTTGGGTCGTATAGTAATGATATTCAATACTATGCATTGATTAAGATGTATCGAAGTCAGGAGATGGAATAAGGGGTGATGTTTTTTTGAGTTAAAAAGAATTCTCCCTGTGAATTTACCAGCTTATCGGGAAATAATCCTTTAAAAACCTTCCGCTCCAGTGTTTTCCGGTATTAATTCCGTCAATAAACGGGTCACATACCCGGGCAGCACCATCAACAATATCCAAAGGTGGCTGAAAATCGTGAACCTGTTGTTTATGTTTCGCCAATTCAGCAGGATCTTCATCTGTAACCCATCCTGTATCTACTGCATTCATAAATATACCATCTTTGGCAAGATCGCTGGCTGCAGTATGTGTTAACATATTGAGCGATGCTTTCGCCATGTTGGTGTGCGGATGTCGGTCGGCCTTCTTGAAGCCATGGAACTTTCCTTCCATGGCCGATACATTCACTACATGTTTCCTGCCTGTGTAATCTTTCCTCATCAAAGCGATAAGACGATTACAAATTACGAACGGGGCTATGGAATTGACAAGCTGTACTTCAACCATTTCAAGTGTTTCGATCTGTCCCAATTTCAAACGCCAGCTATTGTTAGTCCTTAGATCGACCTGCTGAAGATCGGCATCCAGTTTTCCTTCCGGGAAGGCCTCCGCTGCATCAATGGAATTATCAAATTTATAGGGTATTTGCGAAAGCTGAGCCGAAGCCCTGATACCAATACCCGGCTCCTGCCCGCTCCATGAAACAGCCAAAGCTTTCGCGGATTTATCACCGGGATGATTAAAATTATCAATTTCTTTCAAACATTGCTGATGATGCGAGAGCAGCAACTGAACGTCACCCGAATGCTGATGAAACGGAAGCGTCTCGTTGTCCATTAAATGGGTATAAAAGCCGGAGGGCCGGCGAACAGTCTGAGCTGCATTATTGATAAGAATATCAAGCCTTTCATATTTCTGCTCTACGTAAGAAGCAAATAACTCAACACTTGGGATATGCCTCAGGTCCAGGCCATAGATATGCAACCGGTGACCCCACTCCGTAAAATCCTTTTCCCTGGCAAAACGGATTGCCGAGTCTGCCGGAAATCGGGTGGTCGCAATAACCGTAGCGCCTGAGCGTAGCATCATTAATGTGGCATGGTACCCAATTTTAAGCCTCGATCCTGTGATAAGTGCAATTTGGCCGGTCAAATCGCATCTTTGAAACCGCTTGGCATAATTCAAATCACCACACTCCTTACACATTGAATCATAAAAATGATGGATCTCGATGTATGGTTTTTTACAGATGTAACAATTTTGCTCCGATACCAGGAAATGCTTCTCACCCGTTGAGGGACCAGCAGGAAGGGCAACCTGCAGGGGTGCTTCAAATACACCTGTAGTCCGTGCGCTGCGGATGCTGGTAGCAGCACGTGCATTACGGTTACTCGTAATCTCGGCTTGTCTCCGGGCAACTTTTACACTTTTATTTCTCTTGTATATTTCTGCCTTGTCGGGCCTGGTTATTTGTCCTGCCGCCTTCATCAACCTAAGGCGCTGCTCGTTTGACAAGTGAATAAGCTGATCACCATTCAGAAGCAAATGTTCTAAAACAGAAATGCAGCTATTTATTTCTAATCCGGTTAATTTTACTTTTCGTTCTGTACTATTCTCCATTAATTCTCCCACCTTACTTAAAAATGCAAAGATAGGAATGTTTCGGGTTGGCGTTTTGGTTTTTTCTTTAACGGATACTATTGTGTTCCAAAGTTGTTATTAGTATTCTTTATTGACTTTGGGGCGAAAGTCGCGCATGGATAAATGGTGTGAGATGCTCTCTCCAACAGCGTATTGGTGGTCAGTGTACCCGAATATATTTTCATAAATTATTCAATGTCAAGGATTAAATAGGTTACACAAAAGTGATTAAAATGCACTATATTTGATTTTAAATTGACGCATTTTGTACTACCTGATTAAATCCTGACCATCGGAATATTCATACATTCATTTCGTAATACCTGATTAATTTAAAATTATGGAAACCAATCGACGTCAGTTTATCGGAACAGCCCTTGCCGGAGGCCTGGCTGCTGCACTACCCCTCTCCTCGAGCGGATCAGAGACCACCAAACTTGCCTCAAAGGCCATCAACCCAAATTATGCCAGGCTCGACGAAATACTAACACAACTTATATTCAGAAAGGAGTATTTTTCTAATCCGGTTGTTATAGAAACAGTTGAATTACTGCGCTTTAAAAACAGTTTTATTTGCCGTGTAAGATCCAAAGACGGTGCTGAGGGAATATCGGTTGGCCACGGACAGCTTAAATCACTATACCCGATATTTACCGATTTGGTTCAGCCTTTTTTTATTAACAAGGATGCGCGTGAACTGGATTTGATCATTGAAAAAGTTTATATCTACAAGCTTAATTTTCGCCTGAGCGGAATGGCGATTGGCATACCCCTAGCCACCATCGAATTCGCCATTCTCGATATGATGGGGCATATTGCCCGAAAATCAATCGGTCAGCTTATTGGCGATATTCACCATCCAAAGGTGGCTGTATACCAGGCAACTGAATACCGTGAAAAACCTGTTGAAGAATCGATGGAATTGATAACCAGGGACGTTGCTGAGTACAAAGCCAGGGCATTGAAGATAAAAGTTGGCGGACTTATGTTCGGCACTGAAGACATTAAAGCAGTTGGTCCTGCCGAAAGAACAGAGACGATTATTCCGCTTGTGCGCAAAACCTTTGGCGATAAAATGGTTCTTTATGCCGACTCCAACGGATTCTATTCGGTAGATGAGGCTATCCGTGTCGGGAAATTACTCGAAGAATACAAATTTGAGTTTTTCGAAGAGCCCGTTCCTTTCGACTGGTATGAAGAAACAAAACAGGTGGCTGATGCCCTTAAAATTCCGGTTGCGGGCGGCGAGCAGGAATACAGCCTTCATGGATTCCGATGGCTAATCGCGAATGATGGTCTTCAGATTGTTCAACCCGATTTCTATTATTTTGGTGGAATGATCCGGGCAAAAAAAGTGGCACTAATGGCCAATGCGTTGGGGAAAAAATGTACGCCTCATATGACGGGCGGAGGGCTTGGATTTCTCTATATGATTCATTTTGTTTCGGCCTTGCCCAATGCCCTTCCCTATCATGAATTCAAAGGTCTTAAAACGGATGTGATTTTTGAATGCAAAACATCACCTTTGGTGGTTGAAGACGGTATGATTAAAGTTCCGACCGGGTCTGGTTCAGGGGTGGACATTGATCCTGATTTTATTCGGAAACACGAGATTGTAAAGGGTTAAAAAGCGCAGTATCCCAAAATTCTACACTTTTAAGAAGAGAAGACAATTTATAAAAACAACCGCTATGGGTGACACCATTGCATTGGTTGGATCTCCGGTATTGGCCGATTTTAGCACTACAGGGAAAAATACCTGGTACGACCGCTCGATGGGGTGAGCCCAGCTCACACTTGAATTGAAATCAAAAAGCCGGACGATGATTTATCCGTAGCGGAGAAGGGTTATTTTGTCATTAATTCCAATAATAGTTTCGGATCCTGGCGGTTGTCCCAGAAAGCAGTAATTATTAAAAGGTCAGAGGTTACTTTATAATAGAGACTAAAATGTCCAATTGCTGATTCTCTCGTTTCAGGAAAGTCAGCTAATTTAAATGATTCGGGATGGTTTATTATTATCTTGATTTGGTTTGCGGTCAGCTTAATCAATTTTTCTGCATAAGCTGTTGAGCAATTGTGCTTCGTCCAATATTTTAATACTTCTCTTCTTTGTTTGGCGGCTGTTTCAGTCCAAACTACAGTTCTTTTAGCCATTT
>JBBRGI010000164.1:0-7943 GCA_038240855.1 Bacteroidales bacterium | reverse complement strand
AAATACGATATTGGCGCCTTGCTGAGCTTTGTGGCCAGGGGAAATGATTTTTTTATCTCTTCCGGCAGCTATGGTCATTCGTTGCTTGATAGTCTGAAAATTCGATTAGAATCACCGGTTATCGACACTTCTGTTTATCGTAGCGGAAAAGAAACCTTATACCTCCTGGATCCTGAACTCCGGAACGATTCGGGATACCCTTACAATAAAAGAATGCCGCAGGTTTATTTCACAGCTTTTGATACTTTAATTACTCGGAAATTAGGAACAAACCGCAACGGGAAAGTGAATTTCATCTGTATAAAATATGGTTTGGGTAAAATTTATTTGCACACACAACCCCTGGTTTTTACGAACTATCATCTTTTGTACGGCAATGTAGCGTATGCTTCAAAGGTGTTGTCTTACCTTCCAATCCGAAAAACCGTATGGGACAATTATTATAAACCCGATCGCTTCAATAATACCTCTCCAATGCGATATATCCTTTCGCAGGCTCCCCTGCAATCGGCTTATTATCTTTTGCTTCTGACGTTACTGCTCTACCTGGTGATTGAATCGAAACGGCGGCAACGGATTATTCCGGTGATAAAACCACCCGAAAACCGGTCGCTGCAATTTGTAAAGACGCTTGGGAGCCTGTATTTTAAGCAACGAAACAACGCCGACCTGGCCCGGAAAAAGAGCCTGTTTTTTAAAGAGTTCTTACGCGAACATTACTTTTTATCAAACATTTCGGCTACAGATGAATGCAAAGCGCTGGTTTCTGCCAAATCGGGTGTCCCCATCGAAATGGTCGGGCAACTATTAAATATAATGCGATATTTTGAAACGGCTCAAAAGGTATCGGATGAAGGGCTCGTGGAATTTAATCGCGATATGGAAATGTTTTACAAACAATGTTTATAAATTTTTCAAATGGAAAACCAGGAATATTTTGAAGACCGGATTGGTCTTAAATTATTATGTGAAAAAGTGAATGAGATCAAAAAAGAGATGACAAAGGTAATCATAGGCCAGGATCAACTGATTGAACTTATGATTGTAGCACTGTTTGCTGACGGACATGTTTTACTCGAAGGAGTTCCCGGAATAGCCAAAACGCTGACCGCCAAAATGCTGTCGAAACTTATTTCAACCAATTTTTCACGTATTCAGTTTACACCCGACTTAATGCCGTCGGACGTCACCGGGACGACTGTTTTTAATTCGGGAAGTTCGGAATTTGAATTTAAGGCAGGACCTGTTTTTTCGAATATCGTGCTTATCGACGAGATTAACCGTGCGCCTGCGAAAACACAATCGGCTCTGTTCGAGGTGATGGAAGAAAAACAGGTTACAGTTGATGGCAAGACCTACCTCATGGAAGCTCCCTTTTTGATTTTCGCCACCCAAAATCCACTTGAACACGAAGGAACCTACCGGTTGCCCGAGGCACAGATGGATCGTTTTCTCTTTAAACTGGTTATTGGTTATCCGTCAGTTACAGATGAGCTGCATATCCTGAAAAATGCCCATCGTCGTCAGGGCCGAAAAGAGATGGAAAGCCTAGTGCCAGTTATTACGGCGCAACAAGTGGTCGGTTTTCAGAAAGTAATACAGCAGGTTTATGTTGAGGATCATCTGATGCAGTACATCGCCGAAATAGTAAACAAGACACGAAATCATGCGTCGTTGTACCTTGGCGCATCGCCACGTGCATCGATCAATATTTTAAAGGCAAGTAAGGCGTTCGCAGCAATTCAGGGTCGCGATTTCGTGATTCCTGAAGATATAAAATCAGTTATGGTTCCCGTGTTAATTCACCGTATCTATCTAACGCCCGAAAAAGAGATGGAGGGAATTTCGGAAGTGCAAATCATTTCTGACATCATAAATTCTGTATCAATTCCTCGATAGGCTGTCGATGATTAAATTCATAAAAGATATTTATACGCAATTCAGGCTGTATGCAGTAAGCAGCCTTATCGTCATGTTGTTCGTTTTTGGACAATTTTACGATCCATTGTTTCTTTTTGCCAAAATATTGCTGCTGTTTTTTGTTTTACTGTTGATTTTCGATGTCGTCCTGCTGTTTTTCACAAGGCGGCAATTGGTTTTGGTGCGCCGGAGCCTACCAGAAAAACTTTCGAATGGCGATTTAAATAAAGTGGCGATCTACATTACCAACAATCACTTTTTCAAACTTTGGGTCGAAATCATTGACGAAATTCCGGTCAAGTTTCAAATTCGCGACTTTACAGTCAGGATGGTTTTAAAACCGGGTGAAGAGCAAATCATCAATTACTCTTTAATCCCAAAAGAACGCGGAGAATATGTTTTTGGTTTTACAAATGCTTATCTGTCAACACCTATCAGATTGTGGAGCAGGCGAATTAAATTTGGCACATCAACAACTAAAGTCGCTGTTTACCCATCGTTTTTGCAAATGCGGAAATACGAATTCCTGGCCATTTCGAACCAGTTGGTGGAGGCGGGAATTAAGCGCATTCGCCGTGCCGGATCTTTATCGGAATTCGACCAGATAAAGGAATATGTTGTGGGTGATAACTATCGCACAATCAACTGGAACGCCACCGCACGCCGATCGAAATTAATGGTCAATCAATACCAGGAGGAACGTTCGCAACAGATTTTTAGTGTGATCGACATGGGAAGGGCGATGCAAATGCCGTTTAACGGGATGACCTTACTTGATTACGCCATTAACAGTACGTTAATCCTTTCGAATACAGCCCTGTTAAAGTACGATAAAGCCGGACTGATCACCTTTAACCGGAAGGTGGATACGTTTCTGCGGGCCGAGCGCGGGAATAAAACCATTGCCAAAATACTGGAACTGCTGTATAACCAGAAAACCGAACACCTGGAATCGGAATATGCCTGGCTTAGTGCATTTGTTCGCCGGAATGTTACCCATCGCAGTCTGTTGATACTTTATACTAATTTCGAAACCACTGCTTCACTTGACCGTCAGATCAATTATCTGAAAAACCTGTCCAAAAACCACCTACTCGTCGTGGTGATTTTCGAAAATTCTGAGTTAAAAACGTTTGCAAAAACACAGGTGCATACCCTTGAAGAGGTTTATGTAAAAACCATAGCCGAAAAATTTGTTTACGAGAAAAAACTGATCGTACGTGAACTTAAAAAACATGGAATACTGTCAATTCTGACAAAACCGGAAGACCTTTCGGCCAACCTGATTAACCAATACCTGGAGTTGAAAATGATGGGGAAGATTTAGAACTTGCTTTTTTCTCAAATGTTGAGATAAGTAGATAGAGCAATTAAATATCGTATTTTCCACCAATGTTTTGTCTGTTGTTCTTTGTAACTTTTTAATACCAGAGCCTTAGGCTCGGGTCATGTTGTAAAGACATTAAAATGATTGATGATGCGAAAGGCATATAATAAAAGAAGTCCTGCGATGATCAGGAT
The DNA here is from genome assembly GCA_038240855.1 of Bacteroidales bacterium. Classification (GTDB taxonomy): domain Bacteria; phylum Bacteroidota; class Bacteroidia; order Bacteroidales; family Prolixibacteraceae; genus JAAFHB01. The sequence continues at coordinate 4,502 of JBBRGI010000164.1, read as the reverse complement.
AAACACGATTTTTTTGATCAGGCTCATCCAGTTTTGCCGGAAGAAAACAGTGGTGATTTCTATGCCAAGCCAGACTGGTAGCAGCACAACCACAACATTGTAATTCAGGGCCGATACAAAACGAAAGTGGGTAAACTCATAAACAGCTCTTGTCATCCCGCACAGCGGGCATTGAAAGCCAAAGAGATAACGATGAATGCATAATACCCGGGTTTCATCGAAAAGTATTTCTGCAGGAATGAGTGCGACGACCAACCATAATGAAAAAATAGTGATCAATCTGATAATCTGAGTCTCTGATACCTCTGCGATTTTCACTGTCACGAAAAATTATTCACACGATCAACTTCTTTCCATGTAATTTTCCGGTAAACCAATGTCCTGTTTACGTAATAAATTGCTGCACCATATACCGGAATCAATAGCAGGTTTGCAAAGCTGAACCATTTCAGCATTAAAAAATGAAGGAGCCCAATTAATCCGGACAAAGCCATCAGGCCAAATACTTTCGCTGCATTTGCGCCCCCCTGTACGGCAGTCTTTTCCAGGCTAAACGGGAAACCAGGTTGCTGAAAATAATACAATAGCAATGTAATCAGGTAGATTGCCAAAAATGCGATGACAACATCTGGCAAGACTTTGATTCCCCAAACTGCACAAACTCCCGCACCCATCACAAGATAAAAAGGGACAAAAAACCTTGCAAAAGCGGCATTAATCGCTCCTTTAAAGAAGCTTGCGGGCGACACTACAGGAACCGTTTTAAATACCCATACCGAAGGCTGACAATTTCCCATTAACAATGAACTGCACAGCGCAAACGAAACCATCATAAAAACATACAAAATCATAAGATATTTGTAGCCCGTGGTGTAATCACTGATAATAGAATGTTTGCCTACAAATGGGACAATCATCATAATGATAATGTATCCAAATGAAGGAAGCAATGTCTGTTTAAACTGCCGTTCGCGTCCTGTCATTTTCCACATCATTTTGAAAGCTGCCTTTTCCTCTGTGGTATGAACAAACAGGGAGCACATTATTCTGTAATAGAGACTATTGCGTTTTGTTTCAATTTTTACTTTCGAGACACGGTCGCCCTGTTCAAGGTCCATTAATTTACGGTTAAATACCGGTGTAAGGTATTTACCTGTAAGATAGATGGCAACAGGAGGGATAATTAATGCTTCAGCCATAAATAACAGGTGCGACTGGTCAAAATTAAGCGAAGTAATTGCATCGATGAGCCCCGCAAAAAAAGCAGGCGGCAGCAGGTAGGTAAACCAGTGAACAGGTAAAACCATATCCTGAATGGCCGTTTTGTCAATCATTCTTATACCAATCTGGTAAGCCGCCATAAAAAAAATGGCGATCACGATCTGAAAATACATGAGTAGGTTTTTAAGCCGCTCTCCGCTGACCAGTCGCATAATGCCGAGGTACAGTATATTGGTGAAAAACAACGTAAAAAGCACATTCAGAAAAATAGTGAAAACAAAAATCAATCCTGCGAGATTCCCAAACTTATAAATTGCAATAATTATTGTGATTACCGAAAGACAGAATGCCATCATGGCGAGGTAAACAAAAACATGGGCATTGCGGGCGAGGCTTACGGTATTGCCTTTAATTGGCAGCGGCTGAATAATCATGTTTTCGGAAGTGTCGAATAAAATAGTTGAGAACTCCGATATGATCATCATGGCCATCATGGTCATCAGGAAAATATGTGCTATGAAAAAAAAGGTGAAGGGGGTTTTAACCATGATCAGAAACATGGCAAGGAAAAGCCCCATAAATATTTGAAAAAATGATTGCTTGATCAAGGTTTTTTCCTGTGTGTTCTCCTGTTTTTTCGAAAATTTACCAGCTTTTCTATCGTCGAGGGTGAGTTTCAGTTTTAAAATCCGGATAAACTGATTGTAATCGGCGCCCATCTTCTCAATAAACCAGCGAAACGGACCAAACAACTTAAGAATCATGTTAATCATAGCAAGTACTTTTCGAAAGCGTTGATAAACGCTTCAGCTTTTTGGCCATGATCGGTATTACCGGTTAGGCGGGTGAACATCTTTTCGAGATTTTCGTCAGTTGAAAATTCGTTCAGTTCGCTAAACGACCCGTCAGCAATTACTTTTCCCTGGTCGATCAGTATTATCCGGTCAGAAATCTTTTCGACCACATCCATAAGATGCGAACTGTAAAAAATCGTCTTCCCGTCGTGTGCCAGGTGAATGAGCATCTCTTTGACCATGATCACTGAATTGGCATCCAGGCCCGAAAGTGGCTCGTCCATGAAAATAAGATCTGGATTGTGAAGTAACGCCGAACATATCAGCACTTTCTGTCGCATCCCTTTCGAAAATGTTGCAATCCGCTGATTCAAATGCGGTTTCATTTCGAATATATTCATAAGTTTTTCAGCCTTGTCGCGGGTTTGTTCAGTTCCCAGGCCGCGCATTTCGCCAACAAACTCCATAAATTCGTATGGCGTCAGCGATTCATACAGCGCGGCGTTTTCGGGAATATAACCCACCCGTTTTTTGATATCAAGGGTTTCCTTTCGCAGATCTTTTCCATAGATAGAGATCTCCCCCTGGAAATTGCTGATTAAACCACAGAGGATTTTCACGGTAGTTGATTTCCCGGCTCCGTTGGGTCCGATATATCCGATAATCTGGCCTGAGGTGATATTCAGATTAATTCCCTGTAAAACATGCTTTTGGCCGTAAAACTTTTGAAGATTGCGAATTTCAATAATGACCTGATTATTCATAAATATGTAGGTTATGCAAGGTTTTTTTGACAGGCAAATTTAATATATTGACGGATTCTTTTACATTTTAGCAGCATCTAAATTTTAATGATCAGGCTTATTTAATTTCTTTATACCTGCAGGAAATGGTTACTTTTGAGCCGAAATCTCAAAACAAACCCGATGAAGACCTTAGTATTACTAACTTTTTTCGCCCTGATATTATTTCCCAAAGCATATTCTGTTCAACTCTCACCGGAAGCTCAGAGTTCGTTGCTCACTTGTGCCCCGGGCGATGAGATTTACTCCTATTTTGGTCACAGCGCTATCCGGATTAATGATCCGATGCTGGGAATTGATTCTGTTTTTAATTATGGGGTGTTTAGTTTTGAAGCTCCGAATTTCATATGGCGTTTCATAAAAGGCGAGACCGATTATATGCTTTATGGTTATAGTATGACCATATTTATGGAGGATTACCGCGAGGAACAACGTAGTGTTTATGAACAGGTTCTGAATATTTCTCCCGCTGAGAAGCAAAGACTCTTTGATGCATTGGTTGAAAATGCAAAAAAAGAAAATCGTGTCTACCGTTATCGACATTTTTCCGATAATTGTTCCACACGCGTTCGCGACCAGTTTGAGAAGTCTGTGAATCACAATCTTAAATACGATACGTTACAGGATACAAAACTTTCATATCGTGATTTAATTGATCAGTATGTTCCCGGAAACAGTTGGAATGGTTTTGGGATAAAAATTGCGCTCGGGATCCCTGCTGATCATATGACAACCTACTCCCAAAAAATGTTTCTGCCCGATTATCTTTCCAATAGTATGGGCAGTGCTTCTGTAGTGAAAGAAGGGGAACAGCTTCGGTTTGTATCTCCGGTTACGACACTTTTCGAGGCCGCACCAGTAAAGCATGGCTTTAGCGTGACGTCTCCGGCTGTTGTTGTGAATTTTATTTTGCTGGTTGTTGCTATGCTGACTTTCATCGAATACCGGAATAAAAGAAGGATGATCGGACTCGATTTTCTTGTCTTCGTTTCAACCGGCTTCGCCGGACTTATCCTTGGCTTTCTGTGTTTTATCTCTGTTTTGGAAGCTACAGGCTGGAACTTGAACCTGATCTGGGCATTGCCGACACATTTTATTTTCGCTTTCCTCTGGTTATTCCCTTCTTTACGACCCGGACTTAACTGGTACCTGAAATTTACTTTTGGTCTCGTGTTGTTGTTCCTGGTCACTCTGCTCCTGCTACCGCAAAGCTTTCATTGGCTGGTTGTCCCCATTTGCGTGATTTTATTATTACGGTCTGGCAACATTTTCCTGCTGCAACCAAACAAGTAGCGGGAAATTCAAATCGGGAATTGAATTTTGTAGTCCGGAGTTCTTAATTGATCGGTTGATTGTCTTATCTTTGTTAGATTGAGTAACATTTATATCAACTACATTGACACAACAACCCAATAAATACGCCGAAACGCCGCTGATGAAGCAGTATTATGCCGTTAAGAATAAATATCCTGATGCGGTGCTGCTTTTCCGGGTAGGCGATTTTTATGAAACCTTTGGAGAGGATGCCATTAAAGCATCAGGCATTTTGGGGATAACACTCACACGTCGTGCCAATGGCTCTGCAAGTTTTGTTGAATTGGCCGGCTTTCCTTATCACGCGCTCGATACCTATCTTCCAAAACTAGTCAGAGCGGGTCAGCGTGTGGCAATCTGTGAACAACTC
>JBBRGI010000163.1:0-7994 GCA_038240855.1 Bacteroidales bacterium | reverse complement strand
GCCTGGTTCCGGTTTTTTGTCGTCTTTTCTTTGTGCTGAAAGATTTCCCGCAATCAGGAAAGCACTTAATAATAAAATTGTGATCCGTTTCATTGATATACTTTTTGTTGAATTTACGATCTTCAAAATTGAGTCTTTTTTTTGGCTTTCCCAAAACCGGGATCACTTTTAAGCAGGCTGAAGGCTTTTCCGAGATGATCGGCGATATCACCTGCCAGGAGCGCTTCTTCCGATAAATCCTTAACAGCCAGGTCGCCGGCGAGCCCGTGCAGATATACCCCCAGAATAGCCGCTTCTTCCGGCTTATATCCCTGGGCAAGCATTCCGGTTACGATGCCCGTGAGCACATCACCACTTCCTGCCGTTGCCATCCCGGGATTACCGGTGCTGTTGAACCAGCAATTTCCGTCGGGCAAAGCAATGGCAGTATAGGCCCCTTTCAGAACTAAAATAACATGGTGAATCTGGGCAAATCGCAAGGCAAGGTGTAAGCGTTCATAATCGGACTCAGCATGTCCTGCCAGCCGCTCAAACTCGACCGGATGTGGTGTTAAAATTGAACCTTGTGGAATTAGCTTAATCATTTCATTATTCACAGAGAGCAGATTCAGTGCATCGGCATCAATCACGACCGGAGCCGGATAATGCGCTAATAATGAATGTAAAGCATGCCTGGTATCATCAGATTTGCCGATCCCCGGTCCAATCCCGACCGCCTTATAATTGGTTAATAAGGGTATGCTTGAAATTACATTTTCTGAATCATCGGGACTAACCATTGCCTCGGGGAGGGCCGTTTGTATAATCTGGTTTCCACAATGGGGAAGGTGAACAGTGACAAGACCGGTACCCGATTTCAGGCATCCTTTTGCCGCCAGGATAGCAGCACCTGTTTTACCAAGACTTCCTGCCACAAGAAGCGCATGACCGAATGTTCCTTTATGCGAAAACTTACTTCGTGGCTTCAATAATGAAACTATAGTGCCAAAATCGGAATAATACCACGATGATTTGGTCTGATCAATAGCATCGGGATGCAATCCAATGGGAAGAACCTCCCATTGCCCTGTGAACCGCTCATTCTCCTGAAAAAAGAAACTTAATTTTGGATATTGCAAGGTTAGCGTATAATGTGCCTGAATAATATTTTTGGGGTTGTTTTTCCGGTTGTCTTCACCCATCAATCCTGATGGGATGTCAATGGCGATGATTGGTATACCGGAGAGGTTCAGGTGTTGTACAAGCAGAGCCGGAAAGCCGGTTAACGGACGTGATAACCCGGAACCAAATAATCCGTCAATAATGTAATCATAATCAGTCAGAACGGGAAGTACTTCGTCACTGTTGAAGATACTGATTGCAATTTCCTTTAGCTCTTTTAATCGTTCACGATTAGTTGAAAAAGCATCGGAAATCTTTCCGCCAAAGTCGGGGATGAATACATTCACCTTAAAATTCCTGTATGCCAGAATACGCGCGACGGCTAACGCATCGCCACCGTTATTACCCGTACCTGCAAAAACTGCGATTCTATCGTTAATATTCAGGTATGCAACTATCCAATCTGCAAGCTGAGTGGAGGCTCTTTCCATCAGATCGATTGACGCTATTGGCTCATTTATAATAGTATACTGATCTATTTCAGCAGCCTGTGAAGTGGTAAAAATTTTCATTACAGGTTTTCTTTACTCCCTTCAAATTTACAAAGAAATCAACGCCGGGAAACGAGGTTGTTCAATAATTGATGCAAATTGACACAAACATGATTTTTAGCAGCATTATCTCAACAAAAAAGTTCGCTATATTTGCCGCAATTAATCAATTAATTAACTCCTTAAATAATAAATTTATGTTTAAAGGACATCCCCGGGGACTCTATGTGGCATTTTTTGCCAACATGGGTGAACGATTTGGATTTTACACGATGATGGCTATTCTGGTCCTGTTCCTGCAGGCCAAATTTGGATTAACCGGTGCAAAAGCAGGGATTATCTACTCGGTTTTCTATGCTTCCATCTACGCCCTGGCATTGGTGGGCGGACTTGTTGCCGATCGAATAGTTGGCCTGAAAAAGACCATTGCTTTCGGTATTATTACCATGGCTATCGGATATTTTCTAATTGCAATCCCTACAGCCTCAACGACCGCCGGCCTGATTCAGGCTTGCGCCGGATTGTTTGTAATTGCTTTCGGTAACGGGATGTTCAAAGGTAACCTACAGGCTGTAGTAGGAAATCTTTACGAAGATCCCCGGTATCAAAGAAAGAGAGATTCGGCATTTTCAATTTTCTATATGGGGATAAACATTGGCGCTCTGTTCGCTCCCACAGTAGCAATAAGTCTTAAAAAATATGTACTTGGTCTTTCAGGCTTTGTCGACAAAGCTGAATTTCCTTCATTATGCTGGAATGTAAAAAACGGAGTGGAAGGTTCGGCAGAAAAGCTCAGTGAAATTGCCAGTCAGGCTTATATCGGTGGCATTCTTCCGGCGAATTTCAATGTGCTGACCTTTGCAGACAGTTATATTCAGGCCTTCTCAACCGGCTACAATTATGCTTTCGGATTTGCTGCCTTGATGATGTTTGTTTCACTGATTGTGTATTTCGCTTTCAATAAACTGCTGAAGCCAGGTTTCAGCGTTATGCAGCATCAAGATAAAAACGGTGATCCGGTCAGGGTAATTGAAATGCCCAAAGCGGAGGTAAAAGAGCGTTTAACGGCTTTATTCCTGGTATTCGCGGTTGTAATTTTCTTCTGGATGTCTTTTCATCAGAATGGATTGACCCTAACCTTCTTTGCGCGTGATTACACACAACGTATTGTTGGATCGGGAACCTTTTTCTGGTTCGATTTGTGGACATTGCTGCCAATGTTTGGCGCGTCTTTGAGTTTGTACGTTCTGTTAAGAAGAAAATCAACGGGTATAAACCGTGTTCTTGGCGCTGCCGGAACCATTATACTGGGCTACCTGACTTATTATAAGATAAGCACAATGCCTGCCGATAATTTATTTTCACCAGAACTTTTTCAGCATCTCAATCCGTTCTTTATTGTTGCTCTTACACCCGTAGCTGTTGCGATGTTCTCATGGCTGAATACAAAAGGGAAGGAACCTTCCTCACCACGAAAGATAGGAATAGGGATGATCTTTGCTGCAACAGGCTTCCTTGTCATGGCCGTTGGGTCATTGGGATTACCTTCGCAATCAAGCCTTACGGGAAATCCGGTGCCAAACGATCTTCTTGTTTCGCCCTACCTTCTTATCTCCACCTATTTCGTATTAACCATCGCTGAATTATTTCTGAGTCCGATGGGTATTTCCTTTGTGTCGAAAGTCGCTCCGCCCAAATATAAAGGTACGATGCAGGGAGGATGGCTGGCCGCTACAGCTATTGGAAACCAGTTGCTGTTTATTGGCGCCATTTTCTATGGAAAACTGGAAATCTGGCAGTTGTGGTCATTCTTTATTATTTGTTGTATCCTTTCAGCCTTGTTTATGTTCTCGATGCTGAAAAGACTCGAAAAAGTAACAAGTTAGATCACAAATTAATATTGTATGATGCAGAGACGAGGCATGCCTCGTCTCTGCATGTTTTATCATTTACCTTTGGGACAAAATTAAAGAGACAATGACAACTAAAGAGGCAATTGCCATTCTTCATTCACAGACTAAAGGAGTTCCGTTTGAAGCGCTTGAATATTTAATGGATCTTCCCTACGATGAAGAGATTGAAAGTAAAATTATCTTTCATCTGGATAATGCCTATAATGAGAGGATTACAACGCTAAATCAAAGTTTGCCAAATCTGCCGCTTTGGTATGCCATTCTCGCTGAGGTGCATTCCTCGCAACGAATGATACCATCGGTCATCAATCTTTTCACAACTCCCGATTCACCCGACTGGGATCTTCTGGATGAACAGGGATTATTTCTTGTGGGAATGCTTTCGGAACGCTATCCCGATTCCATTGCTCTCTTTTTGGATGCTATTGAGAAACAAGTGTCGCAAAGGAGCAATGCTCCCTATTTGTTTCTTTACGACAGCATTTATTTTGCGAAGGATGAATTGCTTGGTGAGATAATTTCCAGTCTTCTGAAAAATCCTGACACCGGATGGAAACCATTACTGGCTGTGCATGTTGCCGAGGCCCGGCTGAATTCGTGCCGGGAGGATGTTCAAAAACTTCACGAAGACTTTCTTCAATTCACAGAAAAAGGGACGAATGAAAACCTGATCCGCGAAGAGCTTCACTATGCACTCGGATTATTTGATGATGAAGCACATATGCCGGGCTGCTATTTTAAACAGCGCGAAAACTGGAATATTCATTATAAACTGGCAGAGGAAATTTTCACAGATGATAATCCAATGCTCGCGAATGTTTTTGGAAATGTTGGTCGCAATGAACCATGTCCGTGCGGCTCGGGGAAAAAGTATAAAAGTTGTTGTCTGAATAAGTTTTGATGAAAATAATTACACGGATTATAACGAATTACACGGATTCGTTATAAGAAATTTGTTGCTCCTAATATGGAGATTCTGCGAATCATTTTCTCATCTGCTCATTTTCGCTGCGTCGCCCGTTCGCCCGTCGCCGTCAACTTGCCCGATTGACTTTATCAGTCTTTCGTCCCTTCGCCCCTTCGGCCCTTCGCCCGTTCGCCACTCTTGCGGCTCATGGCAAGGTGATCCATGGTTTAATCACCCGGTCAAGGGTTTTTTCGCCCTGAATAAACGAAAGAAAAATTCCGTAATTTGTGACAGGGATCCCGGTAGCTTTAAGGTCACGAAGCCGTGCGTCCATGCGTTGATTTGAGATCATACAACCGCCACAATGGATAACCAGCTTGTACTTTTTGATATCCGGTTCATCAACGAATTCCCTTCCAAAGGTAAAATTCACCATCACCTGCGGATAAAATTCTTTTAATAACGCCGGTATCTGCACTGTTCCGATATCTTCCCGGATGCGGGAATGGTTACACGCTTCGGCGATCAGGATATGGTCGCCGGGCACCAGCGATTTCAACGCATTTATTCCCTGCACAAACTCATTAAGCCTTCCCCGGCTCATGTAGTTGATCATCATGATGGAAAATGTGGTTAACGCGATATCATCGGGCGCCCAATCCTTCATAATATCCATTGCCTGCGAATCGGTGATGATTGCTTTTGGTTTTTTGGTGAAGCTATTGATGAAATTATCCCATCGTTCCCGTTCAGAACGATTACCTGCCCTGGCTTTAAGAATGTTCATCCGGTAGGATACGGGGAAAGCCCAATTTCGTGTAATGTATTCTTCGGCCATCGCCTGCGGGCGAAGGTATCTTCCCGGTGGTGTCTCTCCATCCATGGGAATATTCAAAATATAAAACTCCCCCTTTTCAAGGAAAGGTAACAATTCGACTTCGATATTTTTTGGAATATAATGTTCGAGGATAGCCTGGAGTAAGGAGTACCGGCATTGAATATCCACAGCACTGAGCACAATACTTCGGTAGTTAGGTAACTGGGTGAGCAATGCTTCCACTTTTTCGATCCTGTTCCGGTCGATACTGCGAAACAGGTTGTAAATAATCAGCACCTTCTTATCGGACTTTTTTGCTTCTGTCAGGATTACACGTTCAGTCTCAAAATCAAATGTTGCCGGGTCAATCACAAGCAGGACAAGATCGCACTCTTTTAATGCGGCAATGCTCTTTTTCTGTTTTTTAACGCCAAGTTTGCTGTTTTCATCGAGCCCTGCAGTATCCAGAATTTTGACGGGTCCAAGACCATGAATTTCGGAGAGTGTGATTTTTATATCGGCTGTTGTACCCGGTGTCGGATCGACAATTGAGGTTTCCTGTTGAGTCAGGAGATTCATCAGGGAACTTTTCCCTGAATTCATCTTTCCGAATATTCCTATGATATCGCGTTCTATCATCCTTACAATCGCTGGTTGTGTAAAGGAAATAAAAAATCTTAAATTGTCTTGGTTAAGGATGCACTTATTTTCCTGATCTCAGTAAATGTTAATCTTATCATCGTGCCGGAGAATGATTTGGCCGTTCATTTCGTCAAAACGCCTTTTTCTTATTAGTTTTGTACAATAAATCATCCATTATGGAAAGAATTGCAATTTTTCCGGGTTCCTTCGATCCGTTTACTTTAGGTCATGAATCGATCGTCAATCGTGCCTTGCCATTATTCGATCAGATTATCATTATGATCGGATATAATTCGAATAAGAAACCCTTTTATCCGATGGCCAAAAGGAAAGATTGGATCAGGCGGGTGTTTGAAAATGAGCCTAAAATAAAGGTTGGAAAATTTGACGGTCTGACAGTCGATTATTGCAAACGGGTACATGCGCAATACATTCTTCGTGGATTAAGAACCGCAGCCGATTTCGAGTATGAAAGGGCCATTGCCCAGATTAATAAACGAATGCATCCTGACATTGAGACGGTGTTCCTGTTGACTACACCCGAAACAACGGCCATTTCCTCAACAATTGTGCGTGATATTCTTCGACACAGAGGTGATGCAAGTCTATTCCTTCCCTCGTGTCTGGATATTTCGGAATTCTACGAAGATTAAATTTTGTTAAACAATATGCTGCATTCTACTTTTATATTGGTTCTTGTGCTGATTTCCATATCCCTCAATGGTCAAAAAACAGTTATCTCCGGTAAGGCGGTGGATTACAGTAAAAAAGAAATTTGCTTTTACACAATACCAGATCCTGTTCTGCGTCAGAAACTTGAACTGGGGAAAACAACCGTTGCCGGGGATGGATTATTTTCAGTGACGTTACCCATCAATCAGACGATAGAAATCTATACCGATCTTGAGAAGTACTGCGGAACGATGGTTGCAGAACCAGGGAAAAATTATACGGTAACACTGCCCCCATTTTCACTCCGGACAGCCAATGAAGCACATAGTGCCTATTTTAAACCTGCCCTTTATTGGCTGGGCTTGCCCGATTCCGACCGCTCTGATCTTAATTTTACGATACGTTCATACGTGTCTGATTTCAATCACGAAACCTATTCGAATACGGTGCAGATCTATCAGCGAAAATCGAAAGAAGTTGTCAGTGAAATCATTGCCCGTCTGCAGAAAAAATACGCAGCCAATGAGAACTCCTATTTCAAAACACTTGAAAAGTATTATTTTGCAGAACTGGAATATGTGATCTACCCGCTTACGCCTGAAGTTGTTATCAATAAATATTTTGCCAAAGAACCAGTTCAGGTGCATCACCCCGATTATCAAAGAGCTTTTCAGAAAATATTTACCGATTTCCTGCATAAACAATCACAACATATTCAAAACCGGCGAATTATTGACATTACGAATTCAGGAAACTATACGGAGCTGGTACAATTTTTCGAAAACAAGGGTTATAAAAAGGAGTTTGCAGAACTCGTTGTCCTGAAGGGTTTAAATGACGGGTATTATACGGGTAGTTTTTCAAAGGAAGGGGTAATCAAGGCCGTTGAATCGGCACAGACTGCAACAAGTTCGGGATTGTTGCGATCAATTGCTTTGCAGGTTAAAAATAATCTGGTACGCCTTGCCGTGGGTGGAAAAGCTCCCGCAATTAAACTGAATAATCTGAAAAATGAAACGGTTACCCTCGACCAATTCCAGGGGAAATTCATTTATCTCTCATTTTTTAACAGCAGGAGTACAGATTGCAGACAGGAACTGGATTCGATAGTTTCAATTGAAAAAAAATTAAGACAAGTTTTAAGTGTAGTATCGGTGTCGCTTGACGACAATTTTGAGAATGCTTCGAAATTATGGAAGGAAAAGGGTTATCCCTGGGAGTTACTGAATGGAGCAAAACAAAATCAGTTGATAGTCAATTATAAAGCAGCCATTACTCCTGCATTTTACCTGATCGATCCTGAGGGTAAGATTCAACTCTCCCCGGCTCCGTTCCCTTCGCAGGGTTTTGAAGCGATGTTTATACGATTATTCAGGGACTTTAGATTTAAA
>JBBRGI010000162.1:0-8073 GCA_038240855.1 Bacteroidales bacterium | reverse complement strand
CGGGGACTATCAATTAACATCTTCAGTATCCTCAACTGCAGTCTCTTCGACTTCGGTCTCTGAGCGAAGCCGAAGAGCCATTTTTACACTCCGAAAGGTTGTGTAATAAATTTGTTTCACCTTTGATTAGTGCTTCCTTTTTCCTTCGGCTCCAGCCCTGAACCTGTTTCTCACGGTAAAAGGCTGTATCGATCCTATGGAATTCTTCGTAGTAAACCAATTCAACAGGCAAATGCTTCTTTGTGAAATTGGCTCCTTCTCCATTTTGATGTTGGACTAATCTTCTTTCCAGGTCAATTGTACTGCCTGTATAATAGTGATCATTGGCACAGAGTAATATATACATGAATCCTTTCATCAGAATATATTCTTATTACGCGCGTACATCGACACATACGAATATAAGAAAAAAATACCACAAACGAAAAATCAATTATCGAAAACGGTTGCTAATCGGTCGCTGAGCGTAGTCGAAGCGAGCGAAACACGGTTGTTGAGCGAAGTCGAAACAACACCTATCTTACCTCCGATCCCGCCTTGATAGTAGTGGCCGGGGTAACAAATACAAGTGATCCGTTGCCATCTTCAGCCATAAGAATCATCCCCTGCGATTCAATCCCCTTCAGAATTTTAGGTGACAGGTTCATTAATATGGAAACCTGTTGCCCGATAATTTTTTCAGGTTCGAAATATTCCGCGATTCCCGAAACCACTGTTCGTTTATCGACTCCTGTGTCAATGGTGAGTTTGAGTAATTTCTTTGTTTTGGCTACTTTTTCAGCAGCTATAATCGTGCCGATGCGTATATCCATTTTTGCGAAATCCTCATATTCAATGTTTTCTTTAACAGGATTTACCTTTAGCTCTTCAAGTTCATTTGCTTTTTTGGTGGCAAGCAATTTATCGACCTGTGCCTGGATGGCTTCATCGTCAATGAGGTCAAAGAGAAGTACGGGTGTGTTAATCACATGACCGGGCATGATCAGGTCAGTCCTGCCGAGCTCCTGCCATTCAAATTTGGCAAGGTTCAAAAATCCACGCAATTTCTGAGTCGTAAAGGGTAAAAACGGTTCAAAAACAATCGTAAGATTTGCAGTAATCTGCAGCGCGATGTTGATAATTGTTTTTACGCGCTCCGGATCAGTCTTAACCACTTTCCATGGCTCCATATCTGCAAGGTACTTATTCCCCAGGCGGGCTATTTCCATCGCGTTTTTAAGAGCTTCACGGAAATGGTAAGTTTCGAGTGACTTTTCGACCTCGACTTTCAGATTGGTTATTTCGTACAGGGTTGTCTTGTCATATTCAGTGAGTTCTCCTGCCATGGGAATCACACAATTGTAATATTTATCGGTAAGAACCAGTGCCCGGTTCACGAAATTGCCGAAAATCGCCACTAATTCACTGTTGTTGCGGGTCTGGAAATCCTTCCACGTAAAATCGTTGTCTTTTGTTTCGGGTGCGTTGGCACAGAGTACATAGCGCAGAACATCCTCCTTTCCCGGGAAATCGAGCAGATATTCGTGCAACCATACTGCCCAGTTTCTGGATGTCGAAATTTTATCGCCTTCAAGATTAAGAAACTCGTTAGCAGGAACATTATCAGGCAGAATATACGACCCTTCGGCTTTAAGAATTACGGGGAAGATAATGCAGTGAAACACGATATTGTCTTTCCCGATAAAATGCACCATTTTCGTTTCGGGATCTTTCCACCATTTTTCCCAGTCAGGAGTCAATTCCTTTGTTGCGGAAATATACCCGATGGGTGCATCAAACCATACATAAAGCACTTTCCCCTCGGCTCCTTCGATGGGAACCGGAACGCCCCAGTCAAGATCGCGGGTAACGGCGCGCGGGTTCAATCCCCCATCGATCCACGACTTGCATTGTCCGTAAACATTTGGTTTCCATTCTTTATGGGTATCCAGAATCCATTCGCGCAACCAGGGTTCATACTGATCGAGCGGGAGAAACCAATGCCTGGTTTCCTTCATAACCGGTTTATTGCCGCTCAGGACCGATTTCGGATCAATAAGGTCGGTTGCGTTAAGGGTACTACCGCAACTCTCACACTGATCGCCGTATGCTTTTTCATAATTACACTTGGGACAGGTTCCTGTGATATAACGATCGGCCAGGAATTGATTGGCCTCCACATCGAAAAACTGTTCAGAAGTTTGTTCGATAAATGCACCCTTGTCATGGAGCGTTTTGAAAATTTCGGAAGCTGTCTGATGGTGAATCTTTGCACTTGTACGCGAGTAAACATCGAATGAAACCCCGAATTTTTCGAAGGAATCCCTGATCATCGCGTGATATTTATCGACCACATCCTGCGGGGTTATTCCCTCTTTTTTAGCTTTCAGGGTAATCGGAACGCCGTGTTCGTCGGAACCGCCGATAAATGCAACCTCTTCTCCTTTTAACCGAAGGTACCGGGCATAGATATCAGCAGGAACATAGACTCCCGCAAGATGGCCAATGTGAACAGGGCCGTTTGCATAAGGTAAAGCGGAGGTGATCAGCGTTCGTTTAAAGTTACTCATCAAATGAAATTTTCTTAAATTATGGTGTATCAGAAATCGAGGTGCAAAGATAATACTATCAGACACAAGACGCAACAGGAAGTTAACCGATCAGGGGGTAAAAACCAAAAGAACAGTGTCAACCTGAATTTTTGAGTCGTAAAGTCAATATTATTCTTAAATTAATTCAAAATAAGGTTTTAAGTTAGAGGCATCTGCCAAATCTTTTCTAATTTTAGGTGGCATTCCAAATGATCCTTACCGGGAGGAATAATCATGAATGGCAATAGACTACCCCATTGTTAACCAGGATATTCAGGGAATCAAAACACTTTGAAGTCAGCACAACTGAATTGCCTGATACCATGTTATTTATACCATCAGTCATATGGGTGATATCGCTATCCGTACGGGACGCAAGGTAACCTGGGATCCGAAGATGGGGGAAGTTGTGGGTGATACTGAAGCCAATAAATTGTATATAAGGGAGATGAGATCTCCATATATTACTTAAATCGTTTCCTTTCGTGATTTTACTTTTTTTAGTTGATCAGTGCTGTTTATTATAGCCGCAGGATAATTGACATTCAAATTTTTAATCTTTCAATTATTAACATTCGTCTGGCAGAATTTAGCGAATAATGATGGTTTTCCGATCATCGAAAACCCTTATAATCATTATCCGGCCTTTAGCGATCGCTGAAAATCGCCTTTTAACAGTGGCGGATTTGGGTTCATTGTGTTCATAAATAGATTAATAGATATGTTATAGTGCGATGAAATAAATTGCAACTTATAATTAAAAATTGTGACATTTTGACGATTATAATTGTCCATCTTTGTACTGATCTTATAAAAAAACAGAAATACTTGAAACTCTACATCAAATTCATGGTTAGCAACCGCTGCAAAATTGCAGTTAAGGAAGCATTGAAAAGGCTTGGGCTCCATTTCATCGTAGTTGATTTAGGCGAAGTTGATATAATGGAAACTATTTCTGCCGCCCAGCGTGAACAACTGAAATTGGCATTACAAAGCTCAGGTCTTGAATTAATGGACGACAAAAGAGCCATGCTGATCGAAAAAATAAAAAATGTAATTATTGAAATGGTTCATCATTCCCAGGAAATAATTAAAATCAACTTTTCGGATTATCTGAGCGAAAAATTGAATCACGATTATACCTACATGGCCCATTTGTTTTCTGAAATACAAGGAACTACCATCGAACAATTCATTATCTCTCATAAAATCGAAAGGATAAAGGAATTGTTGATCTATGATGAATTAAATATCACGGAGATCGCATGGATGATGAATTACAGCAGTGTGGCGCACTTATCCAATCAGTTTAAGAAAGTGACAGGTCTCTCCCCCTCGCATTTTAAGAACTTAAAGGACAAAAGGCGAAGCCCGATTGAGGAAATTGGAAATCTCCATAACTAAATCTACCAAAATCGCGGGCGTCAGTCATATAATATCCAAAATGGAAGTAGCAAGCACACATGAATCTCATTATTCCAGAATGATGATTGAAGCCAGCCTCGATCCGTTGGTAACTATCAACACAGAAGGTAAGATTGCAGATTTGAATGAGGCACTGGCCATAATTACCGGAACCACTCGTGAAAAATTGATTGGCAGCGACTTCTTTGATTATTTTACTGAACCCGAAAGAGCTCGTGACATTTTTCAGGAGGCGTTAGAAAATGGATCAATTGCCGATTTACCCGTAACCATACGGCATACTGACGGAAAACTGACGAATGTAATGCTTTCCGGATCGGTTTACAAAAATGACAAGGGCGTTATACTTAGAGTTATCATTGTTGCCAGGAATATTGCCGATCAGAAATGGGCAACTGAATTAAAAATGGCCATCAAGGAGCTGTCCTTTCAAAATGATGAAAAGGAAAAACGTGCAGCCGAGTTACGGATTGCCAACAGCGAACTTGCTTTTCAGAACGACGAAAAGGAGAAACGCGCCGCCGAGCTGATCATTGCCAATGAGGAGCTTTGCTTTCTAAATGATGAAAAGGAAAAACGCGCAGCCGAGCTGCGGATTGCCAATAAAGAACTTGCGTTTCAGAATGATGAAAAGGAAAAACGTGCAGCCGAGTTGATTATTGCCAATAAGGAGCTTTCCTTTCAAAATGATGAAAAGGAAAAACGGGCTTCGGAATTAATTGTGGCGAATAATGAACTTATTATTCAAAATGAGCAGAGGGAAAAACGTGAAATTGCCAATAAAGAGCTCGAAGAATTCAGCGATTCGCTTAAATTGTCTTCGCAATATACACTTAGTCTGATTGAAGCCAGCCGTGATCCGCTGATCACTATCAATACGGAAGGGAAGATTACCGATATGAACGAGGCACTGGCAAATATTACCGGCAGATCACGTGAAAAGCTCAGAGGTACCGACTTCTTTGACTATTTCACAGAGCCACAAAAAGCACGTGAGGTATACCAGGAGGTTTTTGCAAAAGGATCTGTTGCCGACTTTCCGCTTACAGTCCGTCATCTTAACAATAAGTTAACTGATGTATTGTTCAATGGATCGGTATATAAGGATGATCAGGAAAATGTTCAGGGTGTAGTGATCGTCGCCCGTGATGTCACGGCACAGAAACTAGCCTCCAAATATGCTAGAAGTCTTATAGAGGCCAGCCTTGACCCTTTGTTTACAATTAACCTGAACGGGAAGATTACCGATATGAATAATGCATCGGTCAACATCATTGGACAATCGTACCAGAAATTAATTGGAACAGATTTTTTCGATTATTTTACTGATCCCCTGAAAGCGCGTGAAGTTTACCGGGAAGTTTTTGCCAAAGGATTTGTGACTGATTATCCGTTAACAATCGTGGACGGGAAACTCACAGATGTTTTATTTAATGGATCTGTTTATAAAGATGACAGGGGCAATGTTCTTGGGGTCGTTGTTGTGGCACGTGATATTACCGATCAGAAAAGAATTGAAACCGAGCTGATAGAGGCGAAAGTGTTTGCAGAGTTAGCTACTTTTATTGCTGAAGAAGCCAAAAGTAAAGCCGAGAGTGCCACCCAGATAGCAGAAAGTGCGATGAAGGC
The DNA here is from genome assembly GCA_038240855.1 of Bacteroidales bacterium. GTDB lineage: Bacteria > Bacteroidota > Bacteroidia > Bacteroidales > Prolixibacteraceae > JAAFHB01. The sequence continues at coordinate 2,449 of JBBRGI010000162.1, read as the reverse complement.
AAAACAGCAGTTTTTGTCAAACATGAGCCATGAAATTCGTACACCAATGAATGCAATCATCGGTTTTACAAAAGTGGTTTTGAAAACTGAACTATCAGCAAAACAGAATGAATATTTATCAGCGATAAAAATGAGCGGGGATGCGTTAATAGTGCTTATTAACGACATACTTGATCTGGCAAAAGTTGATGCAGGAAAGATGGTATTTGAGCAAACCCCTTTCAAAATGTCATGGTCAATTTCTGCCATGTTACATTTGTTTGATACAAAGATCCAGGAAAAGAACTTAACCCTGGTTAAGGAATACGACAATAATATTCCCATCGTCGTGGTTGGCGACCCAGTGCGTCTGCACCAGATTATTTTAAATTTAGTCAGTAATGCTGTTAAGTTTACTGCAAAAGGGAAAATAACAGTGGGTGTTCATTTATTAGCTGATGAAGCGGATAAAGTAACCATTGAATTTTCTGTAACTGATACCGGTATCGGAATTGGGGCAAATAAGATAGGCAATATCTTCGATAATTTTCAGCAGGCATCAAGTGGCACTTCACGATTGTACGGTGGCACTGGTCTGGGACTTGCTATCGTTAAACAACTGGTTGAATCACAGGGGGGTACTATTTGTGTCAAAAGTGAGATTGACCAGGGATCTACATTTAGTTTCATATTAAGCTTCATGAAAACAAGCGATCTGGCCGAAATTGAGGAAGAAACAGAGGAGCTTGATGCAGCGATTAAAAACATTAAAGTACTGGTTGTTGAGGATTTTCCGCTTAACCAATTACTTATGAAAACACTTTTGGATGATTTTGGTTTTCAACGCGATATTGCCGGCAATGGTAAAATAGCCATCAAAAAATTGATGGAGAAATCATACGATATTATTCTGATGGATTTACACATGCCTGAAATGAATGGATTTGAAGCGACTGAATACATTCGCAACACCCTGAATTCAACTATTCCGATTATCGCGTTAACCGCTGATGTAACAACAGTTGATCTGGCCAAATGCCGGGCTGTCGGAATGAATGATTACATTGCCAAACCTGTTGACGAAAGAATATTATACAATAAAATAGTCGGCTTAGTTAAAATACCCTTATCTATGAAGGACCTTGAAAATGAAGGAGATGGTAGCCGTTTGACAAAAACTGAAAGATGTATTGATCTTGAATATTTGATCCGGCGAACCAAGTCGAATCCCGTATTGATGATGGAGATGATTTCACTTTACCTGGAACAAACCCCTCCTTTAATTCTTAAAATGAATCAAAGTTTTGAGGACAAGAACTGGAAATCCTTGTACTCAGCAGTTCACAAAATGATTCCGTCATTTTCAATTATGGGTATAAGTCCCGATTATGAAAATATGGCAAAACAAGTTCAGGAATTTGCAAGCACTCAAGATCAGCCAGATGGTATAAAAGAACTGGTTTTTAAGCTTGGGAATGTATGTAACCAGGCATGTAGAGAACTGGAAGAAGAATTAATCGGATTAAAAAAACAAACAAATGAATAACCAAAAAATTAAGCTTTTCCTGGTTGATGACGATGCCGTATTTTTGAAATCACTGGAAATTGATTTCCTTCAGCATGCTGATATTACCATTGAAACATTTGCAACAGGTGAACTTTGCTTGTTGAATTTGTCACATAATCCGGATATAATCATTTTGGATTATTACCTCGACGGCATTGATCCGACTGCAATGAACGGGATCGAGACACTGGATAAATTAAAAGCACTCAACCCGGATATTCCGGTTGTAATATTGTCTTCGCAGGATAAGATTGACGTTGCGATAAACTGTATGCATCATCACGCATTTGACTATGTAGTGAAAAGCGAAACCGCCTTTGTGCGCCTTCAAAAAATTATCACGACCATATTGCGGTATAATAAGATGGAAAAAGAATTGAATTGGTATATGGATCGAATGTAATTCTGTGGACAGCCTGTCTGCCCGGGTAGACAAAGTTTATTTTTAAAGTAAAGAATATCAATTAGATAAATATCGTTGAAAGTGCCACCATTCAACCAATACGTGTAGCCGATTAAAAAGTCTCTTTTTTATCGTCGTGTGGAAAATATTGCAGTTTGCCGGACCTCTCTGATCCGAAGCTATTGCTTTGCCTGTTATCCTGAACAGGAGTAGGGTTACTATTCTCCAAATCAAGTTTATCTGAATCATGTAACATTTTTCCGGAATTATGTAACGTTTAAGAGGTTATACGTAACGATCTTTGATCATGAAAATTTATTCATAAATAAAAAAATTAAAATGAAAAAAGTAGTTTTAAGTATTTTATTGGCATTTGTATTACAGTCCTTTATTCCCGAACAGTTATATGCCAAAAAGGACAAAAGCCCCGTAGTAGTTGCAACAACCGAAACTGCCCAGTCAGCGGATGTAAGTTTATTAGTTGCCCGGGTTGAATCAAT
>JBBRGI010000161.1:0-8077 GCA_038240855.1 Bacteroidales bacterium | reverse complement strand
GGTGCCGGATACGATATTCCACTCTCCTCGCAAAACAGGCACACGCAATTTGTACTCTCCCCGTTTGTAGCTTTTCAACCCTACTTCGGACAGGATCCCCGTTCGGAAGAATCATGGAATATTACCACTGTAAGAGCCGGAATGGCACTTAAACTTGGGCGTGGTCATGAAATTCCTGTCCCGGTTGTAGAACCAATACCCCAGGCGATACCTGAACCAAAACCCGAGCCAAAGCCCGAACCAAAGCCCGAACCGGTTGTTGTGGTCAAACCTGCAGTCATAGGTAATGTTTACGAGGTCTATTTCGCATTTGATAAGTGGGAGCTTGACAATCAGGCTACTGCAGAACTCGATCGCTTAGCCGTTGCTATGAATGATAATAATACTGTCGATGTTCAGATTAAATCGCATACCGATTCAAGGGGTCCTGAAAATTACAATATGAAACTTTCGGAAAAACGTGGTAAATCGGTTATTGATTACCTGGCTACCAAAGGAATCAATGCCTCAAGAGTAAATGCCCAGGCATTTGGTGAAACTGAGTTGGTTAAACCATGTCCTGACGGAGTTAAATGCACGGAAGCAGAACACGCAGCTAACCGACATACTGAAAGTACGATAACAGAATAACAACAAGTGATCACAATCATTTAATTGACACTTACTGAGATCAGGCTGTCTAAGAATGTTTAGACAGCCTTTTTCAGTCAACGCCGAAAGTTAGGACATTCATAATTTTAAGTGTGAAATATGTAACTCTTTCACGTAATTATGTAACAGATTATAACACTTGAAGTCTCATCTTTGTGGTGAAATATTTTTCAATACTGGAATAAAAGATATGAACTCAACTGAATTAAAAGGTAACTGGAAGGAGCAGAAAGGCAAGCTCAAACAGAAATTTGCAGTTTTAACAGATAATGACCTCTTGTATGATGAGGGTATGAAAGATGAAATGTTTGATAAACTTCAGGTTACACTTGGTAAAACTAAAGACGAATTAATCAAAATTCTCAACGCACTTTAATATCATTCTATAAAGGGTACTATAGGTGATATGCTTTAAAATGTGTTTGCGGGTATGATTACAGTATGCTGCACTCCCTCAAATTGAAGAGACATCGTTAACAGCATGCGCTGAGAGATGTCTTTTTGAATTTAAACCGTTTGTCATGAATAAATTAACACCGGATACAGGTAAAAAACGAGTCCCAAACCTTCAAAAGGCAAAGGAATTTACCCTTAAGATCAGCGAAAAAACAATAGCAAGAACGGAAGAAGCCAGTACTTTTTTGTCGGATTTTGGGGAAGTTATCTTGTTTATGGCGCGGATGATAAAGGAAACATTTTCGCGTGACTTTGAATTTAAAGAGTTCTTTTACCAATGTTTTAAGATCGGATATAAAACATTACCACTTATTTCGGTTACCGGCGCTATTATGGGCCTGGTGCTCACACTGCAATCGCGGCCGGTTCTTGTTGATTTCGGGGCAGTATCTATGCTCCCCGGAATGGTCGCTGTATCGTTGATAAGGGAAATGGGTCCGGTGATAACTGCTTTAATATGCGCAGGAAAAATTGGTTCAGGCATGGGTGCAGAACTGGGTTCAATGAAAGTGACCGAACAGATAGATGCTATGGATGTTTCTTCCACCAATCCCATGAGATTTTTAGTCGTTACAAGAGTGCTGGCAGCCACGCTTATGATTCCGTTATTGGTTTTATATGCTGATGCACTTGGCATATTGGGAAGCTGGGCAGGCGCAAATATTAAGGGGGATGTAACGCTTTCGTTGTTTTTTGCGCAGGCATTTAGCCACGTCGGGTTTTCTGATCTTATGCCGGCTGTTATAAAAACATTCTTTTTCGGGGCGGTAATCGGAATTGTTGGATGTTATAAAGGATATAATGCCGGGCGCGGAACGGAAAGCGTTGGTATTGCGGCAAATTCTGCCGTCGTACTGGCGTCACTTCTGGTGCTGATTGTTGATATGATTGCGGTACAAATTACTGATATGCTCGTTCTATGAATACAGTTCAAACAGAGAATTTAAGTAACGGTTTGATGGAACCGATAAGTAAAGAACCGATTATTGAAATAAGTAATCTTAAGAAATCATTTGGTAAACAGGCGGTATTAAAAAGTGTTTCATTACAACTTTTTAAGGGCGAAAACCTGGTGGTGCTTGGTAAATCAGGTTCAGGAAAATCTGTCCTGATAAAGTGTATTGTTCGTTTATTATATGCAGACAATGGCATTATTAATGTGTTTGGCGAAGATGTGAATAAACTGGGGAGCGATGGCTTAGGTGCATTAAGACAGAAAATTGGTTTTCTTTTTCAAAGTGGTGCACTGTATGATTCGATGACCGTAAAGGAAAATTTAGAATTTCCATTGCGAAGAATAAGGAAGAACCTTACTCAAAAAGAGAGAGATGAAAAAATAATGGAGGTATTGGAAAATGTAGGGTTATCAGATGCCTTAAATAAAATGCCGTCGCAACTATCTGGAGGTATGCGCAAGCGAATCAGCCTGGCACGCACCATAGTTGTGGATCCGATGATCATGCTGTACGATGAACCTACAACCGGGCTTGACCCTGTGACATCAGATGAGATCAGTACACTCATCAATGAGGTTCAGAAAAAATATAAGACTTCCTCCATTATCATCACGCATGATATGGAATGCGTCCGTTCTACTGCCGACCGGGTTATTATGTTGCATGACGGTGAGGTTTATCTTGAAGGGGATTTGGATGAATTTGAAAAGTCTACTGATGAATTAATCAAATCATTTTTTAAGTAATCACCACTTTTTTCGGTGCAGGGCACTTATATGGGTGTTGATAAGGTCGATGCCACTTTTATAATCACAATTAAAACCATAAAAAAATGGATAACCATTCTCAGAACTTTAAAATACGATTAGGGCTCTTTGTAGTTGCAGGATTAGCTCTTTTTGTAATTGCCATATTTATTATCGGGAAACAAAAAAACCTGTTTAATCCCGTTTTTAAACTTTCTACAACTTTTTACAATGTTAGCGGTTTGCAGGTAGGGAATAATATCCGTTTCTCGGGCATTAATGTAGGCACTGTCGACAATATCAGCATTATCGATGGAAGGACGGTAAGAGTAGATATGATGATCCGAAAAGAGATTAAGCAGTTTATTAAATCAGACTGTAAAGTGGCCGTTGGGTCTGAAGGACTTATTGGCGACCGGCTCTTAATTATTACGCAAGGAAGCGCCGATGCCCCTTTAGCAAGTGATGACAAATTGCTTTCATCAACTGAGCCTGTTGAAACAGATGCGATCATAGCAAGTCTGCAAGTGACAGCTACTCATGCAGAAGTTATTACACAACAGCTTGCAGTGGTTATGCTTAAAATAAACAGCGGACGCGGTACACTTGGCCGGTTAATACATGATTCAATTATTGCACAGAATATAAATAAGACCATTGCTAATTTTGAACAAACCTCGAAAGGTTTGGACCAAACCATAGAAGCAACTAAAAACGACATAGGTGTCATCATGAAGAGTTTCCAGGCAACGGCGGGTAATACCGAAGCTTCGACAAAACAACTTGAAGATATTATGCTTCGAATAAATAGCGGACACGGAACTATTGGTCGTTTAATTCATGATACAATCACTTCAGAAAATATTGATCAAACCATCCTGAATCTTAAAAATAGTTCCAAAGGTTTGGATGAAAATATGGAAGCACTCAAGCATAATTTCCTTTTCAGGGGATATTTTAAGAAGAAAGCTAAGGAGGAAGAAAAAGAGAAAGTTGAAGAAGCAAAACAAAAAGCTTTGGAAAAATAGCCAAAATGGTCAATTCATAGTAATACTATTGACGGCGGGTAATGCTTAAATACAGGTATCCGGATAACAAATAATTTCCGCGACGATGAAAAGGGAGAAGCAAATGTGGTTTAAAGATATTTTAATCCTGTTTTTAATATCAATCTTAGCCGGGGATTTTGCATTCGCTCAGCAAAAACCAATCGCCCGGGATACGACTGCAATATATAAGGAAATTGAAGCTTATTCGAAACGAAGTAAGTTTACTCAATTTATGTATGGGTTATTCTTCAAACCTGTTGCATCACAAAAAAAGAAACCGCGAAGAAAGGCTTATAAGAAACTGATCCAAAAACCATACAGTACCTTTGAGGGGAAAATAATCAGGAATATTAATATCGAAACACTCGATCCGTTTGGAAATTCCATCGGCGATTCCATCGTGGCCTCTCCGAACTTTATATCCAGGGCGGGCAATAAACTGCATATAAAATCGCAGCCGATGACAATTCGTAATCTGTTGCTTATCCGCCAGGGCCAGCCATTCGATTCTTTGCTTGTAAAAGAATCAGAGCGATTGGTACGCACCAGGGAATATATTCGTGATGTTTCATTTTTTGTAAAGGAGACTGTAAAAAATTCCGACTCGGTTGATGTTTTTATCCGGGCATTGGATATCTGGAGCATTATTCCCAATGGTTCTGTATCAGGCTCGGGTTTTACGCTTGATTTGACTGATAAGAATTTTTTAGGTCTGGGTCACCAGTTTCAGAATATATATTCGCGAAATTCCAACGAGAAAACCAATTCATACATAACAAATTACGTGATCCCCAATATCCGTAATACTTATATTAGTACCACGCTGAATTATAACATCCTGGGAAATCAAAGATACAACCGTAGCTTATCCGTCGACCGTCCGTTTTTTTCACCCTTCGCAAAATGGGCAGGGGGAATATTTTTAACACAACATTTTCACCAGGATTCACTGCGCATGAGCACTATGCTTTTTGAGCAGCATCCGGTTAAATATAATGCCCAGGATTTTTGGGGCGGGATTGCCATGCGGGTATTTAAAGGTAACTCAGAGTACGACCGCACGACCAAATTCATTTCTGCAGTCCGCTTTTTGCGCATCCGTTACCTCGAACAACCAACCGAAGCAATTGACCCCTTACACAAGTTTGCTGATGAAAATTTTTACCTGGCAAGTTTTGGCATTTCATCACGCAATTTCAGGCAGGACCGGTATATCTTTAAGTTCGGAATACCCGAAGATGTTTCTATGGGGAATGTTCTTAACCTCACGGGCGGCTACCAGGAAAGAAACAACCACGGCCGGGTATATTTAGGTGCTCGTATTTCATCCGGATATTATTATTCATGGGGATACCTGGGATCGAATTACGAGTTTGGTACTTTTTTCCGCGATTCAAAAATGGAGCAGGGTGTATTAACAGTGGGAGTAAATTATTTTTCGGGATTACGTGAAATCGGGAAATGGAAATTCAGGCAGTTTGTCAAACCACAACTTACAATTGGCCTGAACAGGATGCCTTATGACACTTTGACAATTAACGAAGAGTACGGACTGAATGGATTTAACAGTCTGGGATTGTCCGGTACTCGTCGCATCTTACTAACCTTGCAAACCCAATCGTACGCCCCCTGGAACTTTATAGGATTCCGTTTCGGACCTTTTATTACTTATTCAATGGGCATGTTGGGTGATGCAGCCTCAGGGTTCAAGAACAGCAGAATGTATTCTCAATTCGGATTAGGTGTTTTGATTAAAAATGAGAGCCTTGTCATGAATGTATTTCAAATATCTATTGCATTTTATCCATCAATCCCAGGGCTGGGAAGTAACATTTTGAAGGCGAACTCATTTAAAACATCCGATTTTGGATTGAGAACTTTCGAGATCGCAAAGCCGGGAATTGCCACGTTTCAATGAGCAAAAAAAATAAATCATTAAGTTATGAAACTTAAAAGCACCGCGAAAAAAGTGGGTTATCTACTTAAACAAACTTTTAAGGAATTTTTAGCGGACAAATGCGTAAAACTTAGCGCCGCTTTGTCTTATTATACGATATTCTCGCTGCCCCCATTGTTAGTTATCATCATCTCCCTGAGCGGGATGTTTTTTGGTGCCGAGGCAGTAAGAGGCGAAATATTCGGACAGATTAACGGACTCGTCGGCAATGATGCTGCATTACAAATCCAGGAAACGATAAAAAAAGTTGAACTTTCAAACAGCAGCAACTATGCTCAGACAATTGGAATTATAGCTTTATTATTCGGTGCATCAGGGGTGTTTGCCGAAATACAGGACTCCATTAACTATATATGGGGCCTTAGAGCTAAACCTAATCGTGGTTTAATAAAGTATTTATATAACCGACTCATGTCGTTTTCAATGATCGGGTCAGTCGGATTTTTATTACTGGTGAGTTTAATCGCCAATTCTTTACTTGATATTTTCAGCAAACGCCTCGAAGCCTTTTTACCCGAGAATACTGTCATTTTATTTTACGTAATTAATTTTCTGGTCATTTTCAGTATTATAACGCTTTTATTCTATATAATATTCAGAACCCTTCCCGATGGCAAAATAGCGCGGCGCGATTGCCTGATAGGGGCAGGAGTAACCGCTGTTCTTTTTATGATTGGCAAATTTCTGATCGGGTTTTACCTGGGAAGTTACAATATAGCTTCAATATATGGTGCAGCGGGATCCATTATTATCATACTTGTTTGGGTGTATTATTCAGCGATTATCCTTTATTTCGGTGCTGTATTTACCAAAGTGTATGCCTATAAGTATGGACAAAAAATTATTCCTAATGCCTATTCTGTCTACATTGAAAAGGAAGTTACAGAGATTCAGCCCCAAGAGAGTATGAATGATGTAAAATAATTCTAAAGTTATGTAACTCTTCTTATAATAAACATACTCAACTTTGTGACTATTAATCAATCAATAAAAATACAATGGAAAAATCTTTTCACAAACTTATCTATCTTTCCCTGATTGCCAGTGTACTCTTTACGTCGTGTGTGGCAACGAAGAAATTTAAAGCCTCCCAAAACCAGGTGAGCCAGTTACAGTCAGACAGCACACAAACACACAATCAGTTGAAGGATTGTTACCGTGAGGTAAAAAATCTTAATGATCAGAAAGCTTCCCTGCTCAATGAAAACACCCTGGTCCAAAATGATTTGAAGGCTCTTGCCACTGAATCAAAAATGACAATTGCCGAACAGGCAAAGCGGTTGAAAGATCTTCAGGATATGATTCAGGCACAAAAAAATGTGATGTTGAAGCTTAAAAATACAATTGCCGATGCATTGATGAATTACAAAACAGATGAATTGTCTGTTTATACTAAGGATGGCAATGTTTATGTATCGCTCCAGGAAAAATTGTTATTCAAATCGGGTAGTGATGTTGTCGATCCCAAAGGAAAAGAGGCACTCAAATCTCTTGCGCAAGTACTTAACTCCACATCCGATATCACGGTTGTGATCGAAGGGCATACCGACAGTATTCCTATCAAAACAAAAGTATTCAAAGACAACTGGGATCTGAGTACCGCAAGGGCTACTTCCATCGTGCGTATTTTAACCAAAGACAATGGCTTTAATCCCAAACGCATCACTGCATCGGGCAAGGGCGAATTTCATCCTGTTCAAACAAATGAAACAGCTGAGGGACGCGCCAGTAACCGTAGAACAGAGGTCATCTTATCACCTGATATGAAAGAGCTTTATAAACTTCTTAATCAGTAAGAACCGTATAAAATATTACCAGGTATTTAAAAATATCCCCGAATCCTTTACCGGATCGGGGTTTTTCATTGTGATGTATGAAGCGTACCAAAAAGTCAGGTTCCAATGTGTGAATGATGTAAGTCTGATTAGGAATTGTGTAACTATTTCGGGTAAATATGAACTCTCTTTGTAATCACCAGAATCATCAATATACAATAATTTAAAAAATCAATTAAAATGAAAAGAACAAGCTTTACTTTACTTTGCTTCCTTATTTTAATAGGGAGTAATTTGTCAGCCCAGAATAAAAAATACAGTGGAGGTCATGGCAATGCTTTGAACTTGGGTGTGGGTGTTGGGGGATATTCAGGATATTACGGATACGACGGACGTTCTTTGCCGGTATTCAGTATCAATTACGAATTTGATGTGGCCAATAATTTCACTTTAGCCCCTTTTGTCACCTTAGTTTCATACCGTAATG
>JBBRGI010000160.1:0-8108 GCA_038240855.1 Bacteroidales bacterium | reverse complement strand
CAATTATTTGCTGCGTAAATATAAAATATCTCATCAAAATTTATGCCTTATTTTGAACTATTATTATTAAAATCTTCAAATAGACTTTTCTTAACCTTTAAATAACAAAGGTCATCTTTGCGGATGACCTTTGAATTTTTTATTTAAATGTTCTTTATTTAACGTACGCAGCGTTATTAAGGAAATCAAAACTTTTCTGAACACTTACCATCGGTTCAAAATCGTATCTTTCTACCTCAACAATACAAAGTTTGGTACCTGCTTTTGACTTATTCTCGTAGATAGGTTTGAAATCGATCAGCCCGCTTGCGCCTATTTCCTTCTCATCTTTAATATGCAATAACTCAAACCTTTTCGGATATTTATTGAAATAATCAACGGCAGTCTGACCTCCACGGTATACCCAGTATACATCCATTTCAAAGGTTACTTTTTTGGGATCAGTATTTTTAAGCATGTAATCATAAACAAGATCATCAGCATCTACAATCTTTGTAAACTCCTTATTGTGATTATGATAACCAAAACGTATCCCTTTTGCATTACATTTTTCGCCGATTGCATTAAAATACTCACAGGTTTTTTTTAATGCTTCAAGATTTTTGTACGGATAGTCTCCCATCGAAGGTTTTACAATATAAGAGCAACCCGCCTTTTTATGAGCAACAATTGCCTCATCCCACCATGCCATGGCAGCATCCCACGAAGCCTGATCGCCTGTGTAATTTGCGCCGGTATGTGAACTTACAAATTTCATCCCGTTTGCTTTTAACAACGCTGAAAATGCTTCGGGTTCCATTCCATAAAATTTCCCTTTGTCATAACTGGCTGCCTCCACAAATGTGTATCCGATTTTCCCCAGTTTCTCAATTGTACCCTTAACGTCCTTTTTCAGATCGTCGCGGAGCGAATACAACTGCAGTCCGATACTTTTCTTTTTTTTGGCAGAAACTGTCTGGGAAAACCCTGCAACAATAAATGCAACTAATACAATTAATGCCAATGGTTTAATTAATTTTGTTTTCATACAATTTGAAATTTTTAAAAATTAAATACGAGTAAAAACGAATTATACATCGTGCGCGTATAATTTGATAAAAATAATACTTTTACGGGTAAAGACGACTGAAATAATAGCGAAAGGGAAAAAATGGAAAAAAATCAACTGGTATGGTTAGGTTTGTGTGGTGCATTGACGATTGCATCGGCCTCGGCTCATGAGCCTTCGAAGAAAAACATCCGCAAAGGACAACTTCCCAATGTAGTCTTAATTTTGGCTGACGACCTTGGTTATGGAGATATAAACTGCTACGGTGCAACGCGATATACTACACCAAATCTCGATAAACTTGCCGCCGGCGGAGTTCGGTTCACTAATTTTTATGTCTCTCAGGCAGTGTGCAGCGCCTCGAGGGCTGCTTTACTTACCGGTTGCTATTCAAACAGGGTAGGAATCGGCGGGGCATTATTCCCCTATTCGGTCATTGGATTAAATCCTAAAGAAGAAACTATTGCTGAAGTGCTTCAAAAAAGCGGCTATCACAGCGGTATTTTTGGAAAATGGCATTTAGGTTTCCAGCGTGAGTTTCTCCCTTTGCAACAGGGTTTTGAAGAATATCTCGGATTGCCCTATTCGAATGATATGTGGAAATACAATATCGACGGATCTGTTGCCTCTGCAGCACAAAATAAGAATAAGGCCAGCTACCCTCCTCTCCCGCTGATTGACGGAAACGAAATGATACAAGAGATCAAATCGATGAATGATCAGGCACAGTTGACTACCCGGTATACCGAACGTGCTGTTTCGTTTATCGAAAAGCATAAAAAAGAACCATTTTTTCTGTATTTTCCCCAGTCAATGCCGCATATACCCATTGCCGCTTCCGAAAAATTCAAGGGAAAGAGTGAGCAAGGATTATATGGCGATGTACTCATGGAGATCGACTGGTCAGTAGGACAAGTCCTGGAAGCACTCAGGAAAAACGGACTTGCTGAAAATACGCTGGTGATTTTTACTTCTGACAACGGCCCATGGCTTAATTATGGAAACCATGCCGGCTCGGCCGGAGGATTACGCGAGGGTAAAGGGACAAGCTGGGAAGGCGGTCAGCGGGTGCCATGTATTATGAGGTGGCCCGGACACATTCCCGAAGGATTGATTTGCAATAAAATAGCGGCTACAATTGATATTTTGCCTACCTTGGCAACTATTGCGGGAGCACCCCTGCCGGATCAAAAGATCGACGGAGTAAATATCCTTCCGTTGATGATGGGAGATCAGAAGGCGAATCCGCGTGAAGTATTTCTATACTATTATAACGCCAATTGTCTGGAGGGTGTTCGTAAAAATCAATGGAAGCTCGTTTTACCGCACCGGTCACAAACTTACGAAGGATTTGCCCCCGGGAATAATGGTGCAAGCGGGAAAACTGCCCAGGTCCAGGTGCCGGCAGGACTATATGATCTTCGCCGCGATCCGGGAGAACGATACGATGTGAAAGAATTTTATCCCGAAATAGTTGCCGAACTCACTAAAATCGCCGAGGAAGCGAGGATTGAGCTCGGAGATGGGATATTGAAAATCAAAGGAGCCAACGTCCGGGAACCGGGAAGAGTCAGATAATGGTTAATGATCAATTTCATTGTTTGCTAATTGAACATTAAAGTAATGAACATTAGAATAGAATTATGACGATTTTTATATCTCCACGGGAAGTCTTTACCTTTGCACGGAAGGTCTCCTGATGCTTGGTCTGCCTGCATCTGATCCGTTCTGGCAGGGAGCAGATGAAAAATGGACTTCGAAGAAAGCGTGGGACGGTGAAGAATTTCCAATAGATCACGCATTATAAGGATATAAAGCATACAAAAATATAAAATGAAAAACATCAAAGTGTTGGCATCATTAGGATTCTGCACAGCCGGGTTGATGCCCAATTGTATGGGACATGCTCCTGAACAGAAACGCCCGAATATTCTTTTCATCATGAGCGATGATCATGCCTACCAGGCAATCAGTGCTTATGGGTCGGGGTTAAATTCCACCCCTAACATCGATCGGATCGCAAAAGAGGGGGCGATTTTCACCAGGGCATTTGTCACAAATTCGATTTGTGCACCGAGTCGGGCAGTAATGCTCACGGGTAAATTCAGCCATCTGAACGGGAAGATCGATAACAGGGTCCCTTTCGACTGGAATCAGGTGAACTTTCCGATGCTTCTGCAGCAAACAGGTTACCAGACTGCCCTGATCGGGAAAATCCATCTTGAAGGCATTCCCAAGGGATTCGATTACTCGAATGTGCTGCCAGGCCAGGGGATGTATTACAATCCCGATTTTATTGAAAATGGTGTCCGAAAAAGATATCCCGGGTACGTTACAACATTAACCACAGAGTTTGCTTTGAACTGGCTCGATAAAAAGCGCGATAAAACAAAACCATTCTGCTTGCTGTACCATCAAAAAGCACCCCATCGCAACTGGTTACCTGAAGAAAAATATTTAAACCTTTTTGAGGACCGTGACTTCCCGTTTCCGGATAATTTCTTTGATGATTATTCCGGTCGCGGAACTGCTGCTCATACCCAGGAGATGGGAATTGTAAAGGAAATGACATGGGGAGGAGACATGAAGTTTGAAAATGATCCTTATACAAGTAAGCCAACCGGGTTCACCCAGACCCTTAACAGGATGGACGAGCAGCAAAAAAAGGCATGGAGAGCAGCTTATAATCCAAGAAATGACGAATTTATTAAAACCAAACCAGAAGGTAAAGATCTCGCAAAATGGAAATATCAACGTTACCTGCGCGACTATCTGAAATGCATTCAATCGGTCGATGATGGCGTGGGTGAAGTGCTGGAGTACCTTGATAAAAATGGTTTGACCGAAAACACCATTGTCGTCTACACCTCCGACCAGGGTTTTTACCTGGGAGAACATGGCTGGTTCGACAAGCGTTTTATGTACGAAGAATCATTCAGGACACCCTTGTTAATCAGGTATCCAAAGGAGATCAAACCAGGCACGGTTATTAAACAGATGGTTCAGAATCTTGACTTTGCCCCTACGTTTTTAAACTATGCCGGAGTAAAACCTCAAAAAGAGATGCAGGGTGAATCGTTCCGTAACCTGGTAAATGGAAAATCGGTAAAATGGAGAGATGCCATCTATTATCATTATTATGAGTATCCGGCAGAACATGCTGTCAAACGCCATTATGGTGTAAGAACAGAACGATATAAACTAATTCACTTTTATTACGATATTGATGAATGGGAATTGTATGATCTTGAAAAGGATCCCCACGAAATGAAGAGCGTTTATAATGACCCTTCTTATTCGGATATCAGGACGATGCTGCATGAGAAACTCGAAGGGCTTCGGGTTAAATATAAAGATAACGATGAGGTTACGAAGTCGTTTTTGCCCAAAAAGAAAAACCAATTATCAAACCTTAATTTAAAATAATATCATATGAAAAAATTCAAGTTTTTCCTGGGGATGATTACCCTTCTATTGTTAATCAATGGAATACCTGCTCATGCATTGGCTAAAACCGGTGTAACGCAACTTATTTGTGAATATCAGACGAATCCGCTGGGTATTGATGTGGTTAAACCCCGGTTAAGCTGGCAGCTCGCCACTTCAGAAAACGATGTCATGCAGACTGCTTACGAAATCAAAGTATCAGAATCACCCGCGAAAATGAATTCTGGTAAACTGTTATGGTCGTCGGGTAAGATAAATTCATCGCAATCTGTCGGCGTTGTATACGAGGGTCCGGCTTTGCAGTCAATGCAGCGCGTTTACTGGCAGGTTCGTGTATGGGATAATAAAAACAAAGCTTCGGCCTGGAGTGAACCCGCCTGGTGGGAAATGGGAATTTTGCAACCCCAGGATTGGAAAGCTTCGTGGATTACCTTTACTAATGAAAAAGAAATGCAGGGTTCAAAACCTGCCCAATATTTCAGGAAAGAGTTCGAAGCAGCAAAAAAAATAAAGTCAGCCAGGGTTTATGCAACCGCGCTTGGTTTGTACCAGTTATACATCAATGGAGCCAAAGTATCGCCCGATCTTTTTACTCCCGGCTGGACAAGTTATAAAAAACGCCTGCAATATCAGACTTATGATGTAACGCCGATGCTCAGGGAGAAAAATACAATCGGAGTTATTCTGGCTGATGGCTGGTACCGTGGAAACATCGGCTTTTCGAAGCAGAACAGTTATTACGGAAAACAACTGGCCATGTTGTTGCAGCTTCAGATTACCTTTACAGATGGAACTACCTCGACAGTATCATCAGACGACACCTGGAAAGTTACCGACAAAGGTCCTATTGTCGAATCGGATATTTACAATGGCGAGCGGTATGATGCATCCCTTGAATTAACCGGATGGGACCAGACAGGTTATGATATGAGTTCATGGAACAATGCTGCCCCGTTCGACCAGACGAAGGATAATCTGATTGCTCCGCAGGGAGTTCCGGTTAAGGCGATCGAAGAGATTAAACCGGTTAAACTGCTGGTCACACCAAAGGGAGAAACAGTATTCGACCTGGGCCAGAATATGGTGGGATGGGTCAGATTAAAAGTGGCCGGCAAAAAAGGGGACCAGGTGACCCTGAAATTTGCCGAAGTACTCGATAAGGCGGGCAATTTTTATACGGATAACCTCCGCGCAGCCAAATGTACGGATGTCTACCTTCTTAAGGGCAATGGAACTGAGACTTACGAACCTCATTTCACGTTCCATGGTTTCCGGTTCGTTAAAATTGAAGGATTGTCAGCAACTCCGACCACAGATCAGATCACAGGCATTGTAATCCATTCAGACATGAAACCTACCGGAACTTTCAGTTGTTCGGATTCACTGATAAATCAATTACAGCATAACATACAATGGGGTCAGAAAGGCAATTTTCTGGATGTTCCCACAGATTGTCCGCAGCGTGATGAGCGGCTTGGCTGGACAGGAGACGCCCAGGTATTTAGTATGACAGCGGCCTTCAATTTTGATGTAGCTGCGTTCTATACGAAATGGATGGGTGATGTAGCTGCTGACCAGTTACCTAACGGGAAGGTCCCTCATGTGATACCTGATGTTTTAAATGGCGGAGGGGGTTCTACTGCCTGGGCCGATGCCTCTGTTATTGTTCCGTGGACGGTTTACCTGTCCTATGGTGACAAACGGATACTCGAAAAACAATACCCAAGTATGAAGGCATGGGTAGGTTATATGACAGAAAGAGCAGGTGAAGACCATCTTTGGACTGGTGATACACATTACGGTGACTGGCTCGCATTTGCAACTAACCGTTCCGATTATACGGGGGCTACGACTGAAAAAGATCTGATTGCTACTGCCTATTACTGTTATACTACGACCTTGCTCGGAAAGATAGCGGCTATAATTGGCCGGAAAGATGATGCTGTCAATTATCAGAAAATGGCTACACAAATAAAGGAAGCCTTTAATAAAGAGTTCGTTACAGCAAACGGACGATTGGTATCACATACACAGACCGCCTATGCGCTGGCACTTGCATTTGATCTGCTTCCTGAGAACCTGGTCCCCAAAGCGGCAGAATACTTTGCCGGGGATGTTCAAAAATTCGGGCACCTCACTACCGGATTTGTTGGAACCCCACTGTTGTGCAAAACGCTTTCGGCCATAGGTCGCGACGATCTTGCATTCATGCTGCTCAATAATAAGAAATATCCTTCATGGCTATACCCTGTCTTACAAGGAGCCACCACAATATGGGAACGTTGGGATGGGCAGAAACCTGATGGTACTTTCCAGAATGAGGGGATGAACAGTTTTAACCATTATGCCTACGGAGCTATCGGGGAATGGATGTACAGGCATGTTGCCGGAATTGATATTGATGCTGAATTACCTGGCTACAAGCATATCCTTTTGGCACCCCACCCCGGTGGTGGTCTTAAAGACGTTCATGCAGAAATTATAACTCTTTACGGTAAGGTGGCGTCGTCATGGAAATTTGAAAACAATGAATTTGTCTATGAGGTGGTGGTTCCGGCAAACACTACCGCGACCGTTACGCTGCCTTATGCAAAAGCGGAACAGGTCAAACAGGACGGATTACCAGTAAAAGCGGGCTTTATCCAAAACAAAACGGAACTTCAGCTTAATCTTGGCTCAGGAAAATACCTTTTCCGGTATCCGGCCGAAGGGCTTCTTGCAGCCACTGCGAAGAAACCAAAAATGTAATCGTTTAATGAGGCTGTCTGAAAAGGCAGCCTTTTTATTTTCATTCAAATTACGGAACGTTAACTGAACGCTTCCGGTACATGAACAAGTCACCCTCACTTTTCTCCAGGGCGGTTTTATTCGGGTAATGGCAACTGGAAATTTCCTGCAACAATCCCTTTAACCGTAATGTCTTCATCGAGGTTTTCCCAGCGAAGGGCAAATCCGTTTAAGCGAATAATAACTTCTTTCAACTGTTCTTCGGTTGCCCTGGACAGAATTTTAAACCTGTCAGCCGGAAAACTGATGGTTCTGCCATCGGTAAGCTCAATATAGATGGTTCTCCCAATACACCAGGCATTAATTGCGATGGGTTCTGCGATTTGTGTGTTATCGATGTACATGATATTCCTGATATTTAGTATACAAAAAACCAATATTCTCAAAAACTAATTTTTCGATCTTTCTGATGGTTTTAGGGTTTAAATTTTGATTTCCGGCCAATTTAACCGGACTAAGCCAAAATTTACACTCCCCATCGGCAGTTTCGACATGAATATGAGGCGGCTCATTATACTCATCGGAGTAAAAATGAAACCGATATGACCCAATGCGTAAAACTGTTGGCATTTTTGACAGTCAAAATTTTGATAAATTTACAATAATTCCCAATTAAATTAGAGGCAATCAATCTGCTGAAAAACTATTTTAAACCACGAAGTGGTTCAATTTGAATAACCCCCGGTGTAGCTTGCGGAACCGGGGGTAAACTGACGAGTCGCAAATTCAGCCCCGAAGCGGGTTGAACATCACAATAAAACCTGATTAAAAAAGATCACCCGAAGTGTTTATAATTTGTTAATCTGTTTTCAGAGTAAAAAAAAAC
>JBBRGI010000159.1:0-8145 GCA_038240855.1 Bacteroidales bacterium | reverse complement strand
CGAGAACTTTTTTGAGCACATCATCAATAGAAGCATCTGAAACCTTGATTGACTGACGTTTTTCAAGATTCATTTCTTCGCTTTTAAAGAAAAACCCAAATTCACTCGATCGCTCGATTTCCCTGAAAATATCCACAATAGTGGCGTTTTTCAGATTCATGTTGATTCTTGCGGTCTGACTGTATGAGTTTGCGGCAGAAGCCGTAACGATCGCAAATAGAATGATTCCAACTGTTAGTTTCATAATGCGGATAGTTTTTTCCCACCTTCGCTGTGCATTGCATAGCAAATCATAAAAATTCTTCATAGTTTTGAAATGTTTTTAAGTTTGACTTTGAAACTGATCACCATTAGTTTCGTTTGCTAAAATTCAGGTGCACCCCTCCACGGGTGCACTTTATTTTTCAATAAATATTAACGATATCCCGCGCCTCCTTTCTGTCGGTTATTTTGTAGTTAATCTGGTCGGTTAATGAAAGCATTTTAAGAACCATATTCACAGTTGTTGTCCTTTTTATCACACTCGTATACTTTGAATTAGCCAGTGATTTGTTACTGATGATAATCTCCACATTATACCAGTTCTCCAATTCACGGCAAATCTCAGCCAGTGTTTTATCGATAAAAACAAATTTACCATCCTTCCATGCTGTTGCAATGGAAGGGTCTTGCTGCTTAATCGCAATCTGATTAGTTTGTTTATCAAATTGCATATACTCTCCGGGATTCATTGAGAGTATCGGCTTGTCAACGTTATTATAAAAATCGATCTGTCCGTCAACAAGTGTGGCAAAAAGATTTTTCTCGGTATGATAGGCCCTGATATTAAATTTAGTACCGATATCCTTTACTTTAAAATATCCCAAATCCACCGAAAATTTTCGTTTGGGATCAGGAATCAGATCGAAATAGGCCTCGCCATTCAGTTGGGCAGCTATCTCGCCTGCTGAACTTTTCAGGATAGTGATCTTTGAACCGGAACTGAGCCAGATCGCAGAGCCATCTTCGAGATGTATCGTCGACACAGATCCTTTTTCTGAAGTATATTCAATTTGCTGGGTCATTACCTGAACCTCCTTATTCGCGGGAAGCAGGTATCTCATTAAAAACCCCAATGAAAGTGCAACGATGAAAACAGCAGCATAACGATACCACAGGTTAACGGCCTTGAATTGTTGTGACGGATTAACACGATGCCAAAACCGTTCGAAACGATCATGCAGAAGATTTTCGCTTTGAACTGTACTGCAATTGGATACTGCATAAAGATTTTTGTAATGGAAAAAAATGTCACGGAGATCGCTATCCGCCCCGAGCGACTTGTAAAAGTTAAGCTTTTCAGTCTCAGATGCCGAATTGTTTAATATCTTATTGAAAATCTCTTCTGACATATTTTTATGGAATTATTCACTAAACACACAAGTGTACCTTTACCCTATCGTAATCTGGAAAAAAAATATTTATTTCTGAAATAAATGAATCGGAGAATTAACATACGGGCTTTCTTTGGGAATGAAACTGGCTACCGGGACCGGGTCTGAATCGGGTAAACAACATCTTTTTTTTTAAGGATTATGTAAGAAGATTGGTAATCAGGAAAATGATTGTGACATAGTCCCTGAGTTCATGACGAAGAATTCGCAATGCTTTTGTTATGCGAGCCTCGACTGTTTTAATACTAATAAATTGTTTTTCAGCAATATCCTTGTAATGTAGCTCTTCAATCCGACTTAGGATGAACGTCTCCCTGATGCCATCCGGGAGAGCGGCTATTGCAAGGTCAATCTTCGTACGCAGCTCTTCGAACTCTATATAACTTCCCAGTTTTTCTAATGCCTCATAATTAAACTGCATCTCCAGAAACCTGATGTTTTGCTGGTGTTTCAAGGCAGTTTTCTGATTCCGAAGGTAATTAAGGCAGTTATTTCTGGTAATGGTATAGAGAAAATTGCGAATATTAAACTGGTCATTCAATGTATCCCTGATCTCCCACAATTTCATAAACGTATCCTGAACAATCTCCTCCGAAACTTTCTCATCGTGAATATACTGACAGGACAAACGATACATCACCCCGAAAAAATCGCGGTAAATCTCTTCGAACGCCAATTTCTCTCCTTTTCGAAGCGACAAAATGAGTATAGGTTGCTTAGCAGAATCCATTCAGTTTCAAAATTAAAAAAAAAAAGAAAAATTAAAAAATAAATTTGAAAATTGTCAAATTGCGATTATATTAACTTTGCAGAACAAAAAAGATAAAAATGATCAAAGTAATAATTTCTGTTTTAATGTTCCTGTTTTTTACACATTCTTCATTGAGTGCACAGAATAAGAGGCTTGAATTACAAAAAAACAGGGAAGCCGCCAGAGCAGACACAATTTTCAGGGGTTTTATCTTTCCCCCGCATGATAGTATTCTTCATGTCAACCTGGGCACAATCGAGATCATCCGCCCATACATCTTCAAAAATAGGAGACAGGAAAAAAAGTATACTTTGCTCGAGAATGATGTATTGAAAACTTACCCGCTTGCACTTATCGTCGGGAGCGAGATGAACCTCGTCAATGAAGAACTCGATAGTATCTACACCAAGAAGTCCAAAAGAAAAGAGTATATCAAATGGTATCAGGATTATGTTTATAAAACATATATTGATTCACTTAAAACGCTGAATCTCCGACAAGGCAGATTACTGCTTAAACTTATTCATCGCGAAACGGGCAAATCGCCCTTCGAGCTGATTAAATCTTACAGGGGAGGATTAAACGCATTTTTCTGGCAATCAGCAGCTTTTATGTTTGGAGCTAATCTGAATGTAGATTACGATCCCGAGGATGATGCGATGATTGAGCATATCATCCGCAGATATAAGGCCGGCGAGTTTAACTAATATGATAATTATTGGATAGTAAAGAGAGAATTTGAATTGGATTGATCATCTAAAACTAACTCTAATTAAAAATATTTGTTTAGTTTCGCAAAGAAAACAAATATATTTTCAAACATAAGGTTTAATATTAAACTGATCTATTATGGACCTTTCAGTCAAATTACAAAGTATAAATCCTACCTTCGACAATTACCTGTCCTATCTTCCTACTAATCTCACTCACAGGGATATGTTGACAAAATACGAAAAAATTCCCACCTATATTTATTCTGAAAGTTCGGAGGCATCGGTTGCTGTAGCCTCTCAAATAGCGGAACTGATAATGGAGAAGCAGGTAAAAGGGGAGAATTGTGTACTTGGTCTTCCAACCGGATCAACACAAATCGGCATTTACGCTGAACTGGTACGTCTTCATAAGGAGGAGGGATTGAGTTTCAAAAATGTGATCACATTTAATCTCGATGAATATTATCCGATTTCATCGCATTCGCTGCAGAGTTACCACCAGTACATGCGCATCCACCTGTTTAATCACATCGATATACTTTCTGAAAATATTCATATCCCCGACGGGACAATTATCCTGGAGACAGTTCATGATTATTGCCGCGATTATGAGAAAAAAATTGTTGAAGCAGGGGGTATTGACCTGATGTTGCTGGGTATCGGCAGAACAGGACACATCGGTTTCAACGAACCCGGTTCGGGCCGCAATACCAGGACCCGGATCATCACCCTTGATCCGGTTACCCGACAGGAGGAAGCCAACCAGTTCCAGGGATTCGTAAATGTACCCCGAAGGGCAATCACCATGGGAATCGATACCATATTATGTGCCAGGAAGATTATTTTAACCGCATTTGGCGAGTATAAGGCCAAAGTGATTCAGAAAGCGGTTGAAGAAGATCCAGACAGTCATGTTCCTGCATCTTTCATACAATTGCATCGCAACGCGAGGATTATTCTCGACAGCAGCGCCTCTTCACAGTTGATCAGGATCAGGACACCCTGGCTCCTGGATAGTCTCGACTGGACCGACGACCGTCTGGTCCGCAAAGCTGTATTATGGCTGAGTGCGCAAACAAAAAAGCCGATTTTAAAACTTACAGGAAAAGATTATAACGATAACGGGCTTAGTGACCTTTTGGCTACTGCGGGTGCCCAGTATAAAATTAACATCAAGGTATTCAATGACCTGCAACATTCGATAACGGGCTGGCCAGGTGGAAAACCCGGTGTTGAGGATACATTCAGACCTGAGCGGGCAGAACCTGCTCAAAAACGGGTCGTCATTTTTAGTCCGCACCCCGACGATGATGTCATCTCGATGGGCGGCACCTTGCTCCGTCTTGTGGAACAGGGACACGAGGTACATGTAGCCTACCAGACTTCCGGAAATTTTGCAGTCTCGGATGAATATGTAACACGGTTTCTCGATTTTCACCACGAATACATCAATTATTACGATTACAATAACGATAAAGCCGAAGAACAGCAATTAAAGGTACTCTCCTTTATCGGGAACAAGAAGGAGAATATGATTGATATTCCCGATCTCAAGAAGGTCAAAAGCCTGATCCGCCGAATGGAGGCCCGGTCTGCCTTGCGATATTTCGGAATCCGTGACGAGAACATGCATTTTCTTGATCTGCCTTTTTACGAAACCGGTACGCGGTTAAAATCCCCGGTTGGCGAAGCGGATGTTAATATTATCCTTGATCTGCTTAAAGAAGTAAAACCCCACCAGATATTTGCAGCAGGCGATCTGGCAGATCCGCACGGGACTCATCGGGTCTGCCTCGATGCCATCCTTATCGCGCTCGAGCAAGTGAAAAATGAAGCGTGGATGAAAAATTGCTGGGTTTGGCTCTATCGTGGAGCCTGGGCAGAATGGGAGGCCGACGAGATCGAGATGGCTGTTCCAATCAGTCCTATCGAACTTTCCAGGAAAAGGGAAGCGATCCTGCGACATCAATCGCAAAAGGAAGGGGCCATGTTTATGGGTGAAGATGAACGGGAATTCTGGGAACGGGCCGAATTCCGTAATCGCAGCACTGCCAAATTATATGACGAATTAGGAATGGCCGAATACGAAGCGATGGAAGCGTTCGTAAAGTATTATCCGTGATTGGAACAGGTATTAGAAACTCCGAAAAATCTTATTCTGCCACCAAGACACCAAGTCACAAAGGTTCACAAATTCCAGTATACGCCGGATTGAAGTTATTCATCAATTTATTACCGGCAAGATATTATCTTTGCTTTGAGTATAAACTCAATTTTCATTTCATTCCAGACCCGTGCATAACGAGAAAAACGCTTCATCTGAACACACAATATATTATTATATCACAAGTTATCAGGCTGTTTTTCCCGCTTTTGGAAAGACAACTTTTCGAATTATAAAAGGCAATTTCTTCGCTTTATTCTTGTCTCTTCAGCTATTTTCAGCCACCAACAGTTTGGCACAGCATCTTCCGCGAAAAGAGTTTCGGGGGGTATGGATTGCCACCGTAAATAATATCGACTGGCCCTCGGCACCCGGTCTTCCTGTTGAGGTGCAGAAACGGGAATTCAGGGAACTTATTGAGCGCATCGACCGGCTCAACCTTAATGCAGTTATTTTCCAGATACGACCTGCCTCCGACGCCTTTTACCAATCAGAAATAGAACCGTGGTCATATTTCATGACCGGAAAACAGGGTCGGGCTACTACCCCCTTTTTCGATCCCCTTGCTTATGCGATTGAACTTTGTCATTCGAAAGGGATGGAATTACACGCATGGTTTAATCCGTTCAGGGTTAGGAATAACGGGTTCTATCCGCTTGATCCCGGAAGCTTTGCTGCCAAAAATCCTCAATACATCCACCTGTTTGACCATAAACTGTTTCTCGATCCAGGCATCCCTAAGGTGAGAAACCATGTTGTAAAAGTGATTATGGAGGTAGTGCGCAAATATGATGTTGATGCCATCCATTTCGATGATTACTTTTACCCCTATCCTGTAAGAGGAAAAAATTACCCGGACCAAAAAACATTCAGTCAATTTGGTAAGGAATATTATCCCAAAAGGTTAGGTGATTGGCGACGTGAAAATATCAATAAATTTATTGTTGCCCTCCATGACAGTATCAAATCTGTAAAGCCCTCTGTAAAACTGGGAATCAGTCCGTTCGGCGTATGGAGAAACAAAAGTGATGACCCTCACGGTTCACCGGGAGTGAAAGGTACCACCTCATATGACCACCTGTACGCCGATGTTTATAAATGGCTCGCCAATGATTGGATTGACTATATTATTCCCCAATTGTACTGGGAACAGGGGAACAGGTTTGGTGATTTTGCTGCACTGGCTAAATGGTGGAATGACCATAGTTTCGGGAAACCATTATACCTTGGCCAGGCATTATACAAATCGACAGGACCGGCATCTGATTTTTTCACCAATCCTGCCGAGATCAGCGAGCAGATCAGCATTTTACGCCGATTCGAAAATGTGGGAGGATTTGCGCTTTACAGTGCCTCACATCTTGCAAAATTATCTGAGGTAATTCTAAGTGATCTTTATACAAAACTGCTGCCCCCCAATCGGGATACTATGGATAAAACCGAACAGTTGGTCCTTATTCGTGAAATTCCTCCGCTTTTGCCTCTCATTGAGCATTTGCCCGAACATTTATCAAAGACTGAAAAAGGTTCTGTTTCAATAGGTTCCGAATCAGTTGACAGGTCATCCACCGACAGCGAACCTCCTGTTCCCGATCAGATAAGCGTGACTAAATCGCGTGAAGGATGGGAACTTTCGTGGAAAACAACACCTGCCATGCCCGATGTATTAAGGTTTTCGGTCATTATAGTTGAACCGGTAAAGGGTGGCGATACCATCAGAACAGTTTTTAAAACAACCGTTAGCCAACAGGTATTCATTCCACGAGACTCAGCCTTTAAACCGTCGAAAGTATTATTCGGCATCGTTTCAATAAACAATATGGGAGTCCAAAGTTCCACTCCAAAATTGTTCAAAATCCGGCGCAAAAGAATTGTCTTCAACTGAAAAAGGAGAAGGGGCGAAGATGAGAAAGGGAGAAGATGGGAAGATGGCAGAATTTGCCAATTTGCCAATTTGCTAATGTTTTGAAAAATCTAAATGATCTCATAATAATTCATTATTTTTAGCCGTTTTTTTAATATTATCAACTTATGACATCACGAAGAGTATTTTTGAAAAGCAGCGGAACAACCGTTGCCGGGATTGGTCTGCTTACCTCATTATCGGGAACAATGGCCGCTTGTGCACCAAGCGATAAAGTAAATGTAGGTCTTGTGGGTTGCAACGGAATGGGATTTGAAGATTTAAAGACCTTTTTGGGCAATCCCCAGGTTGAGTGTATTGCCTTATGCGATATCGACGAAGGAGTTCTGAACAGACGTGCGGCGGATGTGGAAAAAATCAGGGGAAAAAAGCCGGCCAATCTTTATAAGGATTGGCGTAAACTGATTGAAAATAAAGATATTGATGTGGTCATTGTCGGTACGCCCGATCATTGGCACTGTTTAATCATGACTGCCGCATGTGCGGCCGGTAAAGATGTTTATTGCGAGAAACCACTGGGCAACAGCATCGAAGAGTGTAACCTGATGGTGAAAGCTGCTCAGAAATATAAAAGAGTGGTCCAGGTAGGTCAATGGCAAAGAAGTGATCCACACTGGTTGAGCGCTGTCGATTTTATCCGCTCGGGTAAGTTAGGCAAGATCAGGCTTGTGCGTGTTTTTTCCTACCAGGGTTGGTGTCCTTCGATACCCGTGCTGGCCGATGAACCGGTACCGGCAGGTGTTGATTACGACATGTGGTTAGGGCCGGCTACCAAACGTCCGTTTAACCGAAACAGGTTTCATTTTACCTTCCGCTGGTTTTGGGATTATGCGGGTGGCCTGATGACTGACTGGGGAGTTCACTTACTTGATTATGCGCTTTACGGTATGGATGTCACCACGCCAAATTCAATAATGGCTGCGGGAGGAAAATTCGGTTACCCGGATGATGCCTGCGAAACGCCTGATAGCTTGCAGACGATCTATGAATTCAATGGATTTAATGTAATGTGGGACCATGCGATCGGGATTAATGACGGAGCCTATGGCCGTAATCACGGATTGGGCTTTGTGGGCGAAAACGGTACCCTCGTTGTTGATCGCGGAGGCTGGGAAGTTATCCCTGAGGTCGTAAACCGTGAAAAGAGAATGGAAGCAATA
>JBBRGI010000158.1:0-8160 GCA_038240855.1 Bacteroidales bacterium | reverse complement strand
TTGGCATGCTAAGATAATTGATAATGGCCTCTTTCAAGATAAGTCCTGGAAAAGACTCTTCCGGCAATCCGGCTAAAGGCCCAGGGGTAGTAAATTCCAACCGTGACAACTGTCAGCAAAATTTGTCCCCACATATACAGGAAGTCTGAAATCTGATCACTGTCGTAACCCATTGATAGTTGTTGTCCATTTACGATATTACTTTTAGTGTGACCAATAAAATAATGGTACAACCTGATGTAGGCCAACGGAAAATAAATACCAAAGGTGATTACTGCAAACACAAGTTCGATGGCAATTTTACCGGTCGCCGCGAAAAATCCGGTGTCCCATCTGATCAAAAAATCTTTATAGCGGATGTCTGCCATCCATTTTAAGATCAAGTAAATGTTTGGAACGAGACTAAACATAACTATTAACTGATATATGAGCAGGAAGTTTTGTGAATGGATATCTACAGTTGATTCCAGAATGCTGAACAGTACGATCCCCACAAGAAGAAATGGTATGAAAATGGTGAGTGTCATGATCAGAAAAAGTTTACCCCCCGCACCCTTAAACGCAAATTTATGTGTATTATAGGACGCTCCACGGATAAAAAAACTGTGCATATTTTTTATAAACCAGGGTACGTAAACTCCTAATGTGACAATGGAAAGCAACAGTCCTGTCACAATGATGCCAATGTAACGGACCGGATCATAATCACATTGCACTTTCTCACCATTATATTCAATGTTTTGAACCACAAGCTGAGTCATTAAGAATACAAAGCTAAAAGCGGCAAACAAAACGATAGCCAGATACAGAAAGAATAGTTTCGAAGGACCGTCCGCCGGAATTTCTGTGGCGGTAAGTTCATTCAATTCTCCAACCAGAAAATAATAAGGGATCATAAAGAAAAAGAAGAAGGCAATCCATAAAGGGAGCAACTGACTTCCGTGTAATGTGAAATTCAAATAAGTTTTCATTTAATAAAATCGTATAATTATTGAAAGTCCTGAAATATTGAAGGTTTTTAGCCAGCTATAAGGTTATATTTGCCTGATATTCTGAGTATCTTCCTTTTCCCGACTTTTCGGTGTAAACTTATAAATATCTTTCGGGAATGCACTGAGTTCTAATAATCTTAATGCAAATTTGATATTTACCCGTAAGAAAATTAGCTGTTTGTATCCGCTTTAAGTAATAAAAGCAGAAAAAGTAATCCTATCACGAAAAACATGGCGATAGCCAGAACGGAATAACGCATGCTTCCTGTCACAACTTCAATAATTCCGAAACTAAATGTTCCTGCCACGGTGGCAAGCTTTTCCATCACATCGTAAAAACTAAAAAATGAGGTATGATCGGTTGTTTCAGGAAGCATTTTAGAATACGTTGAACGGGCCAACGATTGCGAACCTCCCATGACAATGCCAATAAATACTGCAGCTACGATAAATCCGACAGCGTTCCTAATCGTAAACGCATAGACACAAATGATTATCCATACAACAACCGAAATGATCAAAGACCTGAGATTTCCAATTTTACCTGAGAGCCGGGCGAAAAACCATGCCCCAAACATTGCGACCAACTGAATTCCTAAAATAGTGGGTATCAGGACACTCTCATTAAGCCCCAGCTCTTTTTCTCCAAAGGTTGCAGCCATAAACATCGTCGTGAGCATACCCATCATTAAAAAGAAAAAAGCAACCAGGTAGATACTTAGCCTGAAAGACTTTTTGACTTCGTTAAACACAGTCTGCAACTCACGGTAACCGTTGGTGAAAATCCGACCTTTGGAGGTACGTTTCCGATAAACATATTTAGGCAAATATCGGAAGGTGATGGTGGAGAAACCGATCCACCAGATAAAGACAGTTAAAAAAGAGATGCGTGCAGGCATATCAGACTGTTTATCGAATCCGAATAGTTGCGGCTTCATGATCATCAGCAGGTTAAACAACAAAAGGATAACTCCGCCCAAATATCCCATTGAATAGCCCCGTGCGCTGATACGGTCCTGATCTTCAGGCCGGGCAATAACCGGAAGAAATGAGTTATAAAACACTATACTGCCACCGTAACCCAAGGTTCCCACTGCAAAAGCAATCAAGCCAAGCTCGATATGGTTTGCATCAAAGAAAAACAGCATTCCGCAACCTGTAGCACCAATGATTGTAAATGCGCGCATAAATCCTTTCCGGCGACCTGTGTAATCGGCCATCGAGGAGAACAGTGGCGATCCGATAGCGACCAAAAGATAGGCAATGGCAATTGCCCAGGAATAAAGCGCAGTGTTGACGACCTTAAATCCGAAAAAAGAAACCATAAAATCGTTCCCGTGACGTGTCACTGAGTTGTAATAAATGGGAAAAATAGCAGATGTAATGGTTAACTGATATACCGAGTTAGCCCAGTCGTACATCACCCAGGCTCTTATAACTTTCGGGTCGCCTTTTTTGATTACTTCAATATCTTCTCTTTTGATCACTTACCTGACTGTTATAAATCAATATCCTAAAACAGGAAACTCACTGATTCGTATCGAACTTTATTCCTTTAGTGTATTCGATCTGGAACTGACCACTTTCGTCAGAATAAATCATATAGGCATCGAGTTCCGGATGATGCTTCAGTAATTCACGTGCTCCTTCAAGACCCAGCACCATCAAAGGAGTATCATAACCATCCGCGGTAAGCGCATCTTTAGCGAGTACTGTGACACTTAACAGGTTGTTTTTATACGGATAACCTGTGTGAGGATCGATAATATGGGAGAACTTACGACCATCCTCCTCGAAATATTTCCGGTAATTACCTGACGTTGTAATAGATTGGTTATCAAGGAGAATAATAGCTTGCAGACTTTCTCCTGCGGCATTTCCTTCAATTGGTTTATCGACTCCTATTCTCCAGAAATCTCCTTTTGAATTTTTTCCTTTTGTCCTTACTTCACCACCAATTTCGATCATGAAATTTTTGATGCCCAGTTTTTCGAAATAACGATAAACCACATCGACTGCATAACCCTGGGCAATTGAGTTGACATCAATCGTAATCCCGGGAAGATCCTTGATCATCCTTCGACCTTCGATCCGGATTTTCTCCATCCCGACATATTGCATGAGGCTGTCAATTTTGGAAGAGTCGATAACGGCTTTTTTTTCCGGTCCAAATCCCCACGCATTTACAAGAGGACCGACAGTAAGATCAAAAGCGCCATTTGTCTCTTTATTAATTTCCAATGATTTATTAAAAACTTCGATAAACATATCATCCAAAAGAACGGTAGAATCATTTCGGTTAATTCTCGAAACCATTGAGTTTGGAATATATTCCGAGAAAGTAAGATCGAATGCCTTGAATATTGAGTCCAACTCACCAGACAGATCCTTGTCCGCTTTATCTTCGTAGGTGATGTGAAAAGTGGTTCCCTGGGTTAATCCCGCCAGCTTACGGTACGGGGCAGGTTTTTCAGTCACACAACTTATGAATATGAATATCAATAACACTAAAAGACAAAAAGAAATATTGAATCGCATTTTTGGTCAATTATTACAAAATTTTAAAACGTCCTCAAAGATAAAAAGATTAGAGAAAGCTTAAAGGTAGTAATTCAAAAGTCTTTGGCTATCACATAGGATTCGCTCCACACGCACAGTAATTCTCACGCTGACTCACCGTTTACTAATATCTCAGCCTCCTCATTCAGTGGAGTTACCTGCAAAGGGTGCAACCGGTCCTGCCTGATTATAGCTATCCTGTAAGTAAAAACAGCCAATATAAAATAAACAAACATCTGGATTAACAGAAAAAGGAGTTCCGGTGCCACTTCACGGATGGAAACGCCCATTGATCTGATCCTTAAAAAGGCAGGGATCATTGTGCTACTCGGAAAAATATGACCGAATTTATTTAATAAGGGTGGAATGGAGCTTTCCGGCCATGATAGTCCACTAATAAACAGCACTATAGGAGAAATAAAAACGAGTGCCATAATGGAATGTTCGCGGCGGCGAAACAACATAGATATTATTAGCCCCATGAAGATCACCGAAAAAAGGTAGGGTACCATTAAAATACAGACATTTGTAAAACTTCCCTTGTCAGGAAAACCAAACCATTCAGTCAGGTAAACCAGTGTAAAGACAACATTTACCAGGTAGATTGTAAAGTAAGCCAGTCCCTTCCCAAAAACTACCGAAAACATCCCCTGGCTCGCTCTGCCACCATGCTGAACTGTAAAATTGTTACGTCGCTCCTTTCCTGCCCCGCCGATCATTCCAATCCCGATCAGCAGTGTCTGCTGCAGAATAATCAGGATAATCCCTGGCATCACATACGAACCATAAGAACCGGCAGGATTGTACAGATTATAAAACTTCGCCGGTATCGGATCACGTTGCTGCAATGCCTGCTCCTCACTGCTCCCCGTGGCCATCAGCCGTTTGATCTCTATACCGGCCGAAAATGTTCCGACAGCCTGGAGCGCTCCGTTAAGTGTCTCTTTATAAATAAGGAAATAACCTGCATCACAATACACACTCACTGATGTCTGAGCTCCCCTGAGCAACTCTTTTTCAAATCCTTCAGGGATTAGAATGACGCCCTTTGAATTACCGTCCCAGAAGAGTTGCCGTGCCTCGTGAAGAGAACCAACTTCCTGTGTTACAACAAGCTCTTTCGTTGCACCCAGCATTTTTACAAACTGTTGGCTCGCAGAGGTTTTGTCGAGATCAACAACTGCTACGGGGATATCCCTCACCACGTTATTCTTATAGGCAATGGAATAAATCACGGGGTAAGCGATAACCGCCAGGAAAAAAATAAGTAATGCCCCATTATCCTTACCAATAGTTTTAAGCTCATCGACAAACGCTAACAGGGTTAATTCAAGTCCTATGATTATATTTTTCCACATATTCACTAATCGCATTACATAAGTTTAATCAATTACTCCCGGAACCAGTACCTGGGATGTGAAAGTTTTCGTTTCATTCCGGGGAAGGCAAGTAAACCGCCCAGGATAAACGGAACAAAAGCCAAAAAAGGAATTACAACTTCCGAAACAGGTTCGCCTCTTAATGTCTGGCTCATAAAAATTTGTAGCCAGAATGTATAAGGAAAAATTAATGAAAACATTTTAGCCAATAAAGGCATAGCCATTGCCGGAAAGGTAAGTCCGGAAAAAGTGAGTGCCATCATGGTATAAGCGCTTCCCAGCGAAAGAGATAACCGCAGATTGGCTGTAATTTTTAAAAACAGGATCGCCAGCAACTGGTATGATATAATTAGCAGAATCTCAGAAATAAGGATAAGAACCAAACTTCCATGTATAGGAGTTCCTAAAGTCTTCATCAGCAATATGTTCATAACCATCATATCCATAAAAAAGAGAATGGTGTAGGGAAGCATTTTGCCTGCCAGCGCAACAACCACGTTATTATCGGCCAACGCGATCAGTTCACCCGCAGTTCCCTCCTTCAATTCCATACCAAGCGCATAAACAGATCCAAGGAAAATAAAAACCACCGCTAATAAGGGTAATAAACCGAGAACCAGGAAGTAGGCGTAATTTCCGAAAGGATTAAACAGCAGGTGAATATCCAGACTCACCGGTCTCGCGCTTTCAATTGCCTGTGCTGGTGTTTTACCTTTCCTGACGGCCACCTGTACCTTTACGCCGGCAGAGACGGCCGCCAGCGTCTTATAAAGTCCCGATTTTAGGGCACCTCCTTTAACAACATTGGTATTGTTGATATAAACAACAATTGCAGGTGCAGAACTATTCAATACTTTTCGTTCAAGGTCAGCAGGTAACACAATTATAGCATCAATCTTACCGGCAGACATCATTCGTCTGGCTTCGTCTGTTGAACCGGGCCGGCACATCACCTTGCATACCGGAGTCGCATCCACCAAACTGCTAATCTTCGACGAAAATGCCGTGTGATCCATATCGACTACTGCCACAGGCAAATCCCTGACCACCCCATTCGAGAAAAGCCATATAATGACAAGAAAAACTGCAGCAGGTGCTATTAAGGTCGTAAATATCAGCACCCAACTGTCGGCAATTCTTCCCGTTTCGCGCCGGATCACTTTAAAAAGCGCTGTATTCATTAACTTCGTCATACTATTTTTGGCACTACATTTATAAACTTGAAGCAGGTTTATGGCAATCCCGACGTGTTATCAAACGTTAGAATCCGGAATACAAAACCCGTTACTAATTGCCGGCTGCCATTTGCTCCTTTACCTCATCCCAGTTTACCAATGCAGACATTCCGGGTCTCAAACCATCTATCTTTTCAACCGGAACAGCATGTACTTCAAAGGTTTTCATATCGAAATCGCCAGATGTTTTTGTTGCGTTCCAGGTGGCAAATTCACCCAGTGCATGAATATAGCTCACCTTAAGTAATGCCTTTTTCATACCCAGTGCCGGGAAACGGGCTTTAAAAACGGATCCTTTCCTGATGACAGCCAATAAATCTTCCCGAAGATTAAACGAAACCCAAACATCGTTTAAATCGACGATTGTAATTACCGGATAACCTGCAGGAACCAGTTCACCCCGTTCGGCAATGATATTTGCGATTTCACCGCTGATCGGCGCAAAAATCCTGGTTTCGCCAAGGTAAGAATTCACCTCTGTCAATACGCCGTCGGCCTGCATAACCAACGCACCGGCCGACGCTTTATCTTCATAACGTGCGCCATTCCTGGCCTTATCATACAACGATCTGGCTGCCTTTTCCGTTTCGACGGCAGCTTTCATACGTGTATCGGCTTCATCTTTTTGTTGTTCGGATACAACTCCTGATTTAAAAAGGTTTTCAGTCCGCTGGAAGGTTTTTTTGGAAAATTCGGCAACAGCCAGCGCCGTCCGCCACGAATTAAAAGCAGCCTGGATATCCTCCTTCTGAGCACCATTTTCTGCCTTCTCCTTTTGGGCACCTACGGCTTTTCTCACCGCCGCTGCCTGCAGATATTTTGCATCAAGTTCCGGACTGCTAATTGTATAAAGGAGAGTTCCGGGCATTACCTCATCCCCTTTGTGCACAAGCAGGCTGTCAATCCTTCCTGTCAGTTTTGATGCCAATTTAACCTGGGTAGCTTCCACTTCCCCCTGAACCTCAAGGGGAATCGGCCTGGCCACGATCCAAATGGCATATCCGGTGAAAATGATCATTGTAAAAATTACACCGGCAATCACAAAGTGTTTAGTCTTGTTCATAATATAAATATCCCTGTTTTGTTTTCAAATGTTTTCGAATTGGTCTCCCTTCCATTTTCTCCTAATCTCCCCCTTTCAGTATCGCACCTGCTGCGCATCGGGGTGGCTCATGTAGGATACAAACGTGTCAGACTGACCTGAATAATAGAGTAATTTCGACAATGCAACATCCCATGAATAAATAGCCTGCAATTTTTCGATTTTCACTTTCGCTACAGCCAGGTTTGCATCCGATACCTGTGTTGTAGTTGCCATTCCTTCTGAAAAGGCTTTCTCCCTTGCCTGAGCATATTCTTTTGTGAATTCCATGGCAGCATCCAGCCCGTTGATTTGATCAAGATACATGTGTAGTTCCTGGTAGTGCCGGGTGATGGCAGATAGAATGTCGGATTCCGCTTTTAAATAGAAATCATTGGCTTCCATTTCCTGAAACCTTGCAGCTTTAACTTTTCTGCTGCGTGCATTTCCATCAAAGAGCTTCCATTGCAAGCCCACTCCTACCAAATAATCGGGGATATAGGGTGAAAGATCTTTATTGACAATGTCGAAAGTACCGGTAGCAGCAACTGTTGGAAAATAAGCTGACTGTTCGGCTTTAATACCTTGCTGTGCCAACTCTTTTTTCTTGATCACCTGCCCAAGTAACGGGCTGTTTTCCTTTGCCTTTTGCCTGAAAAAATCGAGGGTACCGATATTTTCTATAAAAAACAGCTCTGATAACGGATTAATTTTAGATTCGCCGGTCTCTGCAACCGTATTTAATACAGCTTCATTTAATATTTCAACCTGGCGATCCGATTTTTTAAGTTCACGGTCAGCATCTGCAAAATAAACTTTCGCATTTAAAACCTCTACTCCTGCAATCATCCCTTGCTGAGCAAGTTTTTGTGCATCATCAAGATGTTTCTGCATTCCGGCCTTTACTTCCATCC
>JBBRGI010000157.1:0-8173 GCA_038240855.1 Bacteroidales bacterium | reverse complement strand
GGGATTTACCCTGGGGTGAAATTGATATGGATTTTATGAATCTTAATCAGTCGGCGCACGGAGACAGGGAATTTGGTTTTATCGGCAGCCGGTTACGGATTCAGAGAAAGGTTGTAGTCGGCCATTGGGAGGAGGATCAGGTACAAAAAAGTATCGGATTTTGGACAAGGGCAGCAGCGGGCTGGAATGAACTTCGCAACCTGAAAGTGGCTCGTTGGGGTGACAACATGAGGGAAGTGGCAGTTACAGAAGGAGATAAGGTCGAAGCTCAGATTAAGTTAGGAGTATCTGTCAATGGATTTGGTGTTGGCGATCTTGTGAAATTTGTAAATGAGGTTTCAGACAGTGATATTAACGACCTTGTTGGTGTCATTGAACTTGAGTACGAAGTCAGTGAAAATCTGAAAAAAGAGGGATCTGATCATGAATCCCTGCGCGAATCGGCCCGGATCGAACTTGGAATGCGTGCGTTTCTCGAAAATGGCGGTTTTATGGCATTTACCACTACTTTCGAAGACCTTCAGGGCCTGGTTCAGTTGCCCGGTTTCGCTGTACAGCGTCTGATGAAAGATGGGTACGGCTTTGGTGGCGAAGGAGACTGGAAAACCGCTGCAATGGTTCGCACCATGAAGGTTATGTCAGCCGGTTTAACAGGTGGCACCTCATTTATGGAAGATTATACCTACCACCTTCATCCCACAGGAGCCAAGGTTCTTGGGGCACATATGCTCGAAGTCTGCGAATCCATTGCGCAGGAACCGCCCCGGGTTGAGATACATAAACTTGGAATTGGAGGAAAAGCAGACCCGGTTCGTTCAAAATTCACCGTAAAACCAGGCCGGGCTCTGAATGCTTCACTTATCGACATGGGTAATCGTTTTCGTCTGATAGTGAATGAAGTTGAAGTTGTACCACTTGATGCCCCTATGCCTAATCTGCCGGTTGCCAGTGCCCTCTGGGTTCCCAAACCTAATCTTGCCGTTGCTGCAGGATCATGGATTCTTGCCGGCGGGGCTCATCATACCTCCTTTTCTCAGGCTATTCCCGCTGAAGTTTTAGAGGACTTTTCCGAAATGGCAGGCATCGAATACCTTCTCATCAATGATTCCACAACTATTTCTGATTTCAAAAAGGAACTGAAATGGAATGAAGTGTACTATCATATCATGAAGTAAATATTCTTCTGTCCTGGAGTTACCAATCCCGGACAGAATTATAAAAAAACCAATAATTGATAAATAAGAGTAACTAACCCGTTTTATAAAACTAAACATTAAAGTTATGGGAATGATTGATTGGATTGTCGTCGGACTATTTTTTCTTGGTTTGATCGGCATCGTTGTATATGTTGTACGACACAGGGAGGAAACCACCAAGGATTATTTCCTGGCGGGGAAGGATGCCGGTTGGCTTTCGATCGGATCATCGATATTTGCCTCAAATATTGGTTCGGAGCATCTGGTGGGATTGGCCGGTGCCGGCTTTATCAGCGGAATGGCAATGGCTCACTGGGAAATGCAGGCATGGATGATTCTGATACTTGGCTGGGTTTTCGTTCCTTTTTACGACAGGATAAAAATATTCACAATGCCGGAGTTTCTCGAAAGAAGGTTCTCGTCAGGTTCGAGAACTGTCCTTTCGGTGATATCGCTGGTCAGTTATGTGCTGACAAAAGTTGCAGTGACAGTTTATGCCGGAGGCGTAGTGTTCAAAACGGTCTTTAACATTGATTACATTGAGATTTTCGGAACACAGATCGATTTCTTCTGGTTTAGTGCAGTAAGTCTTGTGCTTATTACCGGGATTTACACCGTTTTCGGAGGGATGAAAGCTGTAATGTACACTTCAATTTTACAGACGCCGGTACTTCTGATCGGCTCTGTTTTTATTATGATCGTGGGACTTGAAAAGGTGGGGGGATGGAGCGAAGTCGAACGGATAGTTGGGCCGAATCTTAAACTTATGCGAAGTACGGCTGATCCTGATTTCCCATGGCTGGGTGTGTTGATGGGGTCTGCGATCATTGGTTTCTGGTACTGGTGTACAGATCAGTTCATTGTGCAAAGAGTATTGTCGGGTAGAAACCGCTCGCAAGCCCGAAAGGGGGCGATTTTTGCAGGCTACCTGAAGCTGTTACCCGTTTTCCTTTTCCTTGTGCCGGGTATGATTGCTTATGCCCTTAACCAAAAAGGGTTGTTGGCGGTTGAAAGCAGTGACTCGGCGTTCGCCGCAATGGTGAGTGATTTATTGCCGGTCGGATTTACAGGCCTTGTAGTTTGTGGCTTGCTGGCAGCTTTGATGAGCTCCCTGGCATCACTTTTTAATTCTTCCGCAATGTTGTTCGTTGAAGATTTTTATAAAAAGATGAAACCCAATGCCACAGAACGTCACTATGTTAAGGTGGGCAGGATTGCCACAGCATCTGTTGTTATCCTGGGAATTGCATGGATTCCTGTGATGCTGGGGCTGGGCAAGGTCCTGTACGAATATCTGCAGGCAGTGCAGAGTCTTTTGGCTCCCGCAATTGCTGCTGTATTCCTTTTAGGAGTATTCTGGAAGAAAACATCCGCAAAAGGGGCTTTTTGGGGGATGATTATTGGCTTTGTAATCGGAATGTTCCGGCTCGGACTAAATGTGTTATATGGTGCCAAAGCCGGTTTGGTTACATCCATTGAGCGTTATAGAGTTCAACTCTCTAATGTGACTGAAACTACAAAATCACAAATCGTTGATGGTATAAGAGGTATAATCGGGAATGATAAACTCGAAAGTCTGGCAGGTTCCGATATGGCGATTCAGCTAAAAACACAATTAACCGCTGTCGCTGACCAGGTTTCTGCTGATATTTCGCCCGATACCATCAGCCAGGTTGATCAAACCCTGAT
Organism: Bacteroidales bacterium; assembly: GCA_038240855.1. Taxonomy (GTDB): domain Bacteria; phylum Bacteroidota; class Bacteroidia; order Bacteroidales; family Prolixibacteraceae; genus JAAFHB01. The sequence goes on along the minus strand of JBBRGI010000157.1, from coordinate 5,288 downwards.
GCAATTACGTAACTCCACTGAAGCAATTTTTGTTTCCAGTCATGGATGGCTCTACGAGATTGCAGCCATTAACTGGTTGTATTTTTGTGGCATACTCTTCCTTATCTCGGTTGCTGCCATCGTTGGAATCAGTTTAATCACTGCCAAACCGACAAGCGAACAGCTCGAGTTCACTTACCAGGCTGCATCACCTGAAGATAAGGCTATTACGAAAGCAGGCATCGACCGATGGGATATTATCAATACCATAATTATTTTGGCATTTATTGTTACCTTCTATCTTTGGTTCTGGTAATTTATACAGGAAGTATTAATGTCTGTGAAACCTGAGGCATTGATCCTTCCTTTATTGTTCTAATTTAAAAATATTCTGCCATGTTAACCGAATTAAAAGAACTGGTTTTCAAAGCAAATCTGGACCTTGTAAGGCACAATCTTGTTGTTTTTACATGGGGTAATGCAAGTGGAATTGATCGTGAAAGGGGGCTTGTAGTCATTAAGCCAAGTGGAGTCGGATACGAGGTAATGACTTCCGATCAAATGGTTGTAGTTGATATGGACGGGAATGTAGTCGAAGGAAATTTCAAACCCTCCTCAGACACCCCAACCCATCTCGCACTTTACAAAGCCTTCGCTCATATCGGAGGAGTTGTCCATACCCATTCAATGTTTGCAACCGCATGGGCTCAGGCTGGTCTGGCAATTCCTATCACAGGAACTACCCATGCCGATTATTTTGCAGATGATATTCCTTGCACGCGCGACATGAACGAGTATGAGGTGAAGAACCTTTACGAGAAAGAAACAGGTACAGTAATCATCGAAAGATTTTTAAATTTAAATTCCAGGCATATTCCCGGAGTACTGGTAAAAAATCACGGACCTTTTACCTGGGGGAATACCCCGGATGAAGCGGTTCACAATAGTGTGGTTCTTGAACAGATTGCCAAAATGGGCTTTATCGCCAACACGCTAAATCCAAATCTGACGATGAATCCGCTCCTGACAGAAAAGCATTTTAGTCGCAAGCATGGTGCCAATGCCTATTATGGTCAGAAAATAGATTAATCATTAAATCAAAAAAATATGAAACAATTTGTAATCGGAATTGATTTTGGTACAGACTCGGTCAGAGCCATCCTGGTCAATGCTACCAATGGGGATGAATTAGCTTCAAGTGTGAAAGCCTACCCAAGATGGGCAGCGGGAAAATACTGTGATACGTCAAAAGATCAGTATCGCCAACATCCGCTCGACTATGTCGAATCGATGGAAAAAGCTGTTAGAGAGGTGATTGCGAAAGCCGGAAATGAAGTAGCTAAAGATATTGGCGGTATCTCGTTTGATACCACCGGAAGTACCCCGGTACTGGTCAATAAAGATGGAATCCCTCTTGCCTTACTCCCCGGATTTGAAGAGAATCCGAATGCGATGTTTATTTTATGGAAAGATCATACTGCGGTAAAAGAGGCTGGCGAAATCAACAACTTATCGGGAAAGTGGGAGATTGACTACACTCAATACGAGGGTGGCATCTATTCGTCGGAATGGGTTTGGGCGAAAATACTTCATGTGCTCAGGGCTGATAAGAAAGCCCGCGAAAGTGCCTACTCATGGATAGAACATTGCGACTGGATGCCGGCGCTGTTAACCGGAACGGTTTTGCCCGCAAAAGTTTTGAGAAGCCGGTGTGCGGCCGGCCATAAGGCGATGTGGTTTAAAGGCTGGGAAGGACTTCCGTCCGAAGAATTCCTCACTGCCCTCGATCCTGTTCTTTCAGGGTATCGTGAAAATCTGTATTCCAACACCTTTACCAGTGACGTTAAGATAGGAAATCTGACGGGCGAATGGGCAGAGCGTCTTGGTTTACCCGCAGATGTTGCTGTTGGCGTCGGAGGTTTTGATTGTCACTTTGGTGCAGTTGGTGGAGAGGTGACTCCGAATGTCCTGGCCAGATCGATCGGAACATCTACCTGTGATATTATGGTAGCATCATACGGTCAAATGGGTGATAAACTAATACCCGGAATATGCGGACAGGTAGATGGATCTGTTATACCGGGTTATATAGGGCTTGAAGCAGGGCAGTCCGCCTTCGGGGATATTTATGCCTGGTTCAGGAATGTTGTTGCCTGGCCACTCGAACAGGTACTCGCCAAATCATCCATCCTCGATCAGGATACAAAGGATAAGCTCATTGCAGAAACCATTGAAGGGATTATCCCCGAATTATCGGCCGCAGCGATGCTGATCCCCATTGAAGAATCGACCATTGTTGCTGTTGACTGGATGAATGGCAGACGAACACCGGATGCCACACAGGAAGTCACAGGATCGTTAACGGGATTGAAATTAGGGTCCTCTGCACCGCGGATATTCAGGGCATTAGTTGAAGCTACGGCCTTCGGTTCACGGGCGATCGCCGAAAGGTTCAAACGTGAAGGAATAGAAATAAAAGAGATTATCGGTTTAGGCGGTGTTGCAAAAAAATCACCTTTTGTAATGCAAACGCTTGCTGATGTGCTGAATATGCCTATTAAAGTTGCCAGAACCGAACAGACCTGCGCATTTGGCGCTGCGATGTTTGCTGCTGTCGTTGCAGGAATTTACTCCAAAGTTGAAGATTCGCAGAAAGCAATGGGAAAAGGATTCGAAAAAACCTATTTCCCATTACAGGACAACGTTGATGCGTATGAAAAAATATATCAAAAATATCTGAAAATAGGAGCTTTTACTGAAAAGGAGCTTTAGTCCCGGATAACCGGACATCAGGACTTAAGAGTATTTTATACAGCCAGGCAAAGCAGTAGGGTGCCGCGGATCAATTCTTATTCTGACTCGCAGCACCCTTATCCATTTGTTAAAATTGTTCCATGCTATGCCCATCCCTGAAGTGCACGAGTCGATTTGATCACCGTAATTTGCGGAGGAATTTGTTTTTAACAAAAAAAATACTTATATTTGGCCCCCAACGGATTGTATATATCCAATGTAATGAATAACAAATTGAAGTGAACAATCAGTTACTCATTTCGTTTAAGTATAGATTACCCGCTTTGCGGGCTTTGAAGAAACAATACCGGCAAATTGGAAGCACTTTGCTGAGCTGATAACAAGATTAATAAATTTGAATACATATGGGCAGACCACCAACACGAGCAAAAGAATACAGAGATGGCTTTTACATTGAAGTTCGCAACAAAGGTTCTCTGACAGGGATTAAAATAATCCGGAAAAGTAAAGAAGAGATGATGCAGGCCATCAGTGAGTATGGTAAGTCGAAAGAAGTTGTCGTTTTAGGCGAATCCAAAAATGGTAAATGGACCAATAAACCGGAGGTTTACCAAAGACAGGATTCCATTGACCGAAATAGTTAGTACTGTACTGATTAAAGCCTGCTTTTGATGAATTCCCCTTTATTCAGCACCAAATCTTTTAAGCAGCTGATGCATCATGCCAACGAAGATAATGGCATGAAGCGGGCATTGAGTGCTACAAATCTTACAACACTTGGTATCGGAGCCGTTATTGGGGCCGGTATTTTTGTTTTAACAGGACAGGCTGCGGCGCAATACGCCGGACCTGCTATCGTTATTTCCTTTTTGATCTCCGGTCTGGCATGTTTGTTCGCCGGGCTGTGTTATGCCGAGTTTGCATCAATGATCCCTGTCTCAGGGAGTGCTTATACGTATGCCTACGCCACACTTGGGGAATTTGTGGCCTGGATTATCGGCTGGGACCTGATTCTGGAATATTTATTTGCCGCATCCACGGTATCAGTCGGTTGGTCGGGATACGTGGTAAGTTTTCTGAAAGATTTTGGAGTTCATATTTCTCCTCAATTTACAGCAGCCTGGAATACCATTCTTATTGATATTCCCTATTTGGGATGGAAACCTTTAACCCATCAGATTATTGAAAGCCTGACCGCCTCCGGAATTGCAGTAGAGACTTTACCACATGTTACCGCTGTATTGAATCTGCCTGCTATGTTTATTGTTGCAGCAATTACAGTATTGCTCGTTGTTGGAATTAAGGAGTCAGCCGGATTCAATAATATCATGGTTATTATCAAAGTTTTTGTGATACTCTTGTTTGTCGGAATCGGATTTTTCTTTGTTAATAAGGCCAACTGGCACCCTTTTATTCCGGCAAATACGGGCAATTGGGGAGCTTTTGGATGGAGTGGGATACTACGCGGTTCGGCGGTGATTTTTTTCGCGTATATCGGATTTGATGCTGTATCGACTGCGGCCCAGGAGGCTAAAAATCCTCAAAGGGATATGCCCATCGGCATTTTAGGATCGCTGGGCATTTCAACTATACTGTATATTGCGGTTGCTATCGTGCTGACAGGAATTGTAAGTTATACTTTTCTAAATGTTGCCGATCCTATCGCCGTCGGCGTAGATGCTATGGGGAAGCAGCTTTTCTGGCTTCGTCCTGTTATAAAAATTGCTGCAATTGCAGGCCTGAGTTCGGTTATTTTGGTGATGATGCTTGGGCAACCACGGATTTTTTATGCAATGGCCAAAGACGGACTGCTGCCTGAACGGTTTGCAAAGATTCATCCCCGTTTTAAAACCCCCTATTTTAGCACTGTTCTTACAGGTTCTGTGGCCTGTATTTTGGCTGGAATTTTACCCATAGATATTCTTGGTGAGCTGGTTTCCATTGGTACTTTGCTCGCGTTTGTGATTGTGTGTATTGGTATTATTTTTTTACGGGTAAACCGACCCGATCTTAAACGCACTTTCAAGACGCCGTTCGTTCCGCTTGTACCTATTCTTGGAGCATCAATCTGTTTGGTTCAGATGTTTTCTTTACCGTACGATACCTGGTTGCGGTTGATCATCTGGATGGCAATAGGCATTTTTATCTATTTTACGTATAGTATTCATCACAGCCAACTAAGGAAACAGAATTCCCACAGTCACGAGGAGAAGACACCCGGCCAGGAATAATCTGTCCATTTCAAATAATTTAAGAAAATTCGCATTGCCGATGAATTCTTTTGAAATATTCAACACAAACAGGTGGAACCGGTTCCGATACACGCTTTATGCACCCGGATATGACATTGCTGCCCGGATTTTTTCCAAATCAAGGAGTAAATCTATAATAGGGCTGGAAATCATACCTGGCGACGAAGTGCTCATCGTTGGCGCGGGCACCGGTCTCGATCTGGAGTTTATTACCGCTGATTGTCATATCACAGCCACCGATATTACCCCGGCCATGATTTCACGGACATTGAAAAAAAACACACTTTTCGGACGTAATCTGAC
>JBBRGI010000156.1:0-8191 GCA_038240855.1 Bacteroidales bacterium | reverse complement strand
GAGAAAGTTATTGAAGACCGGTTTTGTATTTTCCGATACAAAAAAGTCGAACATACTGTTTTTTAAATGCAAACAATCTCTGCACAGCATTTGCGATCCACTGATGTTCGACTCCATGATTTCACCTTCCTGCGAAAGCGTAAAATATCCTGAGGGAGATAAATCATACAATGCAGCATATTTCGCTTTTGCAAGTTCGGCCTGTTCTTTTGCAAATCTAAGTTCTGCATTCTGTAGCGTGAGCTCCTGAATGTGTTTTACCATGTCGGTCTTAGAAAGTTGCAAATCGGTTATTGAAGACCCGCTTATCAGCAATTCTTCACAATTATTGCATGGGATAGCGTATTCAAAATCATTATCATAAGTCATGGTTGATAGATTGCCTGTTAGATTATTCGGATAGTAACATCAAGTAATTCCTTTAAATCCCGGATCAGACAAATGTATCAATATATATTCCGGATTTACTTTATATTTAATATAAATTGTACTCAATTCAATATTAATTCAGATTATTTAAAAAAAACTTTTACATACCAGGTAATTAATATTTTAAAATTTCCGGCATTTGTATCAGGTGGATTTTTTTCAGTAACCCATATAAACACAAATCGGTTTTAGCATATAAAAAAAACCGGTTTAAACCGGTTTTTTTTATATGCTAGTATTTATAGTTTCCTATATCTTCAAGCGAGGAGGCTCTTATAAATTCGCCCCTGGCTTTAACTTCACCCTTGGCCATAATATTAAAAACCTGTGCCGACCGGAAATATTCCATATCGCGGTTAGCATCCAGCACAAGCAGGTAACTCATGATAATGTATCCCGCCATTTCGACCAGACGGCGTGCATGAAAATCGATGTATTCGTTATCACCCACGTTGATTACATTCTGCGCAGCTTCATCATAATCCTGTGTCAATGAAATCAATATCCTGCGGAATTTTTCAAGTTCCGGTCTCACATTTATCTTTTCGTATGCGTGGATTTGTTTAAGGTAACCACCCGTTGTAACTCCCCTGATTGCTGCAACCACCTGCAACTGAGTAGTTCCTTCATAAATAGAGGTGATTCTGGCATCGCGATAAATACGTTCGACAGCGTAATCCTTCATGAAGCCGGACCCGCCATGGATCTGGATAGCATCATAGGCATTCTGATTACAGAATTCCGAGGTAATTCCTTTTGCCAGTGGTGTAAACAGGTCGGACAAGTGCTGAAATGCTTTCATTTCGTCACGCTCGGCCGGAGTCAGTTTTCGCTCATCCGAGATATGCTGGTAAGTTTTATAAACATCAACAAATCTCGAAGTTTCGTAGAGTAAAGTTCGGGAAGCATCAAGTTTTGCTTTCATAACTGAAAGCATTTCATATACAGCAGGGAATTTAATAATGGCTTTACCAAACTGGGCACGCTCTTTTGCATATTGTAATGCCTCGCGGTACGCAGCTTCAGAAATACCGACTGATTGCGCAGCGATTCCAAGCCTTGCGCCATTCATCAATGCCATGACGTATTTGATCAATCCCATTTTCCGGCTGCCGATCAGCTCTCCGGGTGCGTCCTTAAAGACCAGTTCGCAGGTCGGAGAACCGATGATACCCATCTTGTGCTCAATCCTACGGACAGTAACGCCCCCAAGGCGTTTATCATAAACATACATCGACAAGCCACGTCCGTCGCGAGTACCCTCTTCGGAACGGGCCAATACCAGTGCGATGTCACCATCACCATTGGTAATAAACCGTTTAACCCCATTGAGCAACCAGGTTTTCTTCTTTTCCGACCATGTAGCCTTAAGCTGTACTGCCTGTAAATCGGATCCGGCATCAGGTTCAGTAAGATCCATCGCCATCGTTTCGCCGTTTACTACGCGTGTGAGCCATCTTTCTTTCTGCTCCTCGGAGGCAAATTCATTTAAAGTCTCAGCGCAATCCTGCAGACCCCAGATATTTACAAAACCGGCATCAGCACGTGAAACGATATCGGCTGCCATGATATAGGGAACGATCGGGAAGTTCAGCCCGCCAAATCGTCTGGGCAAGGTGATTCCAAGTAAACCGGCTTTAATCAGTGCATCAAGATTCTCCTGGGTTCCACGGGCGTAGATGACACGTCCGTCGACGACCTGCGGACCTTCGGCATCGATTGATTCAGCATTCGGGGCAATAATATCGCCACTGATTTCACCTACCACCTCAAGTACGCGCTCATAACTATCCATTGCATCCTCAAAATCAATCGGGGCATAATCAAAGCTGGATTTGTCGGCGAAATTACGTTCCTTCATCATTACCAGCTTCTGCATCAGCGGATGCGTCAGGTGGAATTTTAAGTCTCTGTTATCGTGATATAAATTTGCCATTTATCGTTTAATTTTTTGATATAAACCGGTTACGATTTACTTCGTATTTAATTTATAATACTTAATCATTTTTGGAATTATGTCCGCAATATCACCGGTGATAACATAATCGGCCAAAGAGTTCAGCGGAGCCTCCGGATCGGTATTAATTGAGATAATCTGTGCAGATTCTTCCATTCCGGCACGGTGCTGGACCTGGCCTGAAATGCCGCATGCTATGTATAATTTTGGCCGGACTGTAATACCTGTCTGTCCGATCTGCCTTTCGTGATCGGTATAACCGGCATCGACAGCGGCACGTGAGGCGCCAACTTCGGCTCCTAACACATCTGCGAGCTCATAGAGCAGTTTAAAGTTTTCTTTCGATCCAACTCCATACCCGCCGGAAATAATGATTGAGGCCCCCTTGATATTGATTTTCCGTTTTTCGAGATGACGTTCAATAACCTGAACCACAAAATCGGTATCAGAAACATATTTTGAAACTTCGAGATGATTGACTTTGCCCGGATATAAAGGATTGAGAATTTCTTTTTTCATGACCCCTTCGCGTACGGTGGCCATTTGCGGGCGACAATCGGGATTGATAATCCAGGCAATTATATTTCCGCCAAAGGCAGGGCGTATCTGGTACAACAGGTTTTTATATATCTTACCTGCTTTCTTATCTTCATGGTCGCCGATTTCCAGACTTGTACAGTCAGCAGTCAAGCCACTGTGCAGGGCAGATGAAACTCTGGGACCTAAATCGCGGCCGATAGGAGTAGCTCCCATCAGGGCGATCTGTGGTTTTTCATCCTGAAATAATTTGATCAGTACAGCCGCATGTGGTGCAGTTGTATATGGCTCCATACGCGGATCATCTACCATGTGCACAACATCCGTTCCGTAAGGGATAACCTGTTTTTCAACATCCTTAAGACCAGAACCAATAATAACAGCCTCAAGTCCGCATTTCAGCTCATTGGCCAGGCTACGGCCCTTGGTCAGAAGTTCGAGACTCACATCAGCAACGACACCTTCTTCAACTTCGCAATAAACAAATATATTATTCATTCTTCGATTATTTTTGTAACTGTAAAAAATGAACTACTAACCAATTACGTGGCTATCGATTAATTCCTTCATCATATCATTTATACCCTCGTCGGCGGAAGTTAATCTTTTGGCATCTTTTGCCTGTAAGATTACGTTTTCGATCCGTTTTACCTTTGTGGGCGATCCGGACAGACCCAGTTGTCCGGGTTCCGATTTAATTTCACTTACCGTCATTTCAAGAATATTCAGGAAAGGACGTGAATCATAAAGATACAGGTAGTCTTCGGTTGCTTCCTGGCGTTCGGTGACCGTACGGGCATGTTTGTATTTCATCAGCAATTTGGCATTCCTTGAACGGCAGTCGGGCGCTGTATTGTTAACTGTCAACAGAAGCGGCAATGGCGCTTTCACGGTTTCCACACCGTTGTCAAGTCGGCGACGCACAACCATCTGTGCTTTATCGACTTTAATCACCGCTTCTACATAAGTTACCTGGAACAAGCCCAGTTTTTCAGCTACCTGAGGTCCAACCTGGGCAGTATCGCCATCGATTGCCTGACGGCCAGCAACAATCAGGTCAAATCCACCCATTTCCTTTATGGCCTGCGATAAGGCATAGGAGGTAGCCAGCGTGTCGGAACCTGCAAAAGCTCTGTCGGTCAGCAAAATACCACCATCAGCTCCGCGATATAAACCTTCCCGGATAATTTCGGCAGCCCGTCCCGGACCCATAGTTAAAATTGTAACCGTTGTACCAGGAACCTCATCTTTCACACGCAGCGCAAGCTCAAGTGCATTGAGATCCTCCGGATTAAAAATTGCAGGAAGGACGGCCCTGTTTACAGTTCCGTCTGCTTTCATGGCATCTTTCCCGACATTTCGTGTGTCAGGAACCTGCTTGGCAAGTACAATAATTCTTAAACCCTTCATAATTATTCTATATGATTTTGAATCTTTTCGGTCGGCAAATATAAAACTTCAATCCTTGCTGACCAACTGTGATAAATTCAGGCTATTTGATCAATGAACACCGATAATTCCCATTCAAGGCAGAATTACCCTCCCAATACCTCTGGAAGTCAAACATATCAATGCATTAGAACAAACCATCGAATTATTCGAAAAGCAGATTAGAACAATTGGCACCAATAATTTAGAATGATTATTGAAAAAAGAGTTCTCATTTACTTTGAAATCTATTTTGGTTGTTGGAATGCTATCGATGAATCTGCATTCGAAGAACTTACTGAGAATTTAATTTTAAATCGAAATAAAAACGCCCGTAGGTTCATAACATAAGGTTCAAAAATTAATGCCGTTTACCTGCAATAAATGTTCGTTCAACCCTATCGTTGTTGACCTTCCTTCATTGGCTAAATTATTGGATTATATAAATAATCTGTAGTATAATTTGGCTAATTTTAACAAAATTACAAATCAAACTTAAAATCATGAAAACAACAATTTTTAAAATTGGTCTTATGCTCTTGTATCTTGTTTTTCTGGGGGTAGCATGTGAAGAAGATGAACAGCTACCTCCCAACCAGGCCAAAGGCAAAATTATTGCTGTTACCGCAGGATGTTATGGCGAAATTGTATTGATCGAAGTTGAAAACCCGAAAGGAATTGGATTCGAAGGCACCTTTTCCTACGTTGGAGAAAAAGAAAAAATCACTTACAAAAATGCCATTGGTGTTCCATATTTTGAAAAAACAGGAATATCAGCCGATGTTCCCCGTGCTGTTGGTACTTGGTTGTATTTTGAATATCGGGAATTAACAGAAAAAGAAAGAGAACAACCTAACCTTTTTTCACCAGATCCTCCGATTGTTTGCCCAACTATTTACGGTCCTCCCTCAGTAACCTATTATATTGTTACAAAAATTATCACTTTAAACTAAATAAATAGATAAACAGAATAAACATGAAAAAAATTAATCTAACCCTAATTGTAATGAAGAAAATGTAAATTTTGAGAATGCCTCAGAAAATTTAAAAAGCGATAAAAACATCAAACAATTAACAAAAATTAAGCAGAACCTTGGGCTTGTTATTACAGAGGATAATCCAGTTTATGCGACGAAGTTAAAAGAACATGAAGAATTTTCAAATGTAATGCCAGCTTATCAATTTGGAAATCTCCCAATTTTATTTACCGGAGAAATCCTTATGCAACCAAAAAAGATGCTTCGGTTGAAGATATTCTAAAGATAACTAACAATAAGGTATTTGTTACAAGCAGGACTAGGTTCAATACTTATGTTTTAGAAACGATGGATTGGGATAATCTACTTGAATATTCTAATCTTATATATGAGAGTGGATTGGTTGAGTATTGCCATCCAAACTTTATTGCTCCCAGAGAAAAACATCAGATCAATGATCCTCTATATAGTGAACAATACTATTTGAACAATACAGGTCAATTGGGCGGAACTGCTGGATTTGATATAAATGCATCAGAAGCCTGGGGCATAACAACCGGAAACTGTCTAATTATTAAGGTAGCTGTGATTGATGATGGTGTTGAAAACCATGAAGAATTAAATGGACGAATTTTGAGTGGATTCACACCTCAATTTTCTCAAGAAAATCCAGATACACAAGGCGCACCCAACGGGAACGATCCTCCTGGAATGCATCTTGGCCATGGTCAATGTTGTGCTGGAATAATTGGAGCAGCTCATAATGCGCTTGGAATAAGAGGGATAACACCTATGGTAGAAATTGTTCCCGTAAATATTTTTAATGATTGGTTTTTAGTCAATGGACAAGTCCAATATTCAGAAGATGCATTTGAATGGTTCGGGTGAAGGTTGGATTCAGGCAACTGTAAATTCAGCTTCCTGCGGATCGATAATTCTTCCTCGAGCAGATGTTTATGTAGGCACTCCCGAATATACTTTTCGAGTTACCCGGCCAGATGGCTATCCCGTAACTAACGATGAATACGGAAATCTCTCTTTTTGTCCAAATACCAATTATGATATTATGGTATACCATAGCAGTAACTATTGTCCTGTTTATGACTTGGTTTGGACCGTGCCTTCTACCTGGACTACCAATTATAGTAGTGGATATACTATATCGATCAATACCAACGAAGATCCATATAACAGTATTTCAGTTGATGGTAAAAATTGTTGTAATGACGATTTTAATATTTGCATGTATTTTGAAAATAGCACAACTTGCGATCTTTATCCAACTTATTCGATGATCTTCTCTCCAAATCCTTCACTCTCTGAAACCATTATGACCATTGTGCCGAACACGGAAAGTAATTTTGATGAAACAACCGTTTGGGATATCGAAATCTATGACTCGATGCGAAATCTGAAATCCAGAATCTCAAATTTAAAAGGCGACAGGCGTACCATTAACACTTCGGGTTGGAATGATGGAGTTTACATTGTAAGAGCCAGAGTAAAAGGCAAAATAGTTACCGGTAAGTTGATCGTGAAATAATTATTTGTATTGATCCTTATGTTCTTACATTGAAGTCAACAAATAGAAAGCCCATGATCCCACTTGTTGGTAATCCTGAAGATCCCCCTCGTTTGTAACGAGGGGTTAGTTGTCAGTCGTTTGTAACGAAAAATTCATCACTAAATATCATCCGAAGTCTAAACTATCGCCGACCAGAATACAGTTTACTTCCTGACCTTTACAATCACTGATTGGGAGATGTCTTTACCGCATCGTAGTAATTGATTTACGAAACTATTGTTTGGAATCTTAGGAATAGTAAATTTTAAAAATAAAAATTCGAAGCTGAGTTGCAAACTCATAACCACAAACCCCTCGTTGCAAACGAGGGGGATAAAAAGCTCCTCCTTTCGGAAGAGCCTTTATAGTATGCTTTAACTCAGAAAATTACGCTTGTCCTGTCGGACCGCCAAAAGTCATGGGAACGACATTATTATGTCCTCCCTGGATATGAATAGGGCCGTGCAGGGACTCAAATTTATTTATATTGTCCTGCAGGGCCATCATCAACCTTTTCGCATGTTCGGGGGTTAAAATGATCCTCGACTTCACACTGGCTTTGGGAATACCCGGCATCACTCTGACAAAATCAACCACAAACTCCGAGGGAGAATGGGTAATTATTGCCAGGTTTGCATAAGTACCCTGTGCGATATCTTCATTTAATTCGATATTGAGCTGTTGATCCTGATTTTCGTCATTCATGAGTAAATTGCTTTTAAAGTTTCAATTTGGAGACTTGCTCTCTGTTAATAATCCTCCTCTTCACCGGTATCATCACCTTTTTTTGAATCAATCAGACGATCGTATTCATCCCTGGAACCTACCACGATGTTTTTAAACATCGGATTACCAGTTCCTGCCGGAATTAAATGACCACAGATTACATTCTCCTTTAAGCCTTCAAGGTAATCGATTTTACCATTTATGGCAGCTTCGTTCAATACTTTAGTTGTTTCCTGGAATGATGCAGCCGACATCCATGATTTTGTCTGCAATGATGCACGTGTTATCCCCTGAAGAACCTGGCTTGAAGTAGCAGGAATAGCGTCGCGGGCATCAACAGTTTTCTTGTCACGGCGTTTCAGCAATGAATTTTCATCCCTCAAACGGCGTGCTGTAATGATCATACCGGGACGTAAAGCTTCGGAATCACCCGACTCGATGATGATCTTCTTCCCGTAAATCCAGTCATTTTCAGTGGTGAAATCACCTTTGTCAACAACCTGTTTCTCAAGGAATCGTGTATCACCTGCATCCTCAATTTCGACCTTGCGCATCATCTGACGTACAATTACT
>JBBRGI010000155.1:0-8256 GCA_038240855.1 Bacteroidales bacterium | reverse complement strand
TTCTTTATCGGGCGGAATTGCCGTAATCCCGCACAGACAGATCTTTCTCACAAGCATTGCATCTGAGGTACGGAATACCGAACCCACATTGTTGCAGCTCCTTACCTGGTCGAGGATTACTACAAAAGGTATTTTATCCGCTTCCTTAAAATCTGTGACCGAAAGCCGGGGAAGTTCTTCGTTTAATAGTTTACGCATAAAAAATCAGTGTTTTGTAAGGAAGTATTGTGAGATATCCCTGTACATGAGAATATTTGCCAAAATTGAGCGGGGGTGCATCATGATACGCCCTTACGACCAATCAACCTTTTGCCGGCAAACGGGCATTGTCATACAGCGTGCACCGCCCCCACCCCTGGCCAGTTCCGAGCCCGGGATCGTGATTACTGCTTTTTGATAATTGTCGGGGTTTACCCTTTCTTCGATTACATCAATGGCGCTGATAATCTCGAAACCATGGTTGCTCATCTCCTGGAGGGTATAATCATTACGCTCATATCCGATCACTTTACCGGGAGCATAAGCCAGGAAATTTGCGCCACTATGCCATTGTTCACGCTCCATGATCCACGGATCCTGTTTGCCTCCGCAAAAGACGGGGTTGAGATTAAACCCGATTCCATTCAAGGCTTCTAACACATTCTTCGGTTGTGTGATTCCTGTAACTTTCCCATTATCAATGGTAATATGAATGGTATGAAATTTATTGCCTTTGAGTATCAACGGATCATAAACCATGCAGGCATCTTTATCCAGGAAAGTAAATGTCATATCGAGATGGATAAATGATTCCGGACTCTCGGGAAGTTCCTGCACAATAATATGTTTTACCCCTGTCTTTTTTGCCTTAATCATTTCGATCAGGTAGTCGATTCCCTGGGTTGAGGTTCGCATGCCCGTTCCAACCACCAGAACATCTTCACGACCAATCAGCAAATCACCCCCTTCGATCGTTGCACTCGGGAACAGCCCTAAATTCCCGGCCGGTGCTCCGGGATTTATCGTTTTAACACCAAAAGCCGGATGATGCTTAAAGATTGTTTCCATGATCAGCGACTCGCGCTCACGTACTTTACTCGCCATTTTACCAATGAGTACCTCATCCCAGAGTGTCATGGAAGCATCACGGGTAAAAAGAAAATTATGCAAAGGACGCATCGAGTAACGTTCCTTGCTCAGAAAGCGGGTCAGATTGTCGCGTCTGAGCACCACCCCTTCGATCAATTGACAGGAAAGCAGTCCGGCAGGAGTATTCAATAAAAAATCAATTTCGCCCATCGAATCTTCCTGTGCACAGATTTTTCGTACAAGGTTGTCCTTTACCTGTTCATCGGAGATCGTTTCCCTGAGTAAATCCCTGACTTCAAAAGTACGGGTCACTTTATCCAGGACACCTTTGAGATGCATATATTCTTTTGTTGCTACCGAAAGGTTTAATATATCGCTGTAAAGCGCCCGCTCAGCATTCTCGGGAGTCATATTTTCAACTTCATGACCCGGAGTATGCAAAATTACTGCTTCGAGCAATCCAATTTCGGAAGAAACACCCACGTTAATTTTCTCGGTCTTCACACTTAGATCATTTAGGTTTATTGAAATAACATACAAAGATATTGATTTAAAATCCGGTCGTTCGTAAAGTTTGAAATTTAATAATGCGGGAAATTTGAACTCTTTACCGTTCGTTTACTACTTTTGCAGTCGAATAGGAGAAGTTCAGGATGATTAAATGGTTTTATTTTGTTGTGATTTTATTGATGCCACTTGCGGGATTCGGACAGATTAAAGACCTGCCCCCCTACCGGTACGACAGTCGCATTTTAATATTGGGACCCGACTCCTTGCCTCATATAATGCTGCCCGACATTCCAGTCTTTCCCCATAAAATGTCGCGCAGGGAGCTCAGGCAGTACACTGCCTTGGAGCTTAAAGTCAAAAAAGTATATCCCATCGCGAAACTGGCAGCAGTAAAAATCGGGGAATACAATCAGGTTTATCTGAGTTTTAAGAAAGATCGTGAACGCAAGGAATATGTCAAAAAAATTGAGAAAGAACTTTTTGACCAATATGAGGCCGAAATCCGCACAATGACCGTCTCACAAGGACGCATATTAATAAAACTCATTGACCGCGAAACCGGTAAATCGTCATTCGAAATCATCAAGGAGTTTAAAGGTGGATTCAGCGCGTTTTTCTGGCAGAGTATAGCCCGTATCTTTGGTCATAACCTCAAATCGGAATATGATGCCGCCAACGAAGACCGCATGATCGAATATATCGTGTGGCAGATTGAAATCGGAATGATCTGAGATCGGCTTTATGCTTTTACAGCCCAACGCAACTTAGCCGAACGTGCCCGGGGATTGGTAAAACATTCCTGCGCCGATGGACGGACCGGATCGGGGGCTACTTCGCTGAAAATAGCTTCCCGAAAAAAGTGTTGGAAATACTTTTTTACACGACGGTCTTCTCCCGAATGAAATGAAAGAATTGCTACTCGTCCGCCACTGACAAGCGCCTCTGGAAGCTTTTCGAGGAATTGCTCCAATGCACCGAATTCATCATTCACTTCAATCCGCAAGGCCTGGAAGCAACGCTGACATGATTTCCGGATCTCCTCCCGCGAAGGTTTTTTAGGATGTGATTCCATGGCTTCAGTGATAATATTCTGCAACTGTTTAGTTGTGGAGATAACCTTTCCTTCGGAAATATTTGTAACAATGGCTTCCGCAATAGGCTGATAAAAGGGCTCATCTGCATTCACGGACAACAGCTCTTCCAATTCTTCGCGCGAAATAGTTTTTAAAAGAGCAGATGCCGGTTTTCCACTCTTTGGATTTAGCCTTAAGTCTAACGGACCTTCCACCTTAAATGAAAATCCTCTTTCCGGATTATCAATCTGCATCGAGGAAACTCCCAAATCTGCGAGGACAAAATCAAGCGGGCCGGTCTCAGCAACAAGTCTATCGATATCCGAAAAATTCATTTTTTTAATCTCTAAAACATCAGGTCTGTAACCCAGCGCTGCAAGACGGTCCCTGGTCCGCGGTAATTCCAAAGGATCAACATCGATGGCATAGAGCCGACCACCGGGCTGCAGACTTTTGAGTAATTCCAGACTATGTCCGCCGTAACCCAATGTGGCATCCAGGCCTGTTTGGCCGGGAACGACTTTTAGAATGTCCAGAATTTCGTTCACACAGATCGAAAGATGCATTCCCGCAGGGGTTCGTCCCTGGTCTATAACCTTTGCAATATCCTCAGCATAAAGCTCAGGCTGTTGTTCCTTGTACTTCTCCTTAAACAATTTGGGGTGTGTCCCTTTATATCGTGGACGACGCATATGTCCCGGCTCCTGATTTTCCATTACTGTAAAACTAACCTAAAATCCCAATCCAACATGCAATCCTATACTAATATGATAGTCTTCTTTATCATAAGCAAATTCAATTAGTGGCCCAATATGAAAATCCTTAATTTCAAATTCATATAAAGTTTCGACGTGCAGTGCAAAATTAACACGCGACCCCGGCCTGATCTCCAAAGGCTATACAACCTTAATTATTCAAATTAAACGGTCTGAACAACTACTAGATTTTTCTGACCGGTTTCGATCGCAGCCAGGTTGAGTGGAATAAGTTTGTGATGTCGTTCAGGCAATGATTTCTCAAGTCCTTTTTTTACATTTTCGAGTTTGATTACAGGTTTAGCCTTCAGAAAAGCACCCAGAACAATCATATTAAAAGTGAGCGGATTGCCCATTTCAACAGCAAGCCGTGAACCTTCGACCCTTAGGATGTTGATGTCTTTCCTTGATGGATGCTTCACGATCCCGTTAGGATCATAAATCAGAGTGCCACCGGCCTTTACGCGCGATTCGAATTTGGTCATCGATTGCTGGTTGAGAATGATGGCTGTGTCAAATTCGTTGAGAATGGGTGAACTGATTCTTTCGTCACTCAGGATAACGGTAACATTTGCTGTACCGCCACGCATTTCTGGTCCATAGGAGGGGAACCAGGCCACCTCCTGATCCTGCATAACACCTGAGTAAGCAAGAATTTTTCCCATCGACAGAACACCCTGTCCGCCAAATCCTGCAATTATGATTTCTTCCGTCATTTTTTTCAGTTTGTATAAAATAGAATTAACCTTTGATACGGAATAAATCCGCATCTGCCCGGGAACTGTCCTTGATATCTCCAAGCGGATACTGGGGAAACATATTCTCTTCCATCCACTTATTCGAATCCACAGGACTAAGTTTCCAACCGGAACTGCAGGTAGATACCACTTCGACGAATGCGGTTCCTTTTTTCATTGCCTGGATTTCGAACGCTTTACGGATCGCCTTTTTCGTTTTGCGCACCGCTGCCGGATTTTGAACGCTTTGGCGTGTCACAAAAGCTGCGCCGGGTAATTGAGCTAATAATTCCGTAATCTTCAACGGATAACCATTTAAATCAACGTTTCTGCCGTAGGGTGTCGTTGCTGTCACCTGCCCGATAAGTGTTGTCGGAGCCATCTGACCACCGGTCATTCCGTAGATCGCATTGTTGATAAAGATCATCACGATATTTTCGCCGCGGTTTACGGCATGAAAAGTTTCGGCCGTACCAATTGCGGCAAGGTCGCCGTCACCCTGGTAGGAGAAGACATATTTATCGGGCATCACCCTTTTAATTCCTGTTGCCACTGCCGGAGCACGACCATGAGCCGCTTCCTGCCAGTCGATATCAATGTATTTATAGGCAAAAACCGCACATCCTACAGGTGAAACACCAATCGTCTGGTCCTGAATTCCCATTTCATCAATCACCTCTGCAATCAAACGGTGAACAACCCCGTGGCTGCAACCGGGACAATAGTGCATGATATCGTCGTTCAGAAGCGGTGACTTTGCATAAACCAGGTTTTCCGGTTTAATGATATCGTTGATTTTTTGAGTTACTACAGGCATAATTATCCTCTTATAAGTTTTTGTTCAAGTGCTTCTTCCACCTCGCCCGGATTTGGTACAATACCTCCCATGCGTCCGAAATATTCCACCTTTGTTTTCCCGTTGGCGGCCAAACGGATATCATGAACCATCTGTCCGGCATTAAATTCAACAGACAGAAAACCTTTCACTTTTGTGGCGTATTCCGCGATGATTTCATCCGGAAAAGGGAAAAGAGTGATAGGACGGAGTAAACCCACCTTGATACCTTTTTTACGTGCGACCTGAACTGTCTTCTGACAAATACGGGCAGCCGATCCGAAAGCGATCATGATATAATCGGCATCCTCACATTCAATAGCTTCATAACGGACCTCTTCGGCTTTCATCCGGGTATATTTTTC
This sequence comes from Bacteroidales bacterium, assembly GCA_038240855.1. GTDB lineage: Bacteria > Bacteroidota > Bacteroidia > Bacteroidales > Prolixibacteraceae > JAAFHB01. The sequence goes on along the minus strand of JBBRGI010000155.1, from coordinate 2,913 downwards.
CTGAAGCCGGAGGTTATTTCCTTCCATAATAAAGGAATCCATCTCTAAAGATGTGATTACATTCTTTTTACGATTTGCAGGTTTTCCTGCCGTTGCCCACGAGCCTGACATCTCCACAATCTGCTCATTGGTCCAGCGGGGTCGCTGATCAATCAGTTCAACTTTCTCCATAAGTTGCCCGATAACCCCGTCAGCAAGAATCATTACCGGATTACGGTATTTAAACGCGAGTTCAAATCCAAGCACCACGAAGTCGTGCATTTCCTGAACGGAAGCAGGAGCCAGTACAAGCAAGGAATAGTCACCATGTCCGCCACCTTTTGTTGCCTGGTTATAATCGGCCTGCGAGGGTTGTATCGTTCCCAGGCCGGGACCTCCACGCTGAACATTCACAATTACGCAAGGTAATTCGGAACCAGCCATGTACGAGATACCTTCAGCCATAAGGCTGATACCCGGACTTGAGGAAGAAGTCATTACACGTTTTCCGCAACCTGCCGCACCATATACCATATGGATGGAAGCAATCTCACTTTCAGCCTGTAAAACAACCATGCCGGTATCTTCCCACGGACGTTGTGCCATCAGGGTTTCCATAACTTCGGACTGTGGGGTAATGGGGTATCCAAAATAGGCATCACAGCCACACCGGATTGCCGATTCGGCAATTACCTCGTTCCCTTTCATTAATCTTAACTCTCCCATATTCAGGATATTCTTATATTTTTATGATTCGATTTTTGCCCTGTAAACGGTGATACAACTATCGGGGCAAACTGCGGAACAATTCGTACAACCGGTGCAGTTGTCGGGATTTTCCATATAAGAATAGTGATAACCCTTGTTGTTTACATTACGGTTTAGTTCCAAAGTCTGCGTCGGACAGGCTACAACGCAAAGGTTACACCCTTTACATACTTCGATGTCAACAACGACTGCTCCTCTGACTTTTGCCATTTTTATCCGGTATTATATTTAATAATTAACATTTCTAATCGGGAATGCAAACGTACTCATACCTGTTCAGATTTTACAGGAAAATCTGAATAAAATTGCTTAAGCCTCGATTCCAGATCGCCAAACTGATCACGCTTTACATGTGAGACGCAAGCCCGTAATCCTTCTTTTGTACTCCCTGTGTTACCCAGCGAAATAGCGCTGATTCCGTAGAAAAGCAATTTGTGCAATAATTCAGGACCTGTCATTCCCGGGTAGGCGACGGTGAAATAGAAGCCGTCACCCACAGGTTGATCAAGGTCAGTATTATAAACAATGGTAAATCCATTGCCGGTAAATAGTTTCTTCATAATTTTGGCCTTCTCGCCGTACTCTTTCACCTCCTGTACGAAGTTGAATTTTCCATCGCAGGCACTTTTGAACATGGCTGCCAAGGCATATTGTGCAGAGTGCGAGGTTCCGGAGGTCATTGAATACAAAATCCTATGAACAACCGCGTTACCAAAACCATACACTTTCAGTCGTTCTTCGAGATAAGGAAAATGCCGGTGGTATAAAGCATCGGAAATCACCATCACCCCGATTCGCTGTCCGGCATATGAAAAGACCTTTGAACTCGAGATCATCAGAATATAGTTTCCTGTATACCGGGCAACGGTAGCCTGGTAGGGAGGCACTCCCGGACGCGAAAGATCCTTTCGGAAATCCATTCCAAAATAGGCAAGATCCTCAATAATAAAAACATCGTATTGATTTGCAAGTTCCCCGATAATCTGAAGTTCCGCCTCGTCAAAACATATCCATGCGGGATTATTGGGATTGGAATAAATAATACAATTAATATTTCCATTTAGGAGATAGGATTCCAGTTTGGCACGCAATTTCACCCCCCGGTAATCGAACACATCAAAAGTTTCGTATTTCTGTCCCATCACCAGCAACTGTTGTTTCTGAACCGGGAAACCCGGATCGATGAACAGTACCGTATCACGCTCCTTCCGGCAACTTCCAGAAGCCAGAAAAGCCGCATAAGTTCCTTGCATGGAACCGACCGTCGGCACGCAGCCTTCGGGTTTTACATCAATATCCATGAAAAGTTTTACAAAACGGGATGTTTCCTCCTTCAACGGCTGAATCCCGTCGATTCGGGGATATGCGGCCGCTACATTGGCGCGCAATGCTTCAATCTCAGCTTCGACACCTATCTTCGAAGATGGCAGACCAGGAATACCCATCTCCATTCGTATATAGCGGTCGCCTGTGACGGCTTCGATACTGCTCACGAGTTGAACAATTTCCCTGATCGAAGCATTACCGATATCAGGAACATTGAGTTCTCTTATTTTACGTTCTACAACTTCCCGGTTAATGGGTGTACTTTTTGGGCTGTTAGGGTTCAAAATTCCTGATTTAATTGTTTGACCCAGTTATTCAGGCGCTCATCGGTCAATTCGGGTTCGAAATCTTCATCAATGGGTAATCCCAGAAATAATCCACCTCCGAGGGCTTCAGAGTCCTGGAAAGTGTAACCGTCGGGACTTACTTTTCCCACCAGCAGAGCTCCGTTTTTGACCACTAGTTTTGCCAGAATCCCCATTGAATTTACAAAATGATAGGCGTAGGTAATGTGATCACCCAACCCAAAAATGGCTACTTTTTTCCCCGTAAAATCGAACGATGAAACGGTTGGCATAAACCGGGCCCAGTCAACGTTTGAAAATTTCTGATCCCAGGTATCACGGCCGATTGTCGATATACCGAAAATAATGGTGTCGTAACGGGCAAGGTCATCTATAATTGCTTCATTCACCGGGTTCATAGCTGGTTGTTGATTTTCCATTTTAGCTGCCAGTAATTTGGCAACACGGTGTACTGCACCGTTTTCCGGTCCGAAAAAAATACCTGTCTTACTCATAGCTGACTATTTATTGGTTATGTATTGAAACTTCACCCCTG
>JBBRGI010000154.1:0-8332 GCA_038240855.1 Bacteroidales bacterium | reverse complement strand
ATAATCAATCCTGGAAATTCCGGAGTAAGGTGGCTGTAATTTTTTCTGATTGAATTCCTTCCCCACCGGATTTTGTTTCCATCCTGAAATCTCCCAGTCGCCCGGCCCCCAGGGTTTACCGGTGAAACCAACAGCATAATTATTTTCTTCCAGTACCTGAGTAAATGTCTTGTATTTTAAAGGAAAAGAGCTTCCGTGAGTTCCGGCTTCCTCAATCTGCCAGGGATATCGTCCGGTTAAAATACTCGCACGCGACGGACTGCAACCAGGAGAAGTGACAAATGCATTGGTAAACAGAATACCCAGCCGCGCGATTCTGTCGAAATTTGGTGTTTCGACACCCTTGGTTCCATACGCCGAAGCATAGGGAAATGACTGGTCGTCACTGATCACAAAAAGGATGTTGGGCCGGTCTTTCTGATCTGCCTTGAGGTTCAATTGCATTGAACACACGAGGATCGGGAGTATTGCAACATGTTTAATCATAGACAACAACTATTAAGGCATTCGAAAAAAAATAAGGAGTACTAATAAAAGTTTATTGTTCATTATTTTGGGTTTAAAATAATTCGTTTGTAAGAAGTCAACTGCGGTTTTCCATCATCGGTAACTTTCAGCAGCAGGTTTATGCTCTCTCCCTTTTTCATCTCCGGCATTTTTACAGAAGCTTTACCCTTATCCGTTTTCATCTCTAATTTTCCTGTCAGGTGATTATCATCGGGATAAACCATCCATTCATAGCTCAGCCTGTTGCCATCGGGATCGGTTGAACCACCTGCATCAAAATTGATCAACTTTCCTGCTTTGGCCGTCAAAATCAACATTTCCTTCCCGGATGACTGGTTTACTAACACAACCGGGGGATGATTACATTTGGAATATTCACCGACGCACCAATCCATGCGGGCCGACCAGTCGCGCTGAAAATCATTCCGCCAGCGAAAAACGGTAGCCCGTGCCGACTTCACATTCGGAAGGGAATCAACTGCATCATTATAATAGCCCGGACCGCTTTTGAGAAACCTGCCTCCCCAACCACCGTATTCGGGATGATCAGCCACATTCAGACCATTGACCAGAAAGAAAAACCATGAAGGTGTATCACCTTCTTTCATTACCCCGTGCGGATTGGGAGCGGTCCATGTTTTAATGGGATATAATTTCCCCAATGGCCCATGATTTTCGAGCACGTTTTGCCCGATCCAGGCCATTGAAGTCAGGCTTTCATCACCACCAAGGTAAATACCGCGATAAGCCCCTTCGCGTTTGTCCTTCCCATCCGGGGCCTTCGCCAGGACATAAAAGAGGGATGGATGTTCCTTAAAAATGTTGCCGAAGATATGATCCTGATCGTTGATGTCGTAAATCCTGATTTTAGCGATGAATTGCGCATATTCCTTTTGCGACCTGTAGTTTTTTACATTCCAGAGTGCCTGTGCAAGATCTGTTTGTCCCCCGAAAATGCAAATATTTAATGGCTGCTTATCTTTTTTGTCAACCATTTTTATGATCCAATCAGACCCTTCAGTATTGTGTCCATTCCCTACATAGGCCCAGCCGCGCAATGGATTCCCTTTCTTCACGACTGACAATAAATACCCGGGCTCAGGGTAATTCGGATCATGTTTCAGCAAGTTGGGATAAACCATCTGATAACCATGAATGATTTCCTCAATGAGATATGGCCGGATAACTGCTTGTTTCAATTCTCCGGGAACACCGGAAGCTGAACTGATCAACCCTTCAATCTCAAACTCACCGGAATATACCATCAACCTTACAAGTGACTGCTGGTCATCAGGATCGCCGCCAATATCGGTGGTAATCAATAAACGTGGAGCTTGTCCAAAGACAGGCAGCGCCAGCATGCACACAAAAAAAACAAAACCTAAAATTCGCATCACTTCATAGTATTGGAGTCTGATTAAGATTTTAAATATCAGTAATTACCCGGCTGACTTCAGGATAAAAGGTGATTTGTCTACTTTCCATTTATCAAAAAGCCAGTCCACAACCCGATGATCGTAGCGGGGTTGGTTTGTCTGTCCGGCTGTAGTTTTCAGCATACTTATTACCGCTTGCTGAACTTTAGGAGTGCTTTCACCCGTATAATCAATCGCGTTAAGCGCATGGGTCCTGACAAAAACATCAGTATGTTTTAGTACGCCCAGCATTGCATTCAGGCCTGCCTCTTTTTCGCCCAGGTAATATAAGGCTTCGGCCGCCACTACAACAACATCGGGAGATGAATCAGTGATCGCGGCTTTTAGTTGGGGAATAGCCGTCCGGGCATCTTCCTTCAAAATCAATAACCCTGTTGCGGCCCAATACCGAATGGCACTATCCTCATTTTTCAACATGGCGATCATCCGGCCAAGATTTTCCTTTTTACCTAGTGTTGCCAGGTCTGCCGCTTCCACGATAGATTTAAACGGAACCTTACCGCTTCGCATATAGTCGTAAAACGGGGTATTGCCAGCCCTGATGTTGCGTTCTCCTTCAGGAATGAAACCTGTATCCAGGATTTTACCGGCCCATGTGACATTTGCCTGCCGCATCCGTTCAAGAACCTCAACGTATTCAGGATTGGTGGCAAGGTTGTTCACTTCCCAGGGATCGTTTTCAGTATCGTACAACTCTTCAGATGGCTTTGTTTTCCAAAAGGCAGATTGAATTTCATTGCATTCACCGGCAAGAAAAGCACGTTCCCATGACTGTAATGACGGAGCCTTCCATAAATAGTTAATATGCTGACCCGCAATACGGTAAGGCATATAATTACGGATATACCTGAACTGTTTATCACGCACGGCACGCACCATATCGTATCGTTCATCCATACGTCCCCTGAACATAAAAACATACTCCGGGTCGGCCGATTTTTGTGTTCCAAGGAAGGCACTGCCCTGCATCCATCCAGGGACAGGGATACCGGTAATGCTTAAAAGCGTTGGTGCCAGGTCAACAAAACCAACCAAACGATCAACCTTCTCACCCGGACGGGAAGCGGGAAACAGGTGTTTAAACTTGTCGGGAATCCGAATTATGAATGGAACATGTGTTCCCGATTCATAGACAAAACGTTTGCTACGTCCCAGTACTCCACCATGATCGCCATAATAAAAGACAATGGTGTTATCAGCCTCACCGCTTGCTTCGAGTTCATGGAGAACAGAACCTACCCAGGTATCCATATCCTCAATCTTATCGTAATACTGTGCCCAGTCATGCCGCATCTCAGGGGTGTCGGGGTGATAGGGAGGAAGCTTTACCTTCTTTGGATCGTGGCGCAGTTGTTCAGTCGGGGTAGATTTATGCAGGCAACTTTCGTGAGAAATTGTTGAGTTAAATATCGCAAAGAAAGGCTGTCCTGGTTTACGGTTTTTATAATGGGCTTTATTACTTGATTCATCCCAGATGCCTTTGATCTGAGTAGCCTTAATATTATAATCTTCCTTTGAGTTGTTTGTGCAGAAATAACCCTGCTGACGAAGGAATTGCGGGTAAAACTTTATGATGTCAGACTTGGTGTACTCGCTGCGCATGTGCTGGTTGCCTCCCGAACAGGCGTAAATACCCGTTATGATGGTATTACGTGACGGTGCACAAACAGGAGCATTGGCATAAGCATGGGTATAACGGAATCCTTTTGCAGCCAGTTTGTCAAGATTTGGCGAAGTAGCCAGTGAATCACCATAACACCCCAAAAAAGGACTATTGTCTTCGGTGGTAATCCACAAAATATTGGGAAGTTGTGTCTGTTTTGGCTCAGCCCATCCAGGCAACAGATAAAGCGTCGATAACCCGGCCAATGCGGGTATTTTCAATTTGTTTAGCTTCATGCGAGTGATTAGTAATAAAGAAATCATTTATTGCAAATATATTAATTATACACTACTCAGTCCGCATAAAAAAATTGATGTGGTTTTTTGTTTTAAAACCGGAGGCCGATGTTTTAGTTTATTCTTTATAGGTAATCAATTGCTAAGCCCGTTGTTGATCCGTTGCTGATTTTTGGTCAGACGTACCCATACAAGCGCCTAATATAGAGTAACCTGTCCGATTTATCCCGGTAGCCAAATATTGACCATCAGCGTTCAGTAAACCGAAGAAGCTGAACAGCAGTGTAACTGTCGCAATCACCTGTGAGTCTGCCTTTTCGATTGTGAAATAATTTAACCTGTTGGTTTAAGGAACGGTCTTTAGTTCCTAAGTGACTCCACATCTTCCTTCATATCCCGATGTACGAGAACCACTTTGTTATCCTCTTTCTCCCGAAATCCATGATCATAACAATAATAATTGGCATTATTTCTATGTGTGACGGCCACATAGGTAAAATGATCAAAACGGTAACCCTTTTTCATCAACTCACTTTTCTTAACGGTTGTTTTGCCCATGGCATTTAAACTGACCAGAATGGAGTAATTTCTTTTCAGTATCCTGTTGATTACTTTGATCACTAAATTCATATTTGAATATGCGATATTATTATAAGTACTTCTGCATTGGTCACTGCAGAATTTCTGGTCTGCCCGTCCTCTGAGCTGCTCGTGGCATTGAAGGCATTTACGATTATCCATAGTTTGGAAAATTTGGTTACTAACTATTATTTACTAAAAATTATTTACCCGAAAAAAATAACGATCAATAATTATTTTAATCGCTTAATTCCGGTTATATCCAGATATAACCGGTTAATTCCGCTATTTATATCTATCTCATTATATGGCATATACACTCAACATTTAATTCCAATTTATTAATACTAACGTAATATTTTTCCTAATTATCCTTTTATACTCCAAATAACCCTGAATCATTGAATATTGTTCATTTTGTACACCTCTTTTTTTCCATAAAAAAAACGCTTCTGCTCCTCACCGGATTTTTGATCACCGTCAGGATATTCATGGGCAATTTAGTTAACCAGGTAAAATTTGCAGTCCGTCGGTTCTTTTCTGGCTTGCAGGAATCAACACCCGGTCATTCGCCGGGTTTTTCTGTTTCCTATTACTTCTTCGGGTTACTTGATTAGCACATCCTCCAGGCTTTCGGCAGGTCACACTTTTTGGGGATGAATCGATTTGATAATAAGTAATTAATTGTTATTTTTGATAAGAAATAATACGAAATAGACAGAACAGGTATTTTAAATGAATCGAAAATTCAAAAATATTTCTTCGTTATTACTCTTGTTGGTATTTCTTTTACCTTCAATAGTTAAACTTGAGCATCATCATGAACACTTTGAATGTAAAGCAAAGAATGAGAAGCATTATCATGTATTTCATGAGAAATGTGCTGTTTGTAATTTTGAATTTTCTGTTTATTCGTCAGACTTTAAAAATATTGTTTTACCGAAAGAGCAACCCGTAGTCAAATTTTGCAATAACTACAAGTCGGTTAATTATTCAACTCTCTCAAAATATTCATTTTTATTACGTGCACCGCCTTATAGCCAGATTTGATTTAAACATCCTTGGCGGTGTTAATTGAAAATTTGTTTAAAAATTTTAAAATCGTAATAAAATGAAAAATATATTTATCATTTGCGTTATGGTATTGTCGTATCATATCACAAACGCACAAAACAAAATAACAGGAAAAATTACAGACCAAAACAATTTGCCTTTGGTTGGTGCGACCATATTTATTCCAGACATGAATAAAGGCACGGTTTCAAATAGTAATGGAAAATTTGAAATTTTTAATTTGCCAAATGGCAAAATTAAAATCCAATTTTCATTCATGGGCTACACCAACCGTATTGAGACAGTTGTGTTAAACGGAAAAAGTTTAGAATTAAATATTACTATGACACAAACAGCAATAGAAGCTGAAGAGATTGTTGTTTCAGGTGGTTACAATTCAACACAACATGAAAACGCTGTAAAAATAGATGTTCTAAAACTTAACTCTCTAACAACTAAAAATACACCTAATTTTACAGAAGCATTAACGCAAGTGCCAGGAGTTGACATGATTTCAAAAGGAAATGGTGTTTCAAAGCCTGTTATTCGTGGACTTTCTATGAGTGACATATTAGTTTTAAATAATGGAGTAAGATTTGAAAATTACCAGTATTCAAGTCATCATCCACTCGGAATTGACGAATTTGGAATTGACGAAGTTGAAATTATTAAAGGTCCTGCTTCTTTGCTTTATGGCTCCGATGCAATTGGTGGTGTTATTAATTTTATAAAAGAAAAACCAGCTCCAGTCGGCAGCATTATTGGCGATTACAACATGCAACTATTTTCCAATACACTTGGCATGACCAATAATTTAGGACTAAAAGGTGCATCGAAGAAATTTTTCGGCGGTTTACGTGTAGGACAAAAAACCAATTCGGATTTTTTGCAAGGAGGCGGTGCTTTTGTTCCAAACTCTCGTTTTAACGAAATGTCATTTAAAGCAAATGCGGGTTTTACTGATAAAATTGGAACATTTAAATTGTTTTATGACTTCAATAATCAAAAACTTGGTTTAGTTGAAGACGAAGCTATTGAAGCAATCACAAAAAGAGGCAGAGAAAATAAAATTTTGTATCAGGAATTGAATACACATTTAATTTCATCTCAAAATAAACTGTATCTGGGTAATTTCAAACTTGACTTAAATTCGGCATATCAGAATACTGAATTGATTCATTTTGGCGAAGTAGATGTATTTGAAATTCAAATGAAACTTGCAACACTTACTTATGAAGCAAAACTACATTTACCATCGAAAGAAAATTCCGAATATATTATTGGATTTCAAGGGCTCAATCAAACCAATACGAACCTTAATGACAGAGAAACAAAACTCTTACCCGATGCCACTACAAATAATTATTCTGCATTTGGATTATTGCAATATACTTTTTTCAAAAAATTGAATGTTCAAACGGGAGTTCGCTATGATAACAAATCAATTTTATCACAAGCAATAGGCTTACCATCAAATATACTGTCATATCGTGCTCCACTCGATAAGTCTTTTGGTAGTTTCAGCGGTTCGCTTGGTGCAACATATAACTTATCGGAGAAACTTTTGTTTAGAGCAAATTTTGCTGCGGCTTACCGCACTCCTAATTTAGCTGAACTTACTTCAAACGGACAGCACGAATTGCGTTATGAAATCGGGGACCATAATCTTGTTCCCGAAAATGCCTGCGAAACGGATTTAAGCATTCATTACCATAAAGATAATTTCACCTTTGACATTGCAGGCTTTTACAATATTGTGAACAATTATATCTTTATTTCACCAACAGGCGACACTACAACTACTGGAATTGATATATTCAGGTATAAGCAGGCTAATTCAGTTTTATTTGGTGGAGAAGCAGGTTTGCATGTACATCCGAAAACGATAAAATGGTTACATTTTGAGACGACTTTCTCATCTGTTATTGGCAAACAAGCAAACGGAGACTATCTTCCCTTTGTCCCAGCTCACAAATTGAGATTTGAATTACGAGCAGAAAAAGAAAAGTTTTTGTTTCTAAAAAAGGCGTTTGCATCTGTTAATACTTGTACCGCATTTAATCAAAATAATGCTGCACCTGACGAAACAGTGACAAAAGGTTATTCACTTCTTGATTTAAGAATTGGTGGTAATATAAAAATGAAAAATCAATTATTATCAATAAGCATAAGTGCCAACAATATACTTGACACCAAGTACATTGACCATTTGTCGACCTTGAAAGAAGTAAATTTATATAATCCGGGTAGAAATATTTCATTAAATTTGAAAATTCCTTTTGGAGTAACGAAGAATGACAAAAATTAACGAGCTCTAATAAGGCTATATGCAAGAAGGGTTTCAGTGGTTATTCAAACATTCTGCACCGCTCTAATTTCGGTGTATGTGGACAGGTAAGTAACCCGCAATCCCTTACTGCATATAGCCTCGACCGTGAGTGGTCATGCTAAAACAGAAACCATTATAGACAGAGTATGAAAAGATTTATATTTATGATTATGTCGATAGAAAAAATGTCGTTTCACTGTAAAAGTGTAGCTGGTAAGGCAAAAGGCTTATTGTCTTTGATTGTAGTAGTTTTAACCATTGTTACTATTATCAGTTTTACAAAATCCCCATCAGAAACAAATCAGGAAAGTGTACTAATCCAGAATAGTTTCGTTACTGAAAAAGCAATTGAGGCAAATATTGCAGCCAATGCAGTTGGCGTAAATACACACATTAATTACACGGGTACTATTTACGATACTCGCTACCACGATATTATTAAACCGCGTTTGGCCGAATTAGGAACAAAGCACATACGCGACCATTTTGGAAATACCACTATCAATGCCAGGTTTCAGGAACTTGCACA
>JBBRGI010000153.1:0-8349 GCA_038240855.1 Bacteroidales bacterium | reverse complement strand
CCAAAAATAAGCCGCTCGAGAGTCAGGCACTTGTGTCCCTGGTCAAGCGGCTTAGCCAGGAACCCAACAGCGAAGAATTGAAACAGGAGATACGCAATTTTGACCTTCTCGCGCGTAAAGCTTATTTTAACAGCCAGTGGCAGGTGAAAACCGGAGGCTATCTTTTATTGTTCGGATCGCTGGTTTTTGCGCTTTCACTGCGTGTATTTATTGGTTTAAAATCTAAAATTGAAGAGCCAAAGCTCAGGGACGAGAACGATCTGACAAGCCGCATAATGACCCAGCGATGGGTAATGATTACGGGAACGGTGCTTATCCTGGTGGGACTAGGTGCATCATTTGCGACCGCCGATTACCTTAAAACATACGATGTCAGTGAATCACTTGCAGCCGCGAAAACTTCCGGGAATGAGGAACAGATTGAAGTTATCAAAGTTGGTGAAATACCACAGGTTACGCAACCAGCTTCGGTCGATTCTGCCACAACTGCCGATGTTCCTCTTACGGCGGTAGCTGATTCCTCATCAGTTGTTGCTGCCCCTGTTGCTGAAGCAGCAAAAATTACTTTTCCTACTATAAATGCCATCAGAGCCAATGCATCGTCATTCCGCGGACCATTCGGGAACGGTGTCTTTTTTCAGAAGGGGACCCCGGTGGAATGGGACGCCGCATCAGGAAAAAATGTGATCTGGAAAACAAAAATTCCTAAACAAGGGTATAATTCACCAGTGATCTGGGGAAATAAATTATTCCTGTCGGGAGGTGACAACCAGTCGCGCGAGGTTTACTGTTTTGATGGTAACACCGGTAAAATCCTTTGGAAACAACCTGTTGACAAAATACAGGGCAGCCCCGCCACACCGCCGAAGGTCACTGAAGATACGGGAATGGCTGCCCCTTCGCTCACTACGGATGGTAACCGGGTGTATGCCATATTTGCCAATGGCGATATTATCAGCTTTGATATGGATGGTAATCGTGTATGGGCGCGCAACCTGGGTCTTCCCGATAATCATTACGGTCACTCTTCATCGCTGGTGATGTTGAAAGATAAAGTTTACGTTCAGTACGATACCAATAAAATCCGGAAATTAATTGCGATTAACGCTTCAACCGGTGAGACTCTTTGGGAAACAGCCCGCAAGGGCAAGATTTCATGGGCGAGCCCGATCCTGGCCGAGATCAACGGAAAATTTCAGGTGGTCCTTTCCACGGAACCCATGGTCGCAGGTTATGATGCCGAATCGGGCAAGGAACTCTGGTCTGTTGATTGTATGATGGGTGAAGTTGGTCCTTCACCGGCTTTCGGTAGTGGCCTCATATTTGCAGCCAATGAATACGCTAAACTCATAGCCATTGATCCTGTTAAGAACACTAAAGTCTGGGAAAGTGATGAATTTATGCCTGAAGTGGCCAGCCCGGTGACTGCAAACGGATTGCTGTTTATTGCAACAAGTTATGGCGTACTGGCCTGTTACGATGCCCTTTCAGGAGAACATTACTGGACAAAGGAAGATGGCCCGGGTTATTATTCATCACCCGTTATTGCTGATAACAAGCTGTATACTTTCGATACCTCAGGAAAAATGAGGGTCTTTGAAGTGGCTAAGACAGAAAAAATCCTGGGTGAAGGAAACGCAGGAGAAAAAATCACCACAACACCTGCCTTCGCCAATGGCCGTATGTATTTGCGGACCCCGGAATTCATCTATTGCATCGGGACGAAATAACAAGATAAGATTTACATTGACTTCAAAACAGGATAATGATTGACCTGAACAAGATAGACAATATAATAGCGGAAAGAGGAAACACCAAAGAGGCATTGATTCCTATCCTCCAGGCGATTCAGCGTGAATTTAACTATTTGCCTGAAGAAGCTTTGCGTCGTGTGAGCGACACAACCGTGATCAAACCCGCAGAGATCCTCGGAGTTGCAAGTTTTTATTCACAGTTCAGACTTGCTCCGGTTGGCGAACATATGATCAGGGTTTGTGTGGGCACGGCATGTCATGTTAAAGGGGCAGTCCAGGTTTACGACGCCATGCGCCGGCAATTCAAATTAAAAGACGGAGAACACACCGATAAGGCGGGAAAATATACGATCGAAAAGGTGAGCTGCCTCGGATGCTGCACCCTGGCACCGGTTGTTCAGATCGATCATATCACTTATGGGCATGTTACCTCCGATAAAGCCTCAGAACTTATTAAAGACTTTGAAAACCAGAAAGATAAAAAAGGAGGCGGCGTTTTCCGTAAATCGGATGGCACGGAGATTCTGGGTGAAATACGGATAGGGCTGGGCTCTTGCTGTGTTGCCAGCGGCAGCAGTGATATCAAGGATGCCGTCGAAAATTCAATCAACGAAACAGGAATCCAGGTTAAACTCAAAAGCGTAGGCTGTGTAGGCATGTGTCACCAGGTACCGTTAGTTGAAATTGTCCCTGCAAAAGGTGAGCCTACCCTGTATTCCAAAGTGAAACCAGAGGATGTCAAACAAATCATTTCGTCGCACTTCCAGCCTGCCGGACGTTTTGCGAAGTTAAAAAATAAATTATTCAGTGCGGTTGAAAATATTCAGACCGACAAAAAATGGGCAGGCATTGAGCGATATGAACTGGATATCAGGGAAAAACATGTCTCGTCATTCCTTGGAAAACAGTTTCCGATTGCTACCGAATACCGGGGTTTGATCAATCCCCTTGATCTGGAAGAGTATATTGAACGTGGTGGCTTCAAGGCGTTGAAAAGAACTTTTAAGGAATTTACGCCCGTCCAGGTCATTGAAAAAATCAAAGCGAGTGGCATCAGGGGGCGGGGAGGAGCAGGTTTTCCTACCGGGATCAAGTGGGAAATTGTCGCCAAACAGCCAGGCGAACTTAAATACCTGATTTGTAATGGTGATGAAGGTGACCCGGGTGCGTTTATGGACCGCATGCTGCTCGAGTCATACCCTTACCGGATTATCGAAGGGATGCTTATCGCGGCATATGCTGTGAATACGCGCGAAGGTTATTTTTATATCCGTGCCGAATACCCGCTTGCTGTAAAACGAATCAGGGCAGCCCTTGAAATTTGCAGGGAGAACAACCTGATTGGGAAAAATATATTAGGGTCAGGTTTCGATTTTGAGGTTAAAATTTATGAAGGGGCCGGTGCTTTTGTATGCGGTGAGGAGACGGCGCTTATCCAGTCAATTGAAGGGAACCGTGGATTTCCCCACCTGAGACCACCTTTCCCCGCGGAAAAAGGATTGTTCGGATTACCAACTCTTGTGAATAACACGGAGACATTTGCACAGATTTCTTTCATTATGCGGGACAATGTTGACCGGTTTACCCGAATCGGTACCGATAAAAGCAAAGGGACAAAGGTATTTGCCCTTGCGGGAAAGGTGGCACGCGGAGGATTGATCGAAGTGCCTATGGGGATGACCATCAAACAGGTCGTTGAAGAGATTGGTGGTGGTATTGCCAACGGACGGAAATTTAAAGCTGTACAGATAGGTGGACCCTCCGGCGGATGTATACCGGCAAGTATGGATGATACGCCAATTGATTATGAGTCACTTACAAGCCTTGGTGCAATGATGGGCTCCGGAGGACTGATTGTGCTCGACGATACAGATTGTATGGTGGACATCGCACGTTTCTTCCTTTCATTTACCCAGGTAGAATCGTGCGGAAAATGTACTTTTTGCCGCGTGGGGACAAAACGAATGCTCGATATACTCGATAACCTGACACAGGGAAAAGGAAAACCCGGGGATCTTGAAAAACTGGAGAAACTTGCAGAGTCAACTAAAAAAGGAAGTCTTTGCGGTCTGGGGCGTACTGCTCCAAATCCCGTACTGAGTACCCTGAAATATTTCAGAGAAGAGTACGAAGCCCATCTGAACGGTGTTTGTCCGACAGGTAAGTGCTCTGCGCTGATTACCTATTCCATAACCGACGACTGTATCGGTTGTACCAAATGTGTACAGCGCTGTCCGGTCGACGCGATCCCTTTTAAACCACACGAAAAACATGTGATCGACGCAGAATTGTGTATCAAATGTGACGCCTGCCGCCAGGTGTGCCCGGTTGATGCCGTGCTGGTAAAATAAAAAACCCGAAGTCCTTTCTTCGCAAAATTATGGGGTGCTTATGGTTTTGAGGCTGACTTTCCGGATGGAGTACCAGTAAAACAACGCTATGAAATGATGCGTGACTACCTCGATTATGAATGTCAGTTCTGGCCAGGCGGTTGGCGATGTACGTTTAATTTTTGCGATTATGATCCCGAAACTTGTCCATTTGGAGACAAATTTTGCCGTTGTAAAGATTACCTTTCGGAGTATCCCTCCGTGGATGATGATCAGGCATTTACTCACGATATTATAAACAATTGAATATTGGTCAGTCAATCCGCAAATCAGAAAATTAAATGGCAAAAAAGTATCAACCATCAACAATATCCACGTTACCGTGTTATAATTCTATTAAAACAATAAAGATATGACACAACAGATTGTATTGAAATCCAGGCCTGTTGGAATGCCAACGACTGGCAACTTTAAAACAAAAGTGGTTCAGATTCCTGATGTTACAGCCGGGATGGTTAGGTTGGCCGCACACACCTTTTCGGTCGATCCTTATATGCGCGGGCGAATGAGCGATGCCAAATCATATGCTGCCCCTTTCGAAGTAAATGAACCTATAATCGGGGGTGGCATTGCACGTGTTGTTGAAAGTCGTGCCGAAGGGTTTAATACAGACGACTTTGTTTTTGGCATGCTCCCCTGGCAGGAGGAAATGGTTGTTGATGCACATGGCCTGCAGGTAGTCGACGGGAACATCGCCCCATTAAGTTATTATCTGGGTATCCTGGGAATGCCGGGCCTTACTGCCTATTTTGGACTACTGGACATCGGAAAGCCAAAGAAAGGTGAAACCGTTGTCATATCTGGTGCGGCAGGCGCGGTGGGCATTGTTGTCGGACAAATTGCCAAATTACAGGGATGTCACGTTACAGGTATTGCCGGCAGTCAGGCAAAAGTAGACTACTTGATCGGGGAACTTGGTTTTGATGCAGCAATCAATTACAAGTCAGAAACCAATATTTCGCGCGCACTTGAAGTTGCTTTTCCCGGTGGAATAGATATCTATTTTGATAATGTAGGCGGCGAAATATCAGATGCTGTTCTGGCTCAGATTAGTAAGAATGCCCGGATTATCGTTTGCGGACAAATTTCGTTGTATAACGCAACCTCCCCGCCTGTTGGTCCCCGAATTCAGCCTATCCTTCTGAGTCGGTGCGCATTAATGCAAGGCTTTCTGGTAAGTAACTATGTTTCACGTTTTCCCGAAGGATTTAAGGCCTTGACAAATTGGGTGGTTAACGGTGAGCTAAAATATCCGAATACGACTTATCATGGGTTTGAGAAACTCCCCGAAGCATTTATTGCGCTGTTCGAAGGAAAAAATCTTGGAAAACTAATTGTTGAAGTTTAGCCGTACGCAAGATTGATATACATTCCTCTTTTTTTTGATATTTATCGGGAATCCGGATGTTTCATTATTAGTTCGGTCGTATCGAATTCTTTAGCTATATTTGCTCAGTTAAAATTATATACGGTCATGTTTTTCTTTGGAGCTTTTTCCGGAAATTTAATCTACCTGATTCTTGTCCTTTCATACCTGGCAGGCTTTTCTGCAATGGTAATGCGGGGACCGGAAATTAAGTCTGATAGTCCTGAAAATGCGGATAAAACATCATCTTTTATTTCTTATAACAACCAGGTTCCTGAGTTTTCTTTTGTATACAGTGCAGTAAATACAACGGTTGAAAATCAGGCGGAATTGCTCAAAATTGAAATCCCGCCTCCGGTTATCTCCTATTCACGATCGCTTCATTTTCCACCACTTTTATCCGGTAAGTCCCACTTCCCGGGTTCTCTGTATTTCTCACGTCCTCCCCCTGTTTTTTGCTGAACGAGACCGTCATGCGAAGCGTAGTTTTCATGCTGAGCGAAGCCGAAGCTCCGAGGCATAAGCGAAGTCGAAGCATGAGCATAGTCGAAGCACCGAAGCACAATCATCATCCGTCATGCTGAGCGTAGCCGAAGCAAGCAAAACACACTAAATTTTACAGGAAAAACTATGAAGTTATTTTCCATTCTTCTTGTCTTAATGTATTTATATGTCGGGCAGTTATTTGCCCAGTCATCGGTTGAAATTGATACCTCATCAGTTCGTCAGGTTGTTATCGATGAGATTACAGTCAAATCTCCCAAACAGCAAAATAACATCAGACGATTGCCGGCTTCAATTTCGATTGTCACTTCCCGGCTGATCGAAAATTCGGAGGTGAATTCGCTTAAGGATCTCTCGTCAGCAATCCCCAATTTCTTTATGCCTGATTATGGCTCGAAGCTAACTTCACCGGTTTATATCCGCGGAATTGGTTCAAGAATCAACTCACCATCAGTGGGAATATATGTCGATAACGTCCCTTATTTCGAAAAGGCAGCTTTCGATTTCGATTTCTTTGATATCGAACGTGTTGAAGTGTTGCGCGGACCGCAAGGAACGCTGTATGGACGAAATACAATGGGCGGAATTATCAACGTATTCACCAAATCACCACTCGTTGAACGTGGCTCTAAAATAAAATTGTCGGCAGGCAATTACGGTAATTACTCTGCCGGTTTTAATCATTACGGTCAGATTGGTGAAAAAGTTGGGTTTTCCGTTAATCTGTCGGGCCTTCATCGCGATGGATTTTTCACGAACCTGTATTTGGGTGACAAAGTGGATAAATTAAATTCAGGCGGTGCAAGGGGAAGACTGGTATGGAAAATTTCGGAGCGGCTCAATGTTGAAAATGTGTCAAGCTACGAACACAGCGATCAGGGCGGATACCCGTATGTCCAATATATTGACTCTATAAAGGATAATTTGAGGGTAAATTACGATCAATACAGTTCTTATGTCCGCGATTTGTTTTCGGATGCTTTGGTCTGGAATTATTCAGGTGATAAAATCAAACTCCATGCCACTACAAGCTTTCAGTATTTAAAAGATAATCAATCAATAGATCAGGATTTTACTCCCGCAAAACAGTATTTTGTGGTCCAGGAACAGGCACAGAAAATGTTTTCGCAGGAAATAGTAATGAAATCAAATCAGCAAAAAAAATATGAATGGCTTTTTGGCGTTTATGGATTTGTTCAGCTTTTCGATAATAGTGTTGATTTTAATAACTATCCGATAAAACTAAACTATATCAAGCAATACGATCACCGGATTCAAGGAGCAGCCCTTTTTCATCAGTCAACGCTTAATGACTTCCTGATTCCAAATCTTTCTGTTATTGCTGGTTTACGTCTTGATCTGGAAAATGACAGACTAAATTATATTTACGATATTTTGACCAAAGGTTCATGGGTAAATAATACAGATACACTCTATCCTTCCTTGAACAGTTCAGTTGTGGTACCCAAATTATCTTTAAACTACCAGTTGGGCAATTCTGCACTTTATGTAACAGTTGCCAGTGGATATAAAACAGGGGGCTTTAATTCGGCGACTGCTGATACTTCGGAACTTAAATTTGGTCCGGAAAACAGTATTAACTATGAATTAGGTTGGCGGGCCCCTTTGTTAAATCACCTGTTTTATGCGGATGCGGCTGTATTTTATATCGATTGGAAGAATCAGCAGATTGCCCAGACATCTTCAACGGGTAGAGGTTTAGTATTAAAAAATGCCGGTATTTCTGAAAGTAAGGGTGTTGAGTTCTCTTTAAAGATGGCCCCTGTGAAAGGTTTCGAAGCCAACATCAATTATGGCTATACAAAAGCAACGTTCATAAAATACATCTTTAATTCGACTACCGATTATACAGGCAATTTCATTCCATTTGTACCGGAACAAACTGTTTCAGCATCGGGAAGTAAAACTTTTCAATTCAATCACGGATTGGTTGAATCCATGCGTATTAACCTTGGTTACCGCGGTACAGGGAAACATTACTGGAATGAGAAAAATGATACTTTCCAGGATTATTACGGACTTCTCGACGGAAAGATTTCTTTTACCAAAGGCGATTTCCAGCTTGATTTATGGGGAAAGAACCTGCTTGATACCCAATATTATTCCTACTCATTCGAAGCTTCAGGCAAACGCTACCTCCAACTCGGAAGGCCATCACAACTGGGAGTTAACCTCTCTTTAAAATTCTAAATCCATGAACCGGGAGAAACTGGATAAATTCTTTGTGCTCTTTAGCTTATACATTGCCCAATCAGTGCCAATGAGTTTCTTTTCAACCGTTGTCCCCGTTATTATGCGACAGGAGCATTATTCG
>JBBRGI010000152.1:0-8361 GCA_038240855.1 Bacteroidales bacterium | reverse complement strand
GTATAAAATTATTTACGAAATCTGTGCAAATTTTGAACTTGCATATTTTCCTGCTTCAAGATTCTTGCGCACTTCGGTAAACGCCTTAATCGTGTATTCAACATCCTCAAGGGTATGAATCGCAGTCGGAATAAGCCGCAGCAGTAACTGTCCTTTAGGGATAACCGGGTAAACAACGATTGAGCAGAAAATATTGTAATTCTCACGAAGATCCATTACCACATTGGTCCCTTCGGGTATACTTCCTGAGAGGTACACAGGGGTAACGGGTGAATTGGTCACCCCTAAATCGAAGTTTTGAGCTTTCAGACCTGACTGAAGCGCCCGGGTAATAATCCAAAGTTTCTCCCTTAATTCGGGTTCGGTACGGATTAACTCCAGACGTTTGAGTAATCCCAGCACCATAGCCATCGGAAGTGATTTTGCAAATATCTGCGAACGCATATTGTAGCGCAAATAATCACACACCTCTTCGCTGCTCGCGATAAAAGCGCCGATTCCGGCCATTGTTTTTGCAAACGTTCCAAAATACATGTCAATCTGATCCTGGACACCGTAATGTTCGCCTGTTCCGGCACCCGTTGCACCCATTGTTCCAAAACCGTGAGCATCATCAACAAGTAACCTGAATTTAAAATCACTCTTTAAAGCAACAATTTCATCAAGTTTTCCACAATCACCGGCCATTCCGAATACTCCTTCCGAGATAACAAGAATACCGCCACCTGTTTTTTGAGCCAGGGTAGTGGCATGATCGAGTTGCTTACGGAGACTGTCCATGTCGTTGTGTTGAAAAACAAATCGTTTTCCCATATGCAGTCTTACCCCGTCAAGAATACAGGCGTGGGCTTCGGCATCATAAACAATTACATCATTACGACCACAGATTGCATCGATAATTGATACCATTCCCTGGTACCCGAAGTTCAACAGGAATGCATCCTGCTTACTTACAAACGCAGCGAGCTGCCGTTCCAGTTCTTCGTGCATGCTGGTCTGTCCGGACATCATTCTTGCTCCCATCGGATATGCAAGACCGTATTGTGCCGCCGCATCCGCATCTGCTTTCCGGACTTCGGGGTGATTGGCCAGTCCGCAATAGTTGTTGAGGCTCCAGTTAAGTACCTCTTTACCCCTGAATTTCATTCTGGATCCAATTTCACCTTCTAATTTAGGAAATGAAAAATAACCATGAGCTTCTTTTTGGTATTGACCCAGGTTGCCCTTGTCTGTTTTGAATTTTTCAAAAATATCCACGATTGTCTTGATTTATTTAAAAACTATGCAAAAGTATACTTTTTTATATTGCTACAAAAAAGTTATGGTATTGATTTTTGCTGAATTAAATCAGTTTTGCATAATCCGGTGTGAGCAACCATTTGACAGGTTCCGCAATCATTGTAATAATGGAAGCATAATCTGATGATTAATATTCAAATAATCAATTCATTTATTACCTGAAAAAATGATGTGCCGAATTGTTGAAAAAATGTATCTTTGCAAAATGATTCTAAAAGTGAAAAATATCCTTTGGGCAAGCCTGTTTTTTATGGCTCTTTCATGTGGTGATTATCAGAAGGTAGTCAAGAGTACTGACTATGAGTATAAACTGAAAAAGGCCAAAGAGTATTACGAGAACAAGGAGTATAACCGTGCCTCCCAGCTTTACCAGGAATTGGTCAATATTTATCGCGGAACGAGCCGCGCCGACCAGATTTACTACTTTCTGGCCAAAAGTTGCTACGGCCAGAAGGATTATGTTCTTGCGAGTCATTATTTCCGCCAGTTGTTAAAGGAGTTTCCCCGCAGTGAATATAACGAAGAGGCTCAGTTTATGATCGGCTACTGCTATTATCTTGATTCACCAACTGCAAGACTTGATCAGAAAACAACCCAGGAAACCATTGATGCCTTGCAATTGTTCATCAATATATTCCCTTCCAGTTCAAGAGTCGCCGAGGCAAATAAGCTCATCGACGAGATGCGGGAAAAGCTGGTATACAAATCGTACTTATCCGGTAGATTATATTACGATCTTGCCGATTACAGGGCTGCCACTATATCACTAAACAACAGTTTAAAAGAATATCCCGATTCAAAATATCGTGAAGAACTGATGTACTATCTGTTAAAGGCAAAGTATCTCCTGGGCGAAAACAGTATTGATGAGAAGAAACGCGAACGTCTGAACAGTGCGTTGGATGAGTATTTCACTTTTACGGATGAGTTTCCGGAAAGTAAATTTCGTAAAGAGGCTGACCGGATTTTTGCCAGCACGAAAAAGATGATGAATCTGAGTGATGAAGAAATAAATAAAACACAAGATTAGATATGGATTATAAAAAGACAAAAGCTGCCATAACCACTGTTCCCAGGGATTTAAATGAACTGGAAGCATTTACAGGCAATATTTACGAATCGTTGATGGTAATTGCAAAACGTGCCAACCAGATCAATGCCGAATTAAAGGAAGAATTGAACACTAAACTCCAGGAGTTTGCTTCCTTGACGGATAATCTTGAAGAAGTATTTGAGAATCGTGAGCAGATTGAAATATCACGTTATTACGAAAAATTGCCGAAGCCTACCCTCATCGCTTATGAGGAATTCAAAGAGGGTCAGATTTATTACCGGAATCCTGCAAAAGAGAAAAAATAACGGGCAAAATATTTAAATCTTATCCCGTATTCAGGATATCCTCCGTAACATAACCATTAAAGCCTTCATCGCAGGTGCAGCTACAGGGAAAAAAAATTATTCTTGGTGTCACCGGAAGTATTGCAGCCTACAAGGCTGCTTATCTTTTAAGGGGACTTATAAAGCAAGGGGCTGAAGTTCAGGTTGTAATGACACCCTATGCCAAAGAATTTATTTCCCCCTTAACGCTTTCAACCTTGTCGGGACGACCCGTTCTGTGTGATTTTTTCTCCAGGAATGATGGCCGGTGGAACAGCCACGTCGATCTGGGACTTTGGGCCGACCTGCTTGTAATAGCTCCGGCAACTGCCTCAACGATGGGAAAGATGGCAACCGGCATTTGTGATAATTTGCTGGTTACGACTTATCTGTCGGCTAAATGCCCCGTAATGATCGCCCCTGCAATGGATCTTGATATGTTTACGCATCCCACGACCACACGAAATATTGCACTTTTGAGATCATTCGGAAATATTGTAATCGAGCCTGAGACAGGAGAGCTTGCCAGTGGTCTGCTGGGCAAGGGGAGAATGCAGGAGCCGGAAGTTATTGTTGAGTTGATCGTTAACTTCTTTGCTGAAAAAAAAAACTCCTGAATAAAACTTATCTCGTCACAGCAGGACCTACACACGAGAAAATCGACCCGGTTCGTTACATCGGAAATTTCTCTTCGGGTAAAATGGGATTTGCCATTGCTGAAAGATTAGCCACACTGGGAGCCAGGGTTATCTTGATTTCGGGGCCGGTATCACTTCATTGCATCCATAAAAACATACTTCGGATAGATGTCGTTTCGGCACAAGAGATGTACACCCAATGCCTGATCCATTTTGAAAAGTGCAACGGAGCAATTATGGTGGCTGCGGTCGCCGATTTCACTCCTGTTGTAGTTGATAATCAAAAAATTAAAAGAACTGCCGACAATCTTATGCTGGAACTTCGGCCTAATCCCGATATTTCGGCAAGTTTGGGAAAACTAAAACGGGCAGACCAGGTTCTTGTCGGATTTGCACTCGAAACTCAGGATGAAGTGCAAAATGCCCTTGCGAAACTTCAAAAGAAAAATCTTGATTTTATAGTTCTGAATTCATTGAGCGAGCCTGGATCAGGATTCCGGTTTGATACAAACAGGATCAGAATCCTGGATAACCATGGCGCAATTTTGAACTACGGTCTGAAACAAAAATCGGATGTTGCTGTTGATATTGTAAATAAACTTATCGACACAGAAAATTCCATCTCAGAAATATTGTGAATTTTGTATTTTTATAGAAAATATTACTGCTCTTTATGTCAAGAATAATCTTCCTGTTCGTGTTGATCTGTTGCGCTGCCGGGGCAACGGGGCAAGAATTCCGATGCAACGTGAGTGTGTCGAGTTCCAGGGTGGAGGGAACGTATAAGCAGGTGTTTGAATCGATGCGGACCGATATTTACGAGTTTATGAATAACCGTAAATGGTCCGATAATGTTTTTACAACCGACGAACGAATTGAATGCACCATTTTCATTCAGATTACGGAACAGATTTCAGCCGATGAATTTAAAGGAACAATGCAGGTTCAGTTGAACCGTCCGATTTTTAACACTTCGTATGATTCACCACTACTGAATATCAAGGATAATGATGTGCAGTTCAGGTATGTCGAATTTCAGTCAATGGAGTTTGATGAGACTTCCAATTCAAACCCGCTGACCAATATTTTAGCGTATTATGCCAATATTCTTCTGGGATTTGATTATGACACCTTTTCTCCTTTAGGTGGCTCGGCCTATTTTCAAAAAGCCCGTGATATTGTAAACCGTTCACAAAATGCGCGTGAAAAGGGTTGGAGGGCATTTGAAGGGAATTTTAACCGCTTCTGGCTGGTCGAAAATCTTACCAATAAAGCCTACGGACCATTTCGTGAATTGCTTTACCGTTATCACCGGTTTGGCCTGGATGTAATGGCCGAAAAACCTGATATTGGCCGCGTGGAAATTGCAGATGCACTTAAAAATATGCAGCGTGTATACCGGTCCAAACCCGATACTTACATCAACAGAATCTTTTTTGATGCCAAATCGGATGAGCTTGTTAACATTTTTTCGAAAGGCAGTACTGACGAAAAGGGAAGGGTTATGGTCATTCTTACCGAATGTGATCCGTCGAATACGGGGAAATATGACAGAATTTTAGATCAAAAAGTTTTTTAATACTTATCTTGCCTGAATGTTAACACGCTTAAAAATTCAGAACTATGCTTTGATCCGGGAACTGGATGTTGATCTTCGCCCCGGATTCTCCATTATAACAGGGGAGACTGGCGCCGGGAAATCAATTTTGCTCGGCGCATTATCTTTGATTCTGGGCCAGCGGGCCGATTCCTCTGTATTGAAAGACAAATCGTTAAAATGTGTTGTTGAGGCTATCTTCAGGGTCGATGGATTAGGTTTTGAAGAATTATTTCTGGCAAATGATCTTGATTTTGACAATCATGCCATCCTGAGACGGGAGATCAATCCTGCGGGTAAATCGCGCGCCTTTATCAACGATTCGCCTGTAATGCTTAAAACGATGCAGGATATTGGCTTACGTCTTATTGATATCCATTCTCAGAATCAAAACCTGGAATTAAACAACCAGTCGTTTCAATTAATGGTAGTCGATATCTGTGCAGGTAATCAGGAATTATTAAATACCTATAAAGAAAACTACAACGACTTTCGGAAATTAATCAGCGATCTGAGTGAGGCGGAGCAAAAGGCTGAAAAATCAAAAGCTGATCTCGATTATTACCAGTTTCAGTTCGACCAGTTGTATAAGGCAGCCCTTATTCCGAATGAACAGGATAATCTTGAGAAGGAACTTGAGTTGCTCTCACATGCCGAAGAGATTAAGGCCGGATTGTCGAATGTCTCAGAATTGTTGAATGGCGAGAATATTTCGGCATTGAACCAGCTCAAGTCTGCAATTGGCCTGGTTAGCAGAATGAATAGTTTTTTGCCGGAGTCAAAAAATTTTTCGCAACGCCTCGAAAGTGTTTATCTTGATCTTAAGGATATTTCGGAGGAAACGGCCTCAATCGCTGAAAAGGTGGAATACGATCCGGAAAGAATTGCTTCAATCAGTGAGCGTCTTGATCTGATTTTTTCGCTACAGCAGAAGCATCATGTAAAATCGGTTAATGAACTGATCGAATTGCGGAATTCACTCGAAGCTAAAATCCTTGCTGTGTCCTCAACGGAAGAGGAAATCCTTCGCCTGATGGCATTAAAGGAGCGGAAAAAAGCTGAAATTGAGGGCCTGTCATACAGTTTATCCGGTAAACGACAATCGGTGGTAGCTGAAATAGAGAAACGGGTGTTGGGACAGCTTTTACAGTTGGGAATTCCTAATTCGAAGTTTAAGGTGGAAATATCCCCGCTTCCGGTGCCGGGAACTCATGGAATGGACAATGTGAGTTTTCTGTTTACAGCCAATAAAAACGGGGTTCTTTGCGAAATTTCAAAGGTTGCTTCGGGCGGTGAAATGTCAAGGGTAATGCTGTCGATAAAGGCACTGATATCAAAGTCAAAAGCATTACCAACGATCATCTTCGATGAAATCGATGCGGGCGTTTCGGGAGAGATTGCAGAACGGATGGGTAACATCCTGAAGCAGATATCTGTTGATATGCAGGTAATTAACATCACCCATCTTCCCCAGATTGCTGCTAAGGGCGATCATCATTTCCTGGTATACAAACAGGATTCGGAGAATGAAACCACCACAAGGCTTAAGCTTTTAACAAAACCGGAAAGGATCGAAGAACTCGCAAAAATGCTGAGTGGCGAAAACATCACAGCCGCTGCGATTTTAAATGCGGAGGAATTGTTGAAGAGCTAGCAGAGACAAGATCTATTGAATGCTGTTCACTAATTAAAAATCAAAATTTGATTTGACCAGCAATAAACAAATATACCCTTAAGCGGGTTATTATCAAATGATCTGAGAAAGATGCTACGACACCGGCTAAACCAGGGATTATTTATTAATTGAAAGCAATAGTTGTTTTCAGAAAATCGTAATAAAATGGGTTATAATTTATTAAAGGGTAAAAAAGGAATAATTTTCGGTGCATTGAACGAACATTCAATTGCATGGAAAGTTGCAGAGAGGGCACTTGAGGAAGGTGCAACTTTTACCCTGACAAATGTTCCGTTTGCTATCAGGCTTGGTGATACCCAAACACTGGCAAAAAAATGCAATACAGTAGTTATTCCCGCAGATGCCTCGAATGTTGAGGATCTGGAAGTATTGATTATTAAATCGATGGAAATACTCGGCGGAAAAATTGATTTTATCCTGCATTCTATCGGAATGTCACCCAATGTGCGCAAGGAAAGACATTACAGTGATCTGGATTACGACTTTCTTTCAAAAACCCTTGATGTTTCTGCAATATCCTTTCACAAAGTATTACAAACGGCCCGTAAGCTGGATGCCATCAATGAATGGGGATCGGTGCTTGCATTGTCGTATGTAGCCGCGCAACGCACATTTTATGGCTACAATGACATGGCAGATGCCAAATCACTGCTTGAATCGATTGCACGCAGTTTTGGCTATATCTATGGGGCGGAACGCAAGGTGAGAATAAATACCATCTCGCAATCGCCAACACCGACTACCGCAGGAAACGGCATAAAGATGTTTGGTAATCTGCTCGATTTTTCAGAACGTATGTCGCCGCTTGGAAATGCAACCGCTGATGAATGTGCCGATTACTGCATTGTAATGTTTTCTGATCTTACGAAAAAGGTCACAATGCAAAACCTTTTCCATGATGGGGGATTCTCTTCCATGGGAATGAGTTTCAGTGCAATGGAACAGTACAACAAAGGGTGTGAGGATGATGATCACAAATACGATTAGAAGGCAGAAGACAAAAGGCAGAAGGCAGAAGTCTTAATGCAGTCAAATTCGACAATTAGCTAACCTTAGCTGCTGCCATCCAGAGACAAGTGACCGGGTGACCCTTCAGGTCATGAAAAAGTCACCCGGTCACTGACGGATGCGCCGCAAATTGAAATTTTGAAGAATAGATGAAATAAAATATTAAAATGGTATATGCAGGATAAACAAAAAATCTGCAAACAAATTTCAGGACGAGTTACTTCTGACTTCTGACTTTTTTATCTCTTATGTAATCCGCACTCTTTTGTATCGGGATTTTCCCACCACCAGCGGCCGGCCCTGATATCTTCACCCGGGAAAATGGCCCTCGTACATGGTTGACAGCCTATGCTCGGAAATCCTTTGTCATGCAATGGATTATAAGGTATCCCATGAGTTTTAATAAATTCACGTACCTCTTCTTCTGTCCAGTCGATTAACGGGTTCAGCTTAATCAGCCCGTTGGCCTCATCCCATTCAATTCGTTGCATATCCTGCCTGGTGACCGACTGTTCACGTCGTAGCCCGCAAATCCAGACCTCTAATCCGGCAAAAGCCCGTTTTAGTGGTTCAATTTTCCGAATGTTGCAGCAAAGCTTCCGGTTTTCAACACTTTCATAAAACAGGTTGATGCCCCTGGTATTCACCATCTCTTCAACATGTGATGCATCAGGAAAATAAACACTTAGCTTAATGCCATATTTACTGTTGGTCCGGTGAATCAGGTCGTATGTTTCGGGAAAAAG
>JBBRGI010000151.1:0-8391 GCA_038240855.1 Bacteroidales bacterium | reverse complement strand
GTTTTACTTCCATTGTTAATGTTATTTATGCACCTGGTTATCTGATCTTATCACAATTGAAATCATTTTCTGTAAAACTACCGAATTGGGAATTGTAATTTTCTCTCCATTATCTTTTCGGATATGAAGAAAAAAATAGGTAATATCCTCAACACGACCCTCTATCTCGAAATCTTTATCCAATATTTTAATCCTGTCGCCAAGTCGAAGCGGGTGATTCAAAAAAAGAATCAGACCTGCGGTAATATTGGCCAGCAGCGACCACTGTGCAAACAAAGCAATCCCCAGCACAGTTAGAAAAGAGGAGATAAACAGAATTAATTCCGACTGATTAACTCCCCATATTGCGGCAATAATGACCAAAGCCAAAATTGAGATCAGCAAATTCAGCATTTTCAAGGTGATTTTTCTCCGCTGAAACTCGAACTCAAAGCGCTTCAGGATATTTTTCACTACTCCCCTTATAAAGAAATTAGCCGCGATCAGTATAATAATCACGACCAATGTTACGATGATTTTCACGAGGTTGGGTTCCATTCGTTTTAAGTTCTATTGATGATTTTCTGATTTCAGAGCGCGATCTCCCCTGTAAAAACATGCTCCGCACTACCGGTCATATAAACAATACCGTCGACCCATTCAATGAACAAATCGCCTAATGTAAGATGAACAGTTACCTCTTTGCCTGTTTTACCATTGAGAAAAGAGGCGATGGCCGATGCACAGCTACCTGTGCCACAGGCCAAAGTACTTCCTGCCCCACGCTCCCATGTTCTTAACTTTATCTCGTTGTCATTTATGACCTCAACAAAATTGACATTGGTCCCTTCCGGAAAGACAGGATTTTTTTCGATTAGTTTTCCTGGTGTAACAATGTCGGTATGATCAGTATCGCCGACAAAAACGATCGTATGAGGAACGCCCATCAGTATACTGGTAATACGATATTCTTTACCGGAGATTTCCAACGGCTCATTGATTACTTGTCCGGGTGCACCGGTCATCGGCATTGCTGAACGGTCAAGGTGGGGAACTCCCATATTCACTTTAACAAACAAAACTTTTCCGTCTTCAACGATCAGTTCGGGAATCATTATTCCTGCACCTGTTTCGATCGTGAATGATGTAGCGTTAAATATCTGGTTTTCGTATACATATTTGGCAAAACAACGGATGCCATTACCGCACATATTGGCCTCGCTGCCATCCGAATTAATGATCCGCATTTTTACATCTGCCTTATCCGAAGGGAGAATCAGAATGATTCCATCGGCTCCGATTCCCTGGTGACGGTCACACAACCGGATTGCCAATTCAGGCAGATCATATTTCATAGGATCAATCTCATCCATCAGAATGAAATCATTCCCCAGTCCGTGCATTTTTTGAAATTTCATTGAACTATAAATGTTTTAAAGGATACCTTTTACAGGAAGCAACTTTAATCTGTTGATCTTTTGCGTAAATTCGCTGAATACAGAGGCAAAGTTACAATTCTATTTTGTAAAGTCGTACAGATAGAATTCACGAACAAAGACCAGAGGTGGTCAAAAACATGAACTTCAAATTCACCGGTTAGATAGGACAAAATAATTTCTAATCCACTAGAGACGTGATAGGTCAAGATCACAATTTCTTTCCTGTGCATCGATTTCTGCTCCAATTCCTTTATACATGCAAATAGCAGGTGTATTCCAGTGAGAAACCTGCCATCTTAATTTATGACAGCCCGAGTTCCGGGCATAATCAATTACTTTTTGCAGAAGCATGGTCCCAATCCCTTTACCGCGAAAGGCTTCTCTCACATAAAGGTCATCCATATAAAGTGATTTACCAGTCCAAGTAAAATAAGCAAAAAAGTGAGTCGCATACCCGACAATCATATCATCAGAGTTTACAGCTACGAAACAATTAAAATAGGCTTGTTCGGTTTTCATTCGGTCTGCTGAATTGACCATCCGTTCATCGAGGCGTTCAAAATGGGCAAATTCCTTAAATAATCCGACAATTTCAGCAAAATCATCTTCAGTGGCTTCTCTTATTGTAATGGTCATTCAGGAATTATTTTTAAGGTCCGAATATACACCATTTTAAGAATTTGACCAATCAATATGTTCGAAGTTTCATATCCGAACCGCTTTTAAAATTATTACTGTCATTTTATTATTAATTTTGAACTTTATAATTTTTTAACCTTGGAAATATCTTCCCGATTTTTCGAATTTAATTATCCCTGAAATCCGGGGAATGAAGGTAGTATGTTCCAAAAAACTAAGTAATGCAGATGCGAAAATTAGTGTTTTTTTTAATGGTTGGTTTGATGTCAGTCAACGTACTGGTAACAATGGCTCAACAACGTCCGGGTCAGCAGCCGCCCGCTGAAACAGGCGAGAAGTTTAAAGTAGGAATAGCAGGATACACTTTTGCCCAGGTACGCCTGGCGGATAATAAAACCGCCGACCTTGACAAAGCCCTTGCGACTATGCAACGGGTAGATGTTCACTATCTTTGTATTAAGGATTTCCATCTTCCTTTAACGAGTACTGATGAGCATATTGCAGCATTTCATGCTAAATTGAAAGAAAAAGGGGTGACGGGCTACGCGGTGGGTCCTATTTATATGAAATCGGAGGCAGAAATCGATCGTGCTTTTGAATACGCAAAAAGGGTGGGTGTAAAACTCATTGTCGGAGTTCCTAATTATGAGCTTCTTCCTTACGTGGATAAAAAGGTAAAAGAGTATGATTTTCATTACGCAATTCATCTTCACGGTCCGGACATCGAAACCTATCCGGATGCCGAAGATGTTTGGAACCATACAAAAGACCTCGATCCAAGAATCGGGATGTGCCTCGACATTGGTCATGACACCCGTAATGGAAAAGATCCTGTTGCTGACCTGAAGAAATACAAATCACGCGTTTTTGACATTCATATTAAAGATGTGACAGGAACTACCAAGTTGGGATATTCACTTGAAGTAGGACGTGGTGTAATTGATTTTCCTGCATTTGTCAAAATGCTTCGTAAAGTGGGTTATACCGGCGTTTGCAGTCTCGAGCATGAAAAAGATATGGGTGATCCTTACATGGGTATTGCTGAATCGATCGGTTATTTCAGGGGTGTAATCAGAACTACAAAAAAGTAATCTGTTTTTGTACTGATTTCAAAAAAGATGAACTGATGGAGTCTGACAAACTAAATTGCAGACTATCAAATAATTGCAAGCTGATTTTTTAGTTATATTTTGATTTAAACTTAAGAAATCGTTACCATTCGATTGAACTCTGAGTGCTGAATTAAAATAACGCTATTTTTGCAGCTTAATTTACCGTTGAGGTAATGCGAATTTGCATTATCGTCAATTTAATCGTTAAAATGGAAAGTCAGGGATATACAATCAGGCAATTGGGGAATACCGGTCCAACCTGGAAAAAAATAATTGTTGAATCAAATGTTCCGGAAGAGCTTCAGGCGCTGAGGGAATTATCGCGAAACCTATGGTGGGTTTGGAATTACAAGGTAAGGGATTTATTTAGGGAGATTGATCCGGTGATTTGGGAAGCGTGCCAGCACAATCCGATCGTTTTACTTGAGGAGACAAGTCTTGAACGTTTTGAGGAGTTAAAATCCGATCAGTCGTTTATACTCAGGATGAAATCGGCGGCAAATCAGCTCGCGAAATATCTCAATGACCGGAAGAAACTGCGCGGTCCGAAGATTGCTTATTTCAGTATGGAGTTTGGTCTCCATTCAAGTCTTAAGATATACTCCGGTGGCCTTGGGGTTCTGGCTGGCGATTTTCTGAAAGAGGCGAGTGATTCAAAAGTAGATATGACGGGTGTAGGCTTACTCTATCGCTTTGGATACTTCAAACAGATTATTTCCGGACAAGGAGAACAGATTGCCCAGTATGATGCCGAGCATTTCTCTAAAATACCTATTCAGCCCGTTATGGATGAGAACGGTGCATGGGTAACGATAGGTATCGACATGCCGGGACGGACGGTTTATGCTCATGCGTGGTCAGTAAGAATTGGAAGTATCAATCTTTACCTGCTCGATACCGATTATGATGCCAACCAGGATCAGGACCGGTTCATTACACATCACCTGTATGGCGGCGATAATGAAAACCGGTTGAAACAAGAGATGGTGCTGGGGCTTGGTGGAATAAAGTTACTTGAAAAGATTGGGATCAAGGCTGATATTTACCATTGCAATGAAGGACATGCCGCTTTTATTGGTCTCGAAAGGATAAATAATCTGATGATGAATTCGGGATTATCCTTCAATCAGGCACAGGAAATGATCAGGGTGTCGACACTATTTACCACACATACTCCAGTTCCTGCAGGGCATGACTCATTTCATGTTGATCTTTTTAAGCTCTACATGGGAAATATGGCCCAAAAGATGAATATCTCACTCAGCGATTTTCTCTTCCTCGGGAAGGCTTCTTCAGAAGATGATCATTTTAACATGAGTTACCTGGCTGCAAATTTTTCGCAACAGATCAACGGTGTGAGCATGTTACACGGAAAAATCAGTAAAGGATTATTGTCGGAGTTGTACAAGGGATTTTTACCGGAAGAACTTGAAAATATAGGCTATGTGACCAATGGAGTTCATTACCCCACTTGGGCAGCACCTGAATGGATTTCGATCCATGAAAAGTTCCTCAAACCCGAAAAGCTTGCCGAAGATATTCATGAGTACAACGAAGATGAAGAATCGCGGGCCTGGAGGAATATTTATAAAGTTCAGGACGATCTGATATGGGAAACAAAATCGAAACTCCGCGAAGGAATGATCAATTTTGTAAAACAACGCTTCACAGATACTCATATCAAACGGAACGAAAATCCGAAGTTTATTTCGGAGGCTATTTCGAAGTTGAATCCTAAAGCACTTACAATCGGTTTCGCACGACGGTTTGCAACGTATAAAAGGGCTCATCTTCTTTTCCGTAATCTCGACCGTTTAGCCCGGATTGTAAATAATCCTGAACGGCCTGTACAATTTTTATTCGCAGGTAAAGCACATCCAGCCGACAAGGCAGGGCAGGATCTGATAAAGTTTATCATCGATATTTCGAAACGCCCGGAGTTTATCGGCCATATTCTTTTTATTCAGAACTACGATATGAACCTTGCCAAAATGTTGGTTCAGGGTTGTGATATCTGGATGAATACCCCGACCCGTCCGCTTGAAGCTTCAGGAACATCGGGTGAAAAAGGGGTAATGAACGGTACGCTTCATTTTTCAGTCCTTGATGGATGGTGGGTCGAAGGATATAAAAAAGATGCCGGATGGTCACTCCCACTTGAGAAAACATTCGACAACGATGAGTTACAGGATGAACTCGATGCTGAGGCGATTTACAGTATCTTCGAAAATGATATTATTCCGGCCTATTACAGCAGAAATGATAAAAATATTCCTACCCAGTGGGTCGATTATATTAAAAATACGTTCGCTGAAGTTGTTCCCCACTTCACTACACGCCGAATGATGAAGGACTACTTCAATCGTTATTATACCCCACTCGCTGCGAGATTAGATGCCTTAAAGGCAAATGACTTTTCGAAAGCGAGGGAAATTGCCGCGTGGAAGGAAAAAGTACTGACCGTCTGGGACCAGATTGAGGTTGTTAACATTCAGCTTGCCGACGGAATTACCAATTCCTATAAAATGGGACAGAATTATCCTGCGCAGATTGTGCTTGATATTAAAGGTCTTTCGCCTGAGGAAATTGGTGTTGAGATTATCATTGCTACGGCAACCGAACATCCCGAATATGTTGAAAGGCATGAATTTAAATCCGGAAAGGTAGCTCACGGCCTTACTCACTATTCGCTCAATCTCACCCTGACAAAACCAGGGTCCTATAATTACAGTATAAGGATTTTCCCCAAAAACATGGATCTTCCAAACCGGCAGGATTTCAGAATTTTGAAATGGATTTAATTCTCTGGTAAATATCTCCAAAAAAATAACCCCTTTTTTATAATTGGGGTTATTTTTTTGATCGAAATAATACCGGGTACGGGGTTCACCTCGCCGGATAAATAGTGCTATAACTTATTGAAAAGTAGTTTGTTTAATAGATTTTCCTTGTGTTTGGGTGATACTTTTAGCACCTCGCCGGTTTTTAGTTCAACCATGCCCCCATCAGATTTCAGGTATCGGACTACATTCAGAATATTTACCAGATGACTTCTGTGGATTCGCACGAAGCCTAAAGGTGACAGCAGGTGTTCAAACTCGAGAAGAGTGCGGCTTACCACCTTCTCGGATGCTTCCTTAAAGATGATTCGTGTATAATTTCTCTTGCCTTCACAACGGACAATATCTTCGACCTTTACAATGGCAAAACCATTAATTTCGGGTAATGCAACCGTTTTTGAGGCACCTTCGTCGGGAGAGAGAAGATTTTCTTTCAGTGTCTTGACCCTCATTTTACTATCAATCCGTTTGATGCGGGGAACCCGCTCAATGGCCTGGGTAAGTTCTTCAATATTGAGTGGCTTCACAATGTAATCAAAGGCTGAATATTTAAACGCCTTAACCGCATATTCGCTATACGCTGTGATGAATATAAGCTTAAAATTAATCGTTTTTAGTTTATCCAACAGATCAAAACCTGTCCCATCGGGCATACTGATATCAAGTAATACCAGCTCAGGATCTGTTTCTTCAATTAACTTAACTCCGTCAGCCACTGTACCGGCTTCACCTAAAATTTCAATGTTGTCAAGAAATTTTTCGAGCATCTCCCTCAAAACCATCCTCGAAACATAGTCATCATCAATTATTACTGTTTTTAGCATATTCTGATCATTCAAACTTTTTATTCAGCCAACGCAATATCCTGAGTCATTCACTCAAAACAATTTATTTATCCTGATTTGTAATAGATAAACAAACAAACCTCAAAAATGATTTATGGATAACAATTTATTTAACCGGCCAAAATTATAAAAATCAGAATACATTCAGCAAATGAAAATATTTTTATGAAAATAAATAGTCCTGCTTACCGGATTAAGATTTGCCACTTTAATCCTGTAATATCTGTATAACTCCTTTGAATAATTACCATCTTTGCAAAAAAACAGTTAATGGCGATCATTTTAAACATCGAGACTTCTACAGAAGTTTGTTCTGTAGTACTGGCACGTGACGGCGTTATCATTCAATGCCGAGAAGACCTTTCAGGTCAGAACCATGCACGCCTGGTTACAGTTTTAATCAACGAAGTGCTTGAAGCATCTGATCTTGCTGTTGGTCAGCTTGATGCAGTTGCTGTATCAGGAGGGCCCGGTTCATATACCGGATTAAGAATTGGGGTATCGGTTGCAAAAGGCATCTGCTACGCATCGCATTTACCACTGATTGCAATCACCTCGCTCGAAGCAATGGCGCATCATGTTATTCATAATATGGACAAATACCAGTTGCCCCAAACTGAAAATATCCTTTTTTGTCCAATGATCGATGCGCGAAGGATGGAAGTGTATACCTCTTTTTACAAGATGGATGGAACTCAAATCCACCGGATTCAGGCAGATATTATTGATAGTCAATCCTATTTATCCTATCTTGAGAATAATAAAGTTATCTTTTTTGGTAACGGGGCTGCCAAATGCCATAGTGCCATAACTCATCCGAACGCGATTTTCGTTGAAGGCATTATCACTTCAGCCAATAACATGGTCCCACTGGCAGAGCGTGATTTCACGCTGCAAAAATTTGCGGATGTGGCCTATTATGAACCTTTTTACCTGAAAGATTTTATTGCAACTATTCCTGTGAAAAACATCTTCAGAAACGACCCTTCCATTTGAAATTACTCTGTGAGCTTCCTTAATTTTCACCTGGCTTATAATAACCTATGTATATGAGCAAAGTATTGATAATAACCTATTATTGGCCACCAAGTGGTGGGGCAGGAGTACAACGGTGGCTAAAGTTTGTGAAATACCTGCGCAATTTTGGATGGGAACCCGTGATCTATACCCCTTTTAATCCCGAATTCCCCGTGATTGATGCAACTTTGGCAAAGGATATTCCTAATGGGATTGAAGTAATCAGGACTCCTATCTGGGAACCGTATGCGTTTTATAAAAAAATTACTGGGAAAAAGAGCAATGCTCAAATAAACAGCGGAATTTTAAACGAAATACGAACGCCGGGTCTTTTTGAGCGGCTATCGGTTTGGATCAGAGGAAATCTTTTTATCCCCGATGCGCGAAAATTCTGGATAAATCCTTCAGTTCGTTTCCTGATTAAATACCTTAAAGAAAACCCGGTGGATGCAATCGTTTCGACCGGGCCACCTCATTCGATGCACCTGATTGCACTTAATTTAAAGAAACGTCTTAATAT
>JBBRGI010000150.1:0-8477 GCA_038240855.1 Bacteroidales bacterium | reverse complement strand
GTGCAAAATATAAAATCGGTACTCTGTTCGGGTACGAAATTATACTTTGTTTGAGTGCCATTAAGAAAACCCTTGCCTGTCAAACCCCCTGATCCGATAGCAATTTTAGATTGATTGACATTATACCCTGCACCCAGTTTGTCTGATTTAATCCCTAATAATTCATCGATGCGATCACGTTGATGCGAAATCAATACATTTTTATAAAAGTAGTTAACCGACATCGAAATACCAATGGCAAAGATAAAAAACAGGAATATCCGCCAGACTTGCCGAACGTGATAAAAAATGCCGTAAAAAATAACAAGAATGGCCATTATGATCGTAGTAACCAACAACAATCGTAAAGGAGGGTGTCCAATACCTAACAGATTATTTAACATCCATAATAAACCAAAAATTCCACCAATGCCGAGAAATCCAATTATCGTCTCCTTAATACTCTGACGCATAACTCCATACGCCGACACAGAGATAGCCAAAAGGAATATTAATAATTGAAGCTGATCCAGAACCAGAGAAAGTATGAAGAGCGCTCCTGCAGCAAATCCCCAGAAAAGTACCATACCGCTTAATCCTTCCCTGAAAAATACAAATACGAATACAGAAAATACCAGGGCAGAACCAGTGTCGTTTTGTAAAATAATGAGAATAGCCGGCAATCCGATAATTGCCCCAAGGGTTAGATAAGAACGTAAACTTTGAATCTTAAAATCGAATTGGCTAATGTATTTTGCAACCGCGAGATTAGTGGCAAATTTACCCAATTCGGCAGGCTGAAGCGCAACACTTCCAAATTCGAACCATGCCCGGGCTCCATTTACCTCTTTCCCAAAAAAAAGTACGGCCACAAGCAGCAGGATAGTGAAGAAATAAATATGATTGGCAAATGCCGCGTAGAACTTACTGTCCACTGTAAGCACCATGATCGCGAGAATGGCTCCGGCAACAATCCAGATTAATTGTTTCCCGTATCGTTGTGCAACATCAAAAATACTTTGATGCTCATCACTGTAAACTGCTGCATAAATGTTGACCCATCCAAGCAGTACGAGTACTATGTAGAGAAAGACTGTTATCCAGTCGAGATTAAGCCATATAGTATTATGTGCTTTCAATTTTCGTTTCCTAATCTCATGGTGGATATTAAATCTGAGTTAAACATTGCCTCTTCGAAATGTTTCCTGCGGGGTGCAATTGAATCGTTCATGTATTTTTCGATTATCAGACTGGCAATTGGAGCCGCATAGCGCGCTCCCCAAACTCCGTTTTCGACATATACAGCGATGGCAATCCTGGGATTGATCTTTGGTGCAAACGCCACAAAAGCAGAATGTGCTTCTCCGTGAGGATTTTGAATAGTTCCGGTTTTTCCACAGATAATGACACTATCAACTTTGGCAGCATAACGTCCTGTTCCGGCTTCAACCACCTGTTCCATACCCTCGATTATCATCTCATAATTTTCACGGGATGTGTTTACGGTATGCTTTTCGAATTGAAGAATTTTTTGAGTTCCATCATTATTCCGGATACTTCTTACAAGATGAGGTGCGATGTAAAAGCCTCTGTTGGCAATCAGCGCTACCATATTGGAGAGTTGCAAAGGAGTCAGCAATAATTCACCCTGTCCGATTGAAAGAGATCGGATTGTTAAAGCATTCCACCGTCCTGCACCAAAATATTTATCGTAATAGGATATAGTAGGAATGCTTCCCGAAGTTTCAGAATAAAGATCACCTCCGATCTTTTTTCCGATACCCATTTCAAGGAGATAGTTACGAAATGCCTCCAGTCCTTCGGCAGAAGTCGGAAAATGGTTTATTTCGGCCCTGAATGCCTGCCAGAAGTACGCGTTACAGGACTCGCGAATGGCCGAAACCAATCCTAACGGAGTTTCGTGATTATGGGTACATTTAATCGGTGATGATCCCGGTCCCTGGCACGAAAAGCGGGCTGTCTGCAAAATTCCTTCTTCGAGACCAATGAGCGCATTGGCAACTTTAAATGTTGAACCCGGCGGATATGATGAAGTTATCGCTCTGTTCAACATAGGTTTAAAAGGATCATTTCTAAGTCTCACAAAATTTTTCGATCGTTCACGACCAATAAATAAACCAGGATCGAAAGTGGGTGAACTGGCTAAAACAAGTATTTCGCCGGTTTGGGGTTCAATAGCCACAATACTACCAACTTTACCGGCCAATAACCGCTCACCATAACTCTGAAGATCTGCATGTAATGTTGTAATAAGATTTTTGCCTATTGAGGCAATTGTATCCATTCGACCCTGTTCAAATGAACCTTTCACCATATTGTGAACATCAACCATCATATACGAAATCCCTTTAACACCACGAAGCTCGGTTTCGTATGATTTTTCTATCCCGTTCTGCCCAATATAGTCACCACTTTCGTAATACTTATTTTCATCAATTCCTTTCTGATCAACCTCACCCACATAGCCCATAACATGGGCCGCAATTTTGGAAGGATATTGCCGCAAAGTTCGGGCCTGAATAAAAAATCCGGGATATTTAAACAACTGTTCCTGCAAAATGGCGTACGTCTGTGACGA
Organism: Bacteroidales bacterium; assembly: GCA_038240855.1. Lineage (GTDB taxonomy): Bacteria > Bacteroidota > Bacteroidia > Bacteroidales > Prolixibacteraceae > JAAFHB01. Next base: position 5,899 of record JBBRGI010000150.1, on the reverse strand, counting down.
AAGTTGCTTGATGACCGGTGAAGGTTTATACATCGAATAACTTCTCGCCTTTTTGATCTCACTTACAAGTTCTTCTTTAGGAATTCCTACGATCCGACAAAATGCCACGGTATCGAAAGCCTTCATTTCACGAGGTGTGATAAGGACATCATAGGCAGCCTGATTAAAAACCAGCAGTTTTCCATTCCTGTCATAAATCAGCCCTCTTGCAGGAAAATTAACCACCCGACGCAATACATTACTGGCTGCCGATATTTTATATGAAGGATCCATCACCTGAATAGAGAACAGGCGAACAATGATAATCAAGGCTGTAAGCGAAAAAAGGCCTATAACTAAATACTTTCGTTTACTATAAACGTCCAATTTTCTTAAAGTTATCCGGCTATTTCCGGAAAATTATAAACTGGCTCAGTAATATTAATACGACAGATAATACTGAACTTAAAATAACTCTTAACATGGTAATCAGGAAACTTTCGAAAGTGAAGGCTTCGATAAAAAACAGAAAGAGGTGATGAATTAAAGCTATAAAAAGGGCATAGCCTGCAAACCATTGGAATCCCATATTTTCTACCCGTGGTGCATTAACCGATTCAAGTGTTTCACGCGAGGTGATTAACTGAAGAACTCCCGGTCTTACAAATCCGGTTAACAGACATGCTGAGGCATGAACACCTGGTGTATTGGTAAATATATCAATCACGAAGCCAAGCAGGAAAGAAAGAAATAAAAGCAAGGCACGTGGTGTGTAATACGGGAGTAAAAGGATAAACAGAATATAAAAAAATGGTGCAATCACCCTGAATATGAGAATATTGTTGAATAATAGAACCTGTAATAATACAGCTACTATAAAAATAATTGAATATTTAACCAGATTTATTACCATGATTCTAACAATTGCAATTGTTTGATTTCATTAAGTTGTTTATTCTCAACTAAACCAACGATAACGAGATTCTTGAAATCAGCCGCAAGCATAACCTCGATCTTATAAAAATTACTCCCTGTGCCGATTGAAAAATCTGAAATAGTCCCGATTACAAGCCCTTCAGGAAAACTTGCTGCATAGCCGGTTGTTACGATCGTATCGCCGTTTTGAACAGGCACATGGTAAGGTATTTCATTTAACTGAACTCTTCGGTAATCTTTTCCGTCCCACGAAAGCGATCCGAAATAGTCGTTTCTTTTAATTTTAGCACTGATTTTCCATCGGCTGTTAAGTAGCGAAATCACGGTACTGAAATTTTCGGACACCTTGGTTACAAGCCCGACAACCTGGCCATTAGCGATTACCCCCATATCGGCCTTAACGCCATCACGACGTCCTTTGTTCAGCGTTATAAAATTATGCTGCTGGTTTATTGAATTATTAATTACCCTGGCCGTTGTAAAACGGTAAACAGCATTTTGCGATGAATCTCTCGCAATGCGCGGAAGATAAATGGAATCAGATGATTTGTAAGTTCCCTGACTTGATTTTAACAGTTGTTCCTGCAATGCGGCTCTTAGCACGGCGTTCTCCTCGGCCATTTTAAAATTCACCTGCTTAAACGAGAATATCTGCGTAAAGGAGGAAAACTCTTTATAAAGGGTGCCTGTAAAAAAATTACTGGAATCGAAAAAGGTGGCTCGCTGATAATTGTTATAGGTCACTACCATCGATAGCGACAATGTTTCTAAAAGAATAAACAGAAATACAACATGATACCGATATAGGAGCCTGAATAAGTTCTTCATAAGCAAAGTAGGAGGGGCAAAATCCCTTCCTGTTCCGCAGTATTATCGAAGTAAAAATGAGAATTTATCAACGTTTTTAAGAGCAACACCCGTGCCACGGGCCACGGCGCGTAAGGGATCTTCGGCGATATGGAAAGGAATATTGATCTTATCAAACAACCGCTTGTCTAATCCGCGAAGTAACGCACCACCACCTGCGAGCCAGATTCCCCTGGTCACAATGTCGGCATAAAGCTCTGGTGGAGTTTGTTCGAGCGCACTCAAAATCGCAGTTTCAATTTTCGAAATCGATTTATCGAGACAATGAGCGATCTCCTGGTATGAAACCGGCACCTCAATTGGCAGTGCGGTCATCTGGTTTGGACCACGGACGATATAATCGGTTGGTGGATCATCGAGTTCTGACAATGCAGCCCCAACATTGATTTTTATGTCTTCGGCGGTTCTTTCTCCGATTTTTATATTGTGCTGATGGCGCATATACTCTAAAATATCAGCAGTAAGATCATCCCCTGCAATCCTAATTGATTTGTTGGTAACAATTCCACCCAGCGATATAACAGCAATCTCAGTTGTTCCACCACCAATATCAACAACCATATTGCCCTCAGGTGCTTCAACATCAAGTCCGATACCAATAGCTGCAGCCATGGGTTCGTAAATCATGTAAACGTCACGTCCACCAGCATGTTCCGAGGAGTCACGGACAGCTCGTATTTCAACTTCCGTTGAACCGGAAGGAATACAAATGACCATCCTCAGCGCGGGTGAAAAGAATCGTTTTTTGGGATTGATCATCTTGATCATCCCGCGAATCATCTGTTCAGCAGCATTAAAGTCAGCAATAACGCCATCCTGCAGTGGACGAATCGTTTTCAGGTTAGCATGCGTTTTGCCCTGCATTTGTCTGGCTTTTTCACCGATTGCAACCAGTTTGTCGGTCTTCATATCAATGGTCACGACCGAAGGCTCATCAACCACAACTTTCCCGTTGTGGATGATGATTGTATTGGCAGTACCAAGGTCGATGGCAATTTCCTGAGTCAGAAATGAAAATAAACCCATATCAATTAAATTTCTTTTAGTATCTTCTACCTGTTTATCAATGTTTAAAATGTCTGAAACCCGTAACAACCATCGACATTTCATGGTTATCGCAGAATTCGACTGAAAGCTTGTCCCTTATCGATCCGCCGGGTTGAATTACCGACTTAATTCCTTCATTATTTGCAATCTCAACGCAATCAGGAAATGGAAAAAAGGCATCTGATGCCATTACAGCACCGTTTAAGTTAAAACCAAAGGATTTCGCCTTTTCAATAGCCTGTCGTAAGGCATCCACACGGGATGTCTGTCCAACCCCGCTGGAAATTAATTGCTTTCCCTTCGCGAGTACAATAGTATTAGATTTTGACTGTTTAACCAAACGATTTGCAAACAATAAATCATTAATTATTTGGTCATCCGGAAATATTTTGGTTACCGGGTGAAGATCTTCAGGGGTTTCTTTCTTCACATCACGATTCTGCAGAATTACCCCGTTCAATACACTTTTGTACTGAAGGGCTGACAACTCTGCAGCCTTCCTGATCAGGACGATCAGATTTTTTTTAGTCTGCAAAACCGCCAATGCATCAGCATCATAAGATGGAGCTATAATTACTTCGAAAAATATCTTTCCCACTTCATCGGCAGTGGCTTTATCGATTGTTCCGTTGGTGACAAAAACCCCTCCGTAAGCCGAGACCGGATCACCTGCCAAAGCAGCCAGGTAGGCGTCGAATACTGTAGTGCGGGAGGCACAACCGCAGGCATTGTTATGTTTCAGGATTGCGAATGTTGTTTCAGAAAATTCATCAATCAAATTTACAGCTGCATCAATATCAAGCAGATTATTGTACGAAATCTCTTTCCCGTGTAACTGTTCAAACATCGCATCAAAATCACCAAAGAAAACACCCTTCTGATGAGGATTTTCACCATAGCGTAATTGCTTCGAGGAATCGAAACTTTGTCTGAACTTATCAGGCCACTCACCGGCAAAGTAATTGTAAATAGCAGAATCATAATGTGATGAAGTAGCAAAAGCCTCAACTGCATATCTCCTGCGATCTTCAAGTGAGGTTAACCCGTTTCCGGATTCGAGCAATTCAAGTAATGAAGCGTATTGCCCCTGGTTGGAAACAATAACCACATCATTGAAATTTTTTGCAGCCCCCCTGATCAGTGAAATTCCTCCAATATCAATTTTTTCGATAATCTCCGCGTCGGATGCTCCCGACATTACGGTTGCTTCGAAAGGGTATAAATCTACAATAACAAGGTCAATTTCGGGGATTTCGTACTGCGCAAGCTGGGCAATATCACCCTCATTTTCACGGCGGGCAAGAATTCCACCGAAAACTTTAGGGTGTAAAGTTTTTACCCGACCACCTAAAATTGATGGATATGTAGTAAGCTCTTCAACTGCGGTTACCGCCACATTTAAACCTTCAATAAAACTTTTTGTTCCTCCTGTTGAAAAAAACTTTACTCCAAGATTATCAAGTTTAGTAATAAGTTCGTCGAGTCCGTCTTTGTGATACACAGAAATTAAGGCCGATTTTATTTTTTTTAATTCGCTCATTATAAATTTCTTAATAATTTTGTGCAAAGCTAGTAAAAAGCTGCAAGTATACCGAGGTTTTCCGTTATGGTTTTGTCACATTTTTGTTAATTCTGCTTTGAGAACAGGACTGCATCCAAAATAATTTCTACTTTTAGAAGGTAATAACTTTTTTCTATGTTAATTTTTCGTCTTGTTGTTGAGAGTTTCCGGTTCGCTTACAATTCATTGGTGATAAATAAGTTAAGAACATTCCTGTCTTTACTTGGCATTACAATCGGGATTTTTTGTATTATTTCAGTTTTCACCATTATCGATTCGCTTGAAAGAACGATCCGTGACAGCATGTCAAAACTGGGCAGTAATGTAATATATATCCAGAAATGGCCGTGGACACCTCCTCCCGGTGAATCGGAATATCCCTGGTGGAAATACCTTAACCGTCCGATACCCTCACTTGCTGAAACAAATGAAATTTTACGCCGGTCGGAATTAACTCAATATGCTGTCTTTAATTATGGATTCGACCGAACAATTCAAAGTGGCGCAAGTAAAGCCGAAAATGTGACCGTTCTGGGTGCTTCGAATGGACTGATCGAGGCCTGGAGTCTTAAAATCGCCAATGGAAGGCCGCTCACCGAGGAGGATTTTAATTCAGGCGCAAACTTTGCAATGCTTGGTGCCGGAATAGCCGATCAATTATTTCCAAATGTATCGCCGGTGGGAAAAATGATTAAGGTTCAGGGATTTACACTTTTCATTGTCGGGATTTTCGAAAAGATGGGTGAAGATATGTTTGGCACAAGTATGGATAACAGGATATTGATTCCTGTTAAATTTGCCGCCCGCATGGTCGATCCCCGTAATGAAATGGGACAAAGTATTATTGTCAAAGGGAAGGCCGATGTTCCTGCAACACGGCTTTCAGAGGAACTCGAAGGACTGATGCGATCGGTGAGAAGAATAAAACCAGCAGGCGAAAATGATTTTGCCTTAAATGAGGTAAGCCTGATTTCGGGTCAGCTCGACAATATTTTCAAAATTTTCAATATCGCAGGCGGGATTATCGGAGGATTTGCAATGCTTGTGGGTGGATTTGGAATTGCAAATATCATGTTTGTCTCGGTAAGAGAGCGGACAAAAATAATCGGGTTACAAAAGGCCCTTGGTGCAAAAAACAGATTTATTCTGCTTGAATTTCTTTTTGAAGCAAGCGTCCTTTCACTGATAGGCGGGGCTATCGGATTGCTGATTATCTATGGTTCAACTTTTATTGTCAGCAAAGCCTTCGATTTTAACCTGGTATTGACTGTTGGAAATATTGTTAAAGGTTTATTTATAAGCATCATAATCGGATTGATCGCCGGTGTGGTTCCCGCACGTACAGCAGCACGTCTTGATCCCGTAGAAGCGATGAATGCGGTGTAGGGCCGTTGCATGCAACGGCCGTACGCATTATATGCAACGGCCGTACACCGCATTATAAATCAATAAATTAATCGTATACGGTTTCGGCATTTTTCAACAATTTTTCAATATCGTTGGTCAAAT
>JBBRGI010000149.1:0-8483 GCA_038240855.1 Bacteroidales bacterium | reverse complement strand
CAACTAAGTGCGACGGGACAGCAAAAAACAATTACGGGGACTGTAACCGGAGATGATAATTCGCCGATCCCGGGGGCATCAATTATCGTAAAAGGAACAACAACCGGAATGATGACCGATTATGACGGTAAATTTACCCTGTCGGTCCCCGCCAATGCACAAACACTGGTATTCAGCTTTATTGGAATGCAATCGAAGGAAGTTGCGATTGGTAACAGCAATGTTTTCAATGTAAAGTTATCCGAAAGCAATATTGGTATTGAAGAGGTAGTTGTTGTGGGATACGGTGTTCAACGGAAAGAAAGTGTTGTTGGAGCAGTTGTTCAGATCGGTAACGACGCACTGATGCGTTCAGGGAGTTCAAATGTAACCAATGCATTAGCCGGTAAAATGTCTGGCGTCTTAACCATGCAGCAGGCAGGTGAGCCGGGTTCGAATAACGCTGAGATCGTGATCCGGGGTGTATCGAGCTGGAACGGTTCACAACCTTTGGTGTTGGTCGATGGCGTTGAGCGCGATTTTAATGGCCTTGACCCTAACGAGATCGCAACAATTTCTGTCCTGAAAGACGCCAGCGCTACGGCAGTATTCGGAGCAAAGGGGGCAAACGGGGTAATCATTGTTACCACCAAGCGTGGTAAGATGGGTGCACCTGTAATGAGCTTTTCCGCCGCTTACGGTATGCAAAAAGCAACCCGAATTCCCAAATTCATCGATTCATATACTACGATGTCTGCTTTGAATATGGGATTAATGAACGGACAGCAGTTTGATAAATTAATTCCGCAAGACGTTTTGACTGAATACCAGAATCCATCGTCTCCTTTAAAAGCACTGCAATATCCGAGTGTTGACTGGTTTAAAGAGATGACCCTTCCTTTTTCACCCACAATCGATGCGAATTTCAATATTTCGGGGGGAACAAAATTTGTAAAGTATTTTGGTACATTGGGTTATTTCAACGAAAAAACATTTTTCGAAGGATTTAAAGACGGTTATCAGGATACCCGTTATAAGTACGACAGGTTCAACTACCGGACCAACCTCGATTTTAATTTAAGTCCCTCGACTACCTTATCATTCAATATAGGTGGTGAAACAGGAATTAAAAATCAACCCAAAGATTCACCATGGAGAAGTTTGTATGCCACTACTCCATCTTCCTTTCCGCCTTATTATCCTGAATGGCTGCTCGAGGATCCGATTAATGGGATACCTGATATCGATTATCCGGATGACAGGGGAAAACGGCTCGCGTTAAAGTTAAACGGTTTTACCACTAACCCATACACCTACCTCGCACGTGGAAACTTCAATAAGTACCTGAGTTCAAAATTATTTACCGATGCAGCCTTGAATCAGAAACTTGATTTCATTGTGAAGGGCTTATCTTTCAAAGGACAGGTAGCTTTCAGTACCTATTATAATACAAGAACCTTGTATTCTGATAACTCCGCTCAGGAGTACCCTGAATACAAAATCAACTGGAATGACGTTGGCAAGCCAGGCGTAAATCCCTGGTACAGGAACGGTCAGTCGGGTTACTACACCTGGAATATGATACCACTCGATCTGAACGTTGGCGGACTTGAAGGCGGTTACTATCAGGATCTTTATTATGAAGGTGCATTAAATTATGATAACAAATTTGGCAATCACTATGTTACCGGCCTGGCATTGATCAACCGTCAGAAGAAACAATATCAGACTGATTTTGCATTCAAAAATGAAGCGCTTGTTGGAAGAGCCACTTACGATTATTCACATAAGTACCTGATTGAGGTGAATATTGGTTATACCGGCTCAGAAGCGTTTGCACCCGGCAAGAAATTTGGATTTTTCCCTTCCGGAGCATTCGGATGGGTCATATCCGAAGAGCAGTTTTTTAAAGAAAGCGTTCCGTTTATCAATAAATTGAAGTTGCGCTATTCCGATGGAAAAGTTGGTAGTGATAAGTCAGCCTCCCGCTGGTTGTTTATGAGTAACTACTATACCGATCCACGCGGATATATTAAGGAGGATCCTGCAGCTAACCCGGTTGCTCAATGGGAAGAGGCACGGAAAAAGGATCTCGGATTGGAAATTGCCATCCTGGATAACGATCTGACCATTAATATCGATTTCTTCGACGAGTACCGCACAAATATGCTGCTCACGCCTAAAATTCCAATCACGGTAGGAAACAGTTTTAAAGACCAGAATATGGGATCGATGAAAAAACATGGTTTTGATCTTGATATTGAATATAACAAACAGTTGGCCAATAACTTCTCCTATTTCCTTAAAGGAATCTTCGGATTTAACGAAAATCGGATCATTTATAAGGATGATCCTCAGTATGCACCCGAATATGCCAAAGAACAGGGTAAACCATTGGGAGCCCAGGTGAGGGGTGCTGAGTTGATAGGTACGGGGTATTTTACTTCAATCGATGATATTCACACTAGTACTTCACCAATTCCTGTGGGTGCCCTGAATGTTGGGGATTACAAATTCCTTGATTACTTTGCGGATGGGAACATATCGATCCTCGATCGTTACCCGATTCCCGGCTCCCTTTATCCTCCGATTACTTATTCTCTTGGTGGAGGATTCATCTTCAAAAACTTTGAATTGAATTTTAATTTCCAGGGGAATGAGGGTAAATATGTTATGTTCAACCAGGCATATGAAGTTGAGTTTCCGAACGGAAACTACCGTATTCATGCTTCGCAGTTAGACTACTGGACACCAACAAATGCTGATGCTAATCATTCCACAATTCACTTTGTCGGTGATGCCAACCTTCCGAACCTGGTTTGGGGCGGAGGATCATCGTACTTTGGTGGATATGAAACAGCTATAGAGAATCGTATCTGGAGAAAGGCCGATTATCTGAGATTGAAGGAAGTGTATATTGGTTATAATTTTAAACCGGCATTCCTCAAAAGAGTAATTGGAGTTACAAATTTGTCAGCTTACGTTACGGGAAACAATCTTTGGACAGTAACCAATCTTATCGAAGGCGATCCTGAGCGTAAAGACTTTACACAAGGCTTTTATCCCCAGATGTCGAGCATCAAATTTGGATTAAAAATTGGATTTTAACCCTGACAAACAGAGAGAAAAAGATGAAAAAATACTTTAAAATAATTGTACTTACAGGGATGCTTGGGATAATTCTCCCGTCATGTCTTGAAAGTTATCTGAATGAGGCGCCGGATGCCGGACTAACTACTGATGTTGTATTCTCCAAATACCAGAATATCGTCAAGTTTTTCGATGCTGTTTATGACGGACAGCGTGTTGTCAACGGTACAACTTATGATTACAATATTAAATGTGCACACCCTTTGTATTTCTCGTGTAGGATGGAATATACCTGGGATGAGATGACCGATATGAGTGATGGTGGTCGCCAGTATGAAGCCCAATCGATAAAAGGGGGACAGATGGGTGGTACAATCGATAAATGGGCCGGTCCTGTTTCGTCCAAAAATATCCCCATTCTCCCTTCGATGTTCGAATGTATCAGAATATGCAACATGACTTTAAAGAATATTGATAAACTGCAGGACGCACAACAGGTGGATATCGATGATCTGATCGGGCAGGCGCATTTTATTCGTGCCTATGCACATTTTGGCTTATTCAAAATCTGGGGACCGATGCCCTATATCACACAGGTTCTGACTGATCGCGGAGAGTTTGATATGGCACGGCTGACGAGGTATGAGACGTGCAAAAAAATTGCAGCAGATTTTGATACCGCTTATGTCTACTTCAAAAAGGCTGGACTTATGCGTCGTGATGATGATTTGCAGTTGACTAATCCAAAGCAATTTCGTCCGGCGGGTGTAGCTGCCCTGGCATTGAAATCACGTGCATTGCTGTATGCAGCAAGTCCTCAAAACAACAAGAACGGTGTTGCCGACTGGCAGGATGCCGCTAAAGCTTGCCGGGCGGCTATCGATACCGCTCAATTTTATGGTTTTGCCATGCAAACGGCGGCACAGGCCAGCGGAAACCTTAAACTGGCATACAAAAACAATTTCATGAATGTAGCCCGTACAAATGAGCAATTATGGTCTTTCTATGTAAATAATAACAATCCGACCATTTCAAATCCAAATTACAGCATTGGTCTTTCAACAGTTCAGTCGATGACCAATGGTGTATTTGCACAAGCTGCAACGGCTATGTCAGGCGAAAATCCAACGCAGAATTTTGTCGATAAGTTTGAATCCAAATGGGGAGAACCTTTAAATACACCTCAGGATCGTGCCGCAGCAGTTGCACTTGGACATTATAATGATCAGGATCCATATGCCAACCGTGATCCACGTTTCGCATGGGGTGTAATTTTTAACCAGACTACTGAAGTTGCGGGTTATAATCCGGCAAATATCTATTACGAGACTGTAAACGGGAAACAGGTATTCAGCGATTTATTGAATTATGCAGCATTTTTAGGTGTTACCCGAACCGGTTACTACCAGCGGAAGACGATTTATGATTCGAATACCAAAGTTACAACAAGTTATAACCTTACAGATCCGATTATTCGTATGGCGGAGTTGTATCTCAATTATGCAGAGGCAGCAGCCCAGGCATATGGTGGAGAAAGCGGTGTAGCACCGGGTGCTGCACTTACTGCCACACAGGCTGTAAATGTCGTAAGGAACAGGGTGGGCATGCCAAATCTGGCTACCGGCTTGTCACCTGAGGTATTTATGAAAAGGTTGAAAAATGAGCGCACCATTGAGTTGTGTTTCGAAGGTCATTATTTCTTCGATATCCGTCGCTGGCTCGACGCACCTGCCGCCATGGGCCAGGTTCTTTATGGTATGGATATTGAAAAAGTTCCGGTCACCACAACATATCCTAAAGGATTTAAGTACACGCGGGTTCCTCTGCCTTCCGACCGTCAGTCGATGTGGAAAGATGCCATGTACACCTTCCCGTTTACAACGGAGGACAATTACAAGATGCGTAATTTTACACCTAATCCGATTTGGTAATTCATTAAATAAGGGGCGCAATCCTTCAAAATCAAAGTTTAATCAAACTTTACCGAGAATAGCTTGCGCAACCTGTTTTAAACTAATAATGCTCAAATGAAACTAAAGAAAGAAATATATTTAGGATACGGCTTGCTTCTTCTGGTGCTGCTGCTCATTTTGCCGGCTGTACCTTTGCAGGCTCAGGATAAAACCGAAACTAAGAAAACCAAATCGGTTAGCATTACCCTTAAAGTAACGGATGAAAATGGTGATGCAATTGCCAAGGCCGGAATAATCGTTGGAGAAGGTCTTGTCCATACTGAAACAGACCAGGCAGGAACAGTAAAATTAACGGTGAAAAGCGATCTGGAATTTATCTCAATTACCTCACCCGGTTATGAACCTAAGGTTTTACTGGTTAATGAAATTTTGTCAAATCCGGCGGTTCAGTTGGTGAGATCAAAGTTGTTTATGACCACAAGCGACAATGTTCCTTTGCCTTATATGACAATCAAAAAAAGGCACTTAACCGGAAGCACCAGTGTATTGGATGCAGATGCGCTCGACAAATACCCCTCGACCGATATTCGTAATGCGATGACTGGTCTGGTTACAGGGTTGGAAGTCTATGAAAAAGATGGTTCACCGGGTATGAGTGCCGAAGAGAAACTTGGATCATTCAGGGCAGAAGAAAAAGTAGGCCTCTATTCACGTGGATCCAGCCTGATGTACATCGTTGATGATGTCCGTATGGATATTACCGAAATGCCGCTTGATCCCGGTGAAATTGAATCAATCTCTTTAGTCCGTGATATCGTTTCCAAAACAATGTACGGACCGGCTGCGGCAAACGGTATCGTGTTTATCAAAACCAAAAGAGGCAAAAAAAATGAGCGTGTTTTGAATGTAAACCTCGAACAGGGGGTAAGTATTATCGACCGCATGCCCGAATGGGTATCGGGGGCTGATTATGCACGTTTAAATAATCTTGCAAAAAAGAACAGCGGCTTTACTAGCGGATTTTACAGCGATGAGGATATTGCAGCATACGCGTTAAATGATCCGTATGATATGAATCATCCAAGTGTGAATTACCGCGATATGCTGATCAAGGATAATCGTAGTTTTACACGTGCAAGCGTGTCCACAACGGGAGGAACTGAGGCCATGCAATATAGTGCCTATGTCGGATACAATGGTGAAGGCGACAACTTTAAGCTTGGAGCCAAAGCGGGTTATCAAAGAATAAATGCTCGATCGAATCTCGATATCCGGATTAACGATTTCTTAAAAGTCCGGTTGAATTTCTCTGCCGGTATATCTTTACGTGATTCGCCGAACTATGGATGGAATTCGAACTTTACAAACGAAGATATCAATACGAATACGGTGCTTGGATTGACCGAGATGCCATCATTGCTTGGTGATATTTCAACGATCCCTCCTATTGCATTTCCTGTCTATGTCAACAATGATCCGGGTTTAAAATCTCCTTGGTATGGCATCTCCTCTGTATATACCCAAAATCCGGTGGGAAACCTTGTGAAAAACGGATATTACAATGAATCGGGCCGGAATGGTGCGATCAGTGCGATGTTCGAATGGAACATGGATAATATTGTAAAGGGACTGAAATCACGTACGTTTATTGATTTCAATACCTATTACCTGTTGCGTATCGGCAAGGCTGAAAATTACACAGCTTATAAGATCGATCCAAGAACATATGACCCGGTCGCCGGAATTGCTTCATTGACAAAGGATAGGGATGGCGTCGATCAGACTAACAGGGCAAAATTGCATGACTTTTATTTTCAGAACTATGCAGCGTATGAAAGTCTAAGTTTGGACAGGAAATTCGGATCAAATTATTTTATGGCAGCGGCTACCTACCGTATGTCAGCCATTAAACGAAACGGATTCGAAGAGCCGCAGCGCGAGCAGGCTGGAATTTTCACTGCCCTTTATTCGTATGATGATAAATACACGATCCAGGGAGTTGTGAACTACGGCGGTACGAGCGGATTTGCTCCGGACCAAACCTATTCCACGTCTCCTTCAGTTGGTTTAAGCTGGATAATATCGGAGGAAAGCTTTATGAAAAAACAGCAGGTGTTTGACTATATGAAACTCCGGGCTGAATTCGGTGAGACTTCCGTTGATGCATTCAGAGCTCCATTTGCCTACAGAGATCGCTGGAATCTTGATTCACGGGGCGGAAATGCTGATAAATTCGGAACTTACTACAGCAACACGGGTGCCTGGATTGGAAGTTACAAACAGTCCGGAAATAATTATCGTGCCTATCCTAACCGGATTGGTAATCTTGGGCTGGAACTTGAACGCAGAAGGGAAATTAACCTCGGTATCGACGCGGAGATGTTAAAGCATAAACTCTCGCTTGAGTTTAATTATTACAACATCTTGCGTTACAATGCACTTTCCCTGCGATCAAATACTACTCCTATTCTGTCGGGAACAACAAGTGCTTTGCCCGTAGTAAACTATAATTCGTATACACTGGAAGGGGTCGAACTTGGTTTAAAATTCAGGGATAAGATTGGCGATTTTCGTTACATGATCGGTGGAAATGCTTTTACACAAAAACCTGTCGCTGTGCAGGTCGATGAGCCAAATTACCGTAACGATTACCAGAAATTGGCTGGCGGTCCTTCTGATGCTATTCGTGGATTAAAATACCTGGGTCGTTTTGCAACAGATGAGGAGGCAAACCTGATTCCTCAGTTTGGGGAAACACTACATGCAGGCGATCTTAAATATGAAGATAAGAACAATGATGGTGTTGTTGATGATAACGATTCGCAGTATATTGGTCATTCCACTCCCAAATTGTATTATGCCATCAATCTGAATCTGAATTATAAAAACGTAGAATTAACTGTTACAGGTGTGGGGCGTGCCTTTTACGACCTGATGTTGAATAACAGCTATTTTACAAATGGTTCGGGTAACAATACCTATTCGAAATTTGTACTTGAAAATATCGATGAGAATGGGGTTGGTGATGCTTATCCCAAATTAACTTACTACCAGATTTCCAATAACTTTAAATATTCCAGTTACAGGTTAGCTGACAACAGTTTCTTTAAGATTCAGAATGTGGAACTGGCCTGGAATATGCCTGTTCAAAAAATGGATTGGATGAAAGGAATCAGGGGATGCCGCTTATTTGCACGCGGAGCCAATGTTTATACCATGACCAAAATTAAGGACGTGGAAGTTGAAAACATTAATTCGGGCATTACCAACTATCCTCTTAACATAACCTTAACCGGGGGAGTTAAACTAACTTTTTAAATATCTACAACTATGAATTATAAAAATATATTAAGCGTTCTGGGTTGTTTGCTACTCGGTGCATGCAGTAACTTTTTAGATCCGTATCCCAATGGAGACCGCACAAGAGATGATGTTTTTAAGTACCAGGAAAGTATTCAAGGACTCGTTGGTCGCAGCTATGACTATCTGGGTATGGACTAT
>JBBRGI010000148.1:0-8652 GCA_038240855.1 Bacteroidales bacterium | reverse complement strand
ACTATATTTTACATTTTTAGACTTTTCGGAGTGGACTCAATTTTTTAAATCTGGATATTTGTCAGGTAAGCGAAAAGCCCAAATACCTTTAAAAGCCAGATGATAAGAACGACCACAACCACAATATTAAAGATTGATTTTATCTTCCGGTCCATGGGGATGAATGTATTGATGATCCACAGAAGAACACCAACAACGATGATTGCAATTAAAACATTAAGTAGTGACATATAATTGATATAAGAAGTTTATGCTCAAAGGTAACCCACTTAAAACAAGCAATGTTATACAATTGGCGGAAATATTTACATTATTCACACATTGTTGGAATTAAATAATGAAAAGAATAAGCGAATATTTAATTGGGGTAAATTGGACAAATATTGGTGTGCCTCCGGGCATTATTTAATATATTTCAAAAATGAAAATTTAAAACAAAAAATCTCTTTTATTGTTTAGATTAAAAATTTAAATCAAAATGTCAGATAAATTTTCAGATCCAATTGGCCGGCTGATGGGTTTGCGTTACAAGTCACACCCCTGGCACGGAGTTCATATCGGCGATAACGTGCCTGAAAAAGTAACCGCCTTTATCGAAGTGGTCCCGACCGACACGGTAAAATATGAAGTCGACAAAGACACCGGTTACCTCAAGATCGACAGGCCGCAACAATACTCCAATGTAGTTCCGGCACTTTACGGATTTATTCCCCAGACCTATTGCGGGAAAAAAGTTGGTCAGTATTGCATGGATAAAACAGGTCTGACCGGGGTCAAAGGCGACGGCGACCCGCTGGACATTGTTGTACTTACGGAAAAATCGATTCATCATGGCGATATCCTCGTCACTGCCCGCCCGATCGGGGGATTCAGAATGGTCGATGGCAACGAGGCCGATGACAAAATTATTGCTGTGCTGAACAATGACTTCGTATATGGTCATTTTAAAGATCTGCTCGATGTGCCTGAAACCATTATCACGCGCCTGCGGCACTATTTTCTTACGTACAAAGACCTTCCCGGCGATGAGAAAAATTCGGTCATCACCCATGTTTATGATAGAAAAGAGGCCTATGAAGTAATTCAGTGTTCGATTGATGACTACCACACACGATTCGAAAATCTTGGTAAGTTGCTGATTCTTGATGATTAAGGCGTAAAAAAGGAAACTACAATAATCGTCAGTTTTAAATAATGAACCCCTATTTAAAGCTGACGATTTTTTTATGGATATCGTAGAAATGAAATCATCATTTCAAGAAAATATGATTACTTTTCGCAGCCTTTTTCAATAGGAACCGGGCAAACCTAACATTGCATATAAACCGCTTTAATTAAGGTTATGGGGATCAGGTTTCGTCTTACGCTGATGAATTTTCTTCAGTTTTTTATCTGGGGATCATGGTTAATTTCAATTGGTGGTTACCTTGGAGGTACACTCGGTTTTAGTGGAATGGAGATAGGCACTGTCTTTTCAACCCTGGGAATCGCTTCGCTTTTTATGCCCGCCGTGATGGGCATTATCGCCGACAAATGGATCAATGCCGAAAAACTGCTCGGGATGTGTCACCTGCTCGGAGCCGTACTGCTTTTTTGGGCTTCAACCGTCACCAATGCCGACACATTTTTTTATGTGATGCTTTTAAACTCGATGTTTTATATGCCTACGATTTCGCTTAATAGTACAGTTTCATTTGTGGTGCTTAAGCAAAAGGGATTTGATGTTGTGAGAGATTTTCCCCCTATCCGCGTTTGGGGAACCATAGGTTTTATTGCTGCCATGTGGATTGTCGACCTGTCTGGCTGGAAATCAAGTTCCATGCAGTTAATTTTCAGCGCTGTGTCTTCATTGGCTTTAGGATTTTATGCCTTCACCTTACCTGCCTGCAAACCGGAACCATCGATCCGAAAGAAAACGCTTCTTGCCAGGTTCGGCCTCGATGCACTGGTACTATTCAAACAAAAGAAAATGGCTGTATTTTTCCTGTTCGCGATGTTTTTGGGAGCAGCCTTACAAATCACCAATGCCTTTGGAGGATCATTCCTCGAAAGCTTTAACCTGACCCACCCCGATACGTTTGGTGTAAAACATCCCATCGTATTGTTGTCGATTTCGCAAATGTCAGAAACATTTTTCATCCTGACCATACCGTTTTTCCTGCATCGCTTTGGTATCCGCAAAGTAATGTTAATCAGCATGTTTGCATGGGTATTACGTTTCGCATTGTTTGGTATCGGCAATCCAGGCGGTGGCTTGTACCTGCTGATTTTATCGATGATTGTTTATGGAATGGCATTCGATTTTTTCAATATCTCGGGATCATTGTTTGTCGAAACGGAGGCAGACCCTCGTATCCGGGCAAGTGCACAAGGGTTGTTTATGATTATGACCAACGGTTTCGGTGCGTTTATCGGAGGAATTGCAAGCGGCTGGGTGGTTGACTTATTCACAGTTAATGGAACCAGGGACTGGCAAAGCATCTGGTTTGTCTTCGCCACCTACGCGCTTGTTCTGGGACTTATATTCCCTTTCGTATTCAGGTACAAGCACGAAAACAGGGTCGTTAAAACCTTACAGGCTGAAACACTTGCCGATAAAACGACGTTCAGACCATAACTCACTCACCTCAATAATTCAAATTAAAGAAATGAAGTTCGAATATAAAATCATCACAGTTAGCCGGACAAGTTAAATGCGTAGAAGATCGATATTAGAATAACTGAAGTTGTTCTTTTCATCAAACAAAGTTTCACGCGAAAGTTCTTTCCATTCGCTGAAAACGATTTCAGGGAAAAAAATATCAGCCTCAAAATCCTTATGAGCCATGGTCAGGAAAAGCTTTCCGGCAATGGGATAAAACTGCCTGTAGATTATTCCTCCGCCAATCACAAATGCGAGTTCCTCATTTCTAACAGCCTCAACAGCCTCATCAATTGAATATACTGTTTCGCATCCTTCAAAAGATTCACCCGGAACATCTGTAATCACGATATTACGGCGATTTGGAAGCGGTCCTTTCGGCAGCGAAAAAAGGGTTTTTTTCCCCATGATTACTGCATGACCGGAAGTGATTTTTTTAAATCGTTTCAGGTCATCAGGAAGATGAAACAACAACTCATTATTCCTGCCGATGGCAAAATTTTGGGCAATGGCAACAATTATAGCGATATTCGGATAGATCATAAAATTCAATCAACGGGAGTTACTATTAAACAGACACATCGCCCTTGATATGGGGATGACTCTGGTAATTAACCAATTCGAAATCTTCGAACTTAAAATCGAAGATAGACTTCACATCAGGATTAATTTTCATCCGGGGAAGCGGATAAGGATTACGTGAAAGCTGTGTCTTTACCTGTTCGAAATGATTATTATAGATGTGTGCATCGCCAAATGTATGAACAAAATCACCTGGTTTTAAACCCGTAACCTGTGCAACCATAAGGGTTAGCAACGCGTAAGAAGCAATATTGAATGGAACACCCAGAAAAATATCGGCGCTTCGTTGATACAACTGGCACGAAAGCTTTCCTTCGTTCACATAAAACTGGAACAGCAAATGGCATGGTGGGAGATTCATCTTCTTCAGATCACCAACATTCCATGCACTCACAATTAATCTGCGGGAAGTTGGATTGCTTTTTATTTCGTTGATCAAATGTGCGATCTGATCGACTGAATTTCCGTCGCAGGTTGGCCATGATCGCCACTGGTAGCCATAAATATGTCCCAGGTCCCCGTTTTGATCGGCCCAATCGTTCCAAATCCTAACCCCATTGTCCTGAAGATATTTCACATTCGTATCGCCCGCAAGGAACCAAAGTAATTCGTGAATAATCGATTTCAGATGAAGCTTTTTGGTAGTAATGACCGGGAATCCGTCCGCAAGATTAAAACGCATCTGGTAACCAAATACACCGAGGGTGCCGGTGCCGGTTCTGTCTTCACGCGGTCTGCCATGATCAAGGACATGGCTTAGGAGATCAAGATATTGTCTCACGATTATGGTTTTCTTTTTTTTATTTCGTCCCTGATTTCAGAAGCTTTTTCATAGTCTTCGTTGGTGATGGCCGAATCAAGTAGTTCAATCAGCTCATCAGAGGCATATTCGGAGTAGTCAATGGGATGACGTCCTGATGTTTTATCAGCCATTGGACGATCAGACTCGTCGGGCTCCTCACTCAATTCACCCGACTCATCAAACTCCATATTGATACCCGCTTTCTCAATGATCTCTTCGGTTGTATATATTGGGCACTCGAACCGAAGGGCTAATGCGATAGCGTCGGAAGTCCTGGAATCAATTCTGATTCGGTTTGAATTCTGTTCACAAACAATCTCGGCATAAAAAATACCTTCTTCCAGTTTGTGAATAAAAACTTCGGCAATCTCGATATCGAAAGCCAGTGCGACATTCAAAAACAGGTCATGTGTCAGCGGGCGCGGTGGTTTGAGTCCCTCCAGCTGTATAGCAATGGCCTGAGCTTCGACCGCCCCGATTATTATTGGAATTCTTCTGTTGCCATCAACCTCTGAAAGAACCAGTGCATATGCACCTGTTTGTGTTTGGCTGTATGACAAGCCCAGAATATTTAGTTTTACTTTTTTCATTACCAAATGAAGCGGTTAGATGATAGAACAAATATAAAAATAGTTTTCTGTGTATTTTATTTTGTTCTCACAAAAACCAATGTTGTATTTTTCTTTCCTGATTCACGTTCATCGATTTCGAACTGATCGAAACTTTTGATCAGGGGTACCAGTTTTTTAAATCCATAGTTCCGCGGATCGAAATCGGGTTGCTTTTTCAGGATCAGGTTACCCAGGTCTCCTAAAAAAGCCCAGCCATTTTCATCTGCCAGGTCGTTGATGCTGTCGGAAATTACTTTCGCCAGGCCTTTATTCGCAATCTCAATAGCATTGACAGGCGGTGTTTTCAGCGCAGCAGGTTCCTTGGCTTTTGATCGCGTCCTGGATTTAGACTTTGCGGTAACTACCGATTTAACAGCAACATCTACAGGCTTAAGAATTTCGAGATAAATAAATTTGTCGCATGCGGCAATAAACGGGGTTGGAGTTTTCTTTTCACCTATTCCGTAAACTCTCATACCTGCTTCACGCAGCCGGATAGCGAGCCGCGTAAAGTCACTATCACTCGACACAATACAGAATCCGTCAACACGCCCTGTGTAAAGAATGTCCATAGCATCGATGATCATGGCTGAATCAGTAGCGTTTTTTCCGGTGGTGTAGCTGTATTGCTGCACGGGAGTAATCCCGCTTTCGAGCAATACAGTTTTCCATCCCGAAACGGTCGGCTTGGTCCAGTCTGCATATATTCGTTTAAAAGTAGGTGTCCCGTATTTTGCAATTTCCGCCAGCATCCCTTTCACATTCGAGTAGGGCACATTATCGGCGTCGAAAAGAACAGCCAGTCGCGGATCTCTGTTTAATTCCATCATATTAATTCCATCATTCTCGTTAAAATTTCAATAGCACTTATTCCAAACCCCTTCGCTGCAGTAAAGGCTGAATATCAGGCGCATTACCTCTGAATTTGGAATATATTTTCATTCCCTCATCTGATCCGCTTTTAGTCAGCAATTCGCGGAACCTGGCAGCAAGTTCAGGATTAAAAAGGTCACCACTTTGCTTAAAAGCATTAAAAGCATCGGCATCCAGAACGGCAGCCCAAATATACACGTAATATCCGGCCGAATAACCTCCACTGAAAATATGTGAAAAATAGGCGCTCCTGTAGCGGGGTAATACTTCAGGAATAAGACCTTCCTTCGCAAGGGATTCAATTTCGAAAGTACGGACATCAGCAATTACAGGTGTGGCGGTTGTGTGATATTTCATATCGAGAATCGAAGCTGCGAGATATTCGACTGTTTCGAAACCCTGGTTAAACTGCCTGCTTTTTTCAATTTTGGATATCAGCGCATCAGGTATTGCCTCGCCAGTCTGATAATGACTCGCGTACGCTTTTAGTACTAATGGCTCTGAAGCCCAATTCTCCATCATCTGTGAAGGCAATTCGACAAAATCGCGTGGTACATCCCCCGCGGTCCGGTCATAAGGCTGATCCTGGAGCAAGCGATGCAGCGCATGTCCGAATTCATGAAACATTGTTGTTACTTCGTCGAATGACAGCAATGCCGGAACGGCGCCGGCAGGGCGTGTAAAATTCATGACCATCGATACTACAGGTGCTATCTTTTTTCCATTTCTGTATTTCTGGGTCCGGTAAGTGGTACACCAGGCGCCTGCCCGTTTACCATCCCTGGGATGAAAATCTACGTACAAGACACCAATATGAGTTCCATCGGCCTCCTTCACCTCAAATGGCAATACTTCGGAGTGATAAACGGGAATATCATTCCGGCTCTCGAACGTAATGCCATATAATTTATTAGCCACGTAAAACATCCCCTTCTGAACATTATTCAGACTAAAATAAGGTTTGATTTCAGATTCATCCAGGTTGTATTTCGCTTTGCGCAATTTTTCGGAATAATACCACCAATCCCATGATTGCAATTTAAAATTTCCACCCTCCTTATCAATGATAGATTGCATTTCGCTAAGTTCACCTTTGGCACGTTCCAATGCGGGCACCCATAATTTGAGGAGAAACGCATCAACATTTGCCGGCGTTTGCGCCATATTTTCATCGATCACAAAAGCAGCAAAGTTTTGATAACCCATCAATTTTGCTTTTTCATCGCGAAGCCGAACAATAATTTTAATAATATCCTTATTATCTGAACTGTTACCGTTGTCGCCACGCATAAAATATCCACGGTAAAGCTTTTCGCGCAGATCGCGGTTCTTAGCATACTGAAGAAACGGAAGCATGCTTGGTTTTTGAAGCGTAAAACTCCATTTGCCTGATAGCTTATCTTTTTCTCCCTGAATGGCGGAAGCCTCAATGACATCGGTCGGAAGACCATCCAAATCTTTTTGATTTTCAATGACTAATCTGAAGTTTTTATTTGTTTCGGCCAGTATATTCTCGCCAAACTGAAGGCTTAACTTCGAGAGTTCTTCGTTTAAAACACGGAGTTTGAGCTGATCTCCGGCCGATAGGTTGGCACCACCCCGCACAAAATCAATATAAATCTTTTCAACAACCCTTAACTGATCGGCATCAAGACCCAGCGTTGCTTTGCGTTCGTATACACTTTTGATCTTTTTGAACAGTTCAGGATTGAGCGAAATATTATCATGATGTTGTGTCAATTTCGGTGAAATCACACGGGCCAGTTCCTGAATTCGCGGATTTGTATTGGCACCGTTAAGATTGGAAAACACCTTCGATACTTGCGACAACAATTCACCTGAATTATCATAAGGCAAAATGGTATTATCAAAATCCGGTATTCCAGATTTCTTAACAATCATCTCTATATCAGCTATTTGCTGACTGATTCCCGCTTCGATTGCGGGTAAAAAATGTTCCTCCTTTATTTCATCAAAGGGGGGTACCTGAAAGGGAGTTTTGTATTCCTTAAAAAAGGGATTATCAGAATTCATTCGATTTACTTTTTTTTGGGCAACCGATCCCAGGGTTAGCACCAGACCAACAATAATAAGAGCTAAATTTCGCATAAAAAATTTGTTTTTTCAGGGTGAAAAGATAGTGATTTTGAATCAAATAGGAAATGATATTTGAGGCTTTGTCTGGGATTCGGCAGAAATTGAAAGAATTGAATAATAATTTTTCTGTACCTTGCGCTTGGTTTTCAAACGTAAGAAAGAGGATTGGGGTTACAATACTGAACAGAAAATTTTAAAAAGCGCAAATCGAATTCAATTTAAAAACAACCTATTAACATATGAAAACAACTTTACTTTCCGTAATTCTGCTACTAATCTGTTTTAACATAAAAGCCCAGAATTCAGGTGACACATCTAAATATTTAAAAGTGGTTCCTACCTCTGCTCTGGCAAATCGGATTGAGATCTCGTCTGATATTGATTCGACCTGGAACAAATGGAAGGAAAGAGGATATAGTTTCGGTTTTAATCCTGCGCTTACGCCAATGTACAGCACCGTTTATGGCATCTTAAGTACCCCCTATATGGTTCAGGTGAGGGGAAACGAAAACGAAAAAAACAAAAAAAGGTGGGGTTATCATCTGTTCGAGGGGTACGCGAGTGATGATAAATCGCGCATTACCATGCTCGTAAACAAACATACGGAATTCAATAAACCGGTTGGAGAGCTTTATTATTACAGTACAGTATATAACCATACTGAACCGGCCTACAATTGGTTACGCATTGGGTCTGACGTACAGCACCATTCTTTTCTTTTTAGCCGCGACAAAGCGGTATTTTATGGTTCACTTCAACTCACCAATGCAATTACACTAGGAAATATTGGGAAGGACCTGATCAGAAAGGATAAGCCGGAAGGGGATGATGAAAAGAACGCAGTTGAGGATGCAAAATTTGTCAACTTTACAGAACTCAAGGGAAGCGGCGACGGAACGATGTTTTACGACAAAGATCATAATATTGTTGTGATCAGAGTTGCAGGAAAATGGATGAAACTGGTTGTAGAGCAGCTTCCCGATTCGATACAGTATGGGTTTTAGTATGGATATTTCGGTATAGTACCAGCAAAAGTTCCCTATACC
>JBBRGI010000147.1:0-8725 GCA_038240855.1 Bacteroidales bacterium | reverse complement strand
TCAGTTGCCAGAGAAAACGACAAAGGGCCGGTTACCCAAAAACGGTCACGCAGGAATATTGTTGTGAATGATGGTGGTGAAGTAACGGAAACAGAAATTGCGAGGGGAATGGTTCAGAACCGCAATGTGAAAATAGAATTGCAACCCGAATTTATTATTTCTATTTTTCACAAAGACTCTGTTGATTACGAGCGGTTACAATATTACAGCATGGAAATAGATGCGCTAAACCGAAAGAATAATAACCGGCCTTTTATGCTGATTACAAATAAACCGGTCAGTAGTGAAGCATGGAGAAGTGATGAGTATAAAGAAAATATCAGTATGCTGGATAAGTCGTTGCAGGCCGGTAAAAAAAGTTCAGATACCTATTTTAATCGTGCTATTTATCATGAATTACTAAGAGACTATAACCAGGCTATCGAAGATTTTGACAGGTCCATAAAAGCAGACGCACGAAATATACTGGCTTATTTCGGCAGAGCCAATACGATGATCAAACGGGTGGATTTTATCCGAATGCCGGGACTTCTTCCTGAACCAACAACCTTGACCATTAACGGGGTCCAGGCGGATGCCGACGCTTCGAAAGAAGAAAAGATTCTTGATTACGATGATATTATAAAAGACTACGAATCAATATTGTACATGAATCCCAGATTCATATTCTCGTGGTTTAATATGGCTAATACAAAAGTGAAAAAGAAAGACTACCTGGGCGCTATCGATGATTATTCGAAAGCGGTGGAACTGGAACCTGATTTTGCCGAAGCCTACTTTAACAGGGGATTAACCCGCATCTTTCTCGATGATATGGAGGGTGGGTCACTCGACCTGAGTAAAGCTGGAGAGTTAGGGCTCATAGAAGCTTATAATGTGATTAAAAGATATTGCAACTAAAGCATGGCAAATCAACCACTGGCAGAACGGTTAAGGCCAACAAGCCTTGAAGAGTTTATCGGTCAGAAACACCTGGTGGGAGAGGGGGCCGTACTTCGGAAAATGATTGACTCCGGCAATCTCTCTTCGATAATTCTTTGGGGTCCGCCCGGTGTTGGAAAAACAACGCTCGCAAAAATTATTGCCAATTCCCTGAACCGTCCGTTTTATATCCTGAGTGCAATTAATTCAGGAGTGAAAGATGTTCGTGAGGTAATTGAGAAAGCAAAAAATAATCGCTTTTTTACCTCCCCGAATCCAATTTTGTTTATTGATGAGATTCACCGGTTCAGTAAAGCACAGCAGGATTCACTTTTAGGTGCCGTTGAACAGGGATTGGTAACCTTAATCGGTGCGACAACCGAAAATCCATCTTTCGAGGTGATCTCCCCGCTGCTTTCGCGTTGCCAGGTGTACGTGTTGCAATCGTTGGAAAAGGAAGATCTGCTGACACTTTTAAATCATGCCTTAACAACGGATTATGAAATCAGCCAGCGCAGGATTGTTCTTCAGGAATATGAAGCAATGCTCCGCTTCTCAGGAGGTGATGCACGAAAATTACTCAATGTGCTGGAGATTGTGCTCAATGCAGAAACCGACGACGAAGTAATTATTACAAACGAACTGGTTACCTCGAGGTTGCAGGAAAATCTGGCACTGTACGATAAAAACGGCGAGATGCATTACGATATCATCTCTGCCTTTATTAAAAGTATCCGCGGCGGCGATCCCGATGGAGCAGTTTATTATCTTGCACGGATGCTGGAGGGTGGAGAAGATGTTAAATTCATCGCGCGCAGGTTGTTGATTCTTTCTTCAGAGGATGTCGGCCTTGCAAATCCCAACGCCTTCCTGATGGCTCAGAATACGTTCGATGCTGTTCATAAAATAGGAATGCCAGAATCGAGAATCATACTTTCGGAATGTGCCATTTACCTGGCCACATCTCCCAAAAGCAATTCGGCTTATGAAGCCATTGATGCCGCAATTGCCGAAGTGCGCAATTCGGGACATCTGCCGGTGCCGCTTCACCTGCGCAATGCGCCAACCAAGCTGATGAAAGATCTCGGGTACGGGAAGGAATATAAATATGCCCATTCGTACCAGGGAAATTTTGTTGATCAGGATTTTCTCCCTGAAAAAATTAAAACCAGGCGGTTTTATACCCCTCAAAATAATCCCACAGAGGAAAAGATTCTCGAACGATTACGTTTGTGGTGGAAGAACAGGTTCTAATGCCGGATAATTATTCAATGCCTATCGCTTGCCTGAATTTCGGATTCAATATTTTCGGATCAAGTGTGTTTGCAATAACGGCATAATATTTTGAGCTATCCAGCTTGTTTTCATGGTAATAAGTAATAGCCAGTTGCTGGTTAGCGTTGGCATTTTTACTGTTTAAAGCAAGGGTTTTCTTCAGGAGTTGTTTTCCTTTATTCGTGTATTCCGACCACTCTTTATCTAAGCCTTTTTGCTTTAACGTTAAAGCATAACGGAGATAACTGATGGACAAATCAACCATGATTCTTTCATTTTGCGGATCCGAATCATAATACCGCTTCATAAAGTAAATCGACTGTTCCAATTGGTTCCGCATACCCATTATAGCTCCAAATCCCCAATAAGTATCAACCAATGTGCTGTCTAGTATCCAGGCCTGATTAAATCTTTTCATCGCCATAATATCATCGCCACGTTGCAGATAATTCCAGCCAAGTTCAACACTCTTTTTTGCAGCCGCCTGTCGTGTGCCAAATTGTTTCATGACCTCAGCAATAAATTGATTGTCGGAATCAATGTATGTCTGACTTTTTTTGATATTTCCGAATCGGGGGGAATTGTTATCAGGTGCCTGGGCAATTGACAATTCAATACCGAACAGACCTATAATTCCGAAAATAAGTATGATTTTCATTTTGCAATACGTTTTTAAGCAATCTGTGTGACAAATGTAATAATTAATCTGTCAGTCGGGTTGAATAAGAATAATTGAGAAGATGAGAAAATTTGTCAATTTGTCAATGTGCTAATGTGTTAATTTTGTCAATATAAAGAATTACACAGAGTTACGCAGAGTTTTAAGTAACATTTTGGGAGAAATACCTAAACTCAGTAAGAATTTCCCGATTCTTCCCGATGAAAAATCGGGACAGGCAGGGTCAGGCAGTGTTGATTCCCTGATTATAAATCATTAATATTTAGTGGGATATGAAAAATCGTGTAAATGACAATACATCTTTAACACTATTTAACTAATACATTAGTAATAAAACTAAAAAATTAGTTGTATATTTGATTCGTATTAATCGTTTTGCGCGAAACAACTTGAGTAATTAAACAATCATGAAGGAATTGACCAAAGCTGAAGAGCAATTGATGCAGATACTCTGGAAACTGAAAAAGGGATATATCAAAGACATTATTGATAAGATTCCGGAGCCAAAACCTGCTTATAACACGGTTTCAACTTTTATTCGGATCATGGAGAAAAAAGGATTTGTAGGGCATAATGCGTATGGCAATACCCATGAATATTACCCGTTGATATCGAAAAAGGAATACACGAAACAGTTTATGAAAGGGTTTATTAAAAATTATTTCAGCAATTCTTTACAGGAAATGGTTTCCTTCTTTGCGAAGGAGGATAAAATGAGCATTTCGGAGCTTGAAGAGTTATTACAGG
The DNA here is from genome assembly GCA_038240855.1 of Bacteroidales bacterium. GTDB lineage: Bacteria > Bacteroidota > Bacteroidia > Bacteroidales > Prolixibacteraceae > JAAFHB01. Next base: position 5,103 of record JBBRGI010000147.1, on the reverse strand, counting down.
AAGTTAAAAAGGATATGGAAAATGAAAAAAAGTAAATGCGATGAATACTTCAGTTGTAAATTTTGTATTTGAATCGGGTTTCAGCCTGACCTTTCTTACCTTAGTTTATTTGCTGTTACTTCGCAGGGAGACATTTTTTATTCTCAATCGGGTCTATTTGTTATCTGCGATTTTTTTTTCTGTATTGCTTCCTTTCATTCATTTTCAGCTCTTAAAAGACATGCCTTCTGTTTTGCTGGACGAAATCACGATAACAGGGACCAGGTATCAAAATCTTCTACAGACAGTAACGGTTTATGGTGCAGATCTTTCCGGCTCCTTTGAGAAAACAGTTCAGTCGATCGGTCCGGTCCGTCTGATCTACCTGGCCGGAACAGTATTCTTTATCCTTGTTTTTTTATATCGTTTATTCCGGATTATGGCGTTAATTCTGAACAATGAAAGTGAAATCAAAGATGGGATCAGGATCGTGAAAATTGACCGCGATACAACCCCGTTTTCGTTTTTCAGTTACGTATTTGTGAACAGGAACAATGTCAATGATCCCGATATGAAACAGATGCTTGCTCATGAAATGGAACATGTCCGGCAGCGGCACTCCTTCGATGTGATGATTTCTGAATTCTTAACTATTTTTCAATGGTTCAACCCGTTTATCTGGCTTTTAAAAAGGTCGATAAGAGAGAATCATGAATTTCTAGCCGATGATGGCGTTTTAAAACCCGGCGTAAGCTCAGCCGCTTACAGGTTATTGTTATTGAACAGTTCAATTCTTAAACAGCCGGTGATCGCTAATAATTTTAATTATTCGTTAATCAAAATCCGTATCAAAATGATCACAAAAATAAAATCTTCAAAAACAGCCGCAATAAAACTTTCAATGGGAATTATGGTAACCGCAGCGTTACTAATGATCTTCGGCTTTGATAAAATCCAGGATGAAACATTTACTGAACCGGTAACAACTGCAATCAATGTCCCGGAAATATCCGCCAAAGCAGACTCGGTCTATATTTTAGTAGATCAGATGCCCGAATTCCCGGGAGGAGAATCAGCGCTGAGACAATTCATATCTCGTGAAATAAAATACCCCGATGATGCCAAAAAAGCAGGAATACATGGCAAAGTAATCGTAAATTTTGTTGTAGACCAGAAGGGGAATGTCGGTAATGCGAAAATTATAAGGGGTGTCAGCCCAAGTATTGACCAAGAGTCACTTCGCGTTATTAACACAATGCCCAAATGGGAACCGGGGAAAGACAAAGGCAAAACAGTTTTGGTCCGGTATACCTTACCGATTACATTTGCGTTGAAATAACCTTTTAATCTCTTTTGTAATCCGGTGGCAAACGTCACCGGATTTACCAGATTTTAGAGCTATTTATTCCGACACTCTTCGGATAATTTCCATGCACATACGACCATTGTGATAGGGACATTTCCAGAATCCCGCTTTGTCACCTTTACTGATTGTCCCTGATGCGGAAACCGCATTGAACCATTCGCCAGACTGATGGTCTACCAGGTATTTACTGGTAAAGTTCCAGCAGTTGATCGCATCGTTCAGGAATTGCTCATTGCCGCTTAACTCCCACGCATTGACCAGTCCAACCACAGCCTCAGCCTGTGGCCACCAGTCGCGTGAAGTATTGGTATGACCGGTAGCATAGTCTTTTTCATTGATCAGGCTTCCATCGGGTTGTAATCCTTCGCTGGCAGCTTTTGCAATTTTCGGGCTTAATTCCTCCACCTTCCTGATGAGGTTTTTGTCTCCCAGAATATGTGCAGCTTCAACCAGTAACCACGAAGCTTCGATATCGTGTCCGTACGAATGAATCGTTGAGTTATTCTGCCAGTCACCGGTAAGAAAAACTCTCAGGTGGAATGTCTTTGGATCGAGTATTTTATCGGTAAAAATCAATATAAGATTTTTAAGGCGTTCGCCAACTTTTGGATCAGGTCGGGCGCTGTAGAGATTGGCATAAGCTTCCATCATATGAAGGTGGGTGTTCATAGTTTTTTCATCTTTGGTGCTTTTCTCTCCGATTATCAGGTCATTGGTGCGTTTCCATTCACGGTCGAAAACTTCGAAATAACCATCTGAACGGGAATCAACAGCGTACTTCTCCAAGGTTAAAAAGATTTCCTCTGCCGCGTCTAAAGCTTGCTGATCGCCTGTTGCACGGAAATATTCTGACAGTGCATAAATAAAGAATGACTGAGAGTAGGTCTGCTTCCGGAGGTCGGATGGTTGTCCATTTGAATTGACGCTGCGGTAAGTTCCACCGTATTTTTGATCAATAAAGTATTTAAGAATGTAATCCTTAGCCCGCTTTGCGGTAATAAGGTAAGCTGTGTCTTTTGTAAGACGATAAGCGGATGAAAATGTCCACAAAATTCGCGCATTCAGGATTCCTCCTTTATCAGTATCGGGATATTTTTTTTCCTGAAAATCAATTCTTCCGTAAAAACCTCCGTTTACCGGATCAACCATATTTTTGGTCCAGTATGGTAATATGTTTTCGGTCAGGTTCTTGTAAGCTTCTGATTTAAGTTGTTTAAGTTCAACCAGGTTTTTTTCCTCCTTTGCAGCACCCGAAACTGAAAGTTGAAAACATAGGAGAAGGATCATTGCAATATGTTTCATCTTTTAATAATTTGTTTTTAAGGGTAAGATGGAATTTGCATGAAATGTAATAACAACTTGATTAAAGGAAAAGGTAACGTGATATTGTGCAGAAACGAGACTGTCACTTAAAATTCAATATCATAAAGTCCTTCAGAATCAATTTCAAACTGATTTACGCCAATGTCGGTCATTGGATGCCTGATAAGCTGGTAAAGCAATTCGGGACCAATAGTTGCAGAATGGGCCCCGGCCATGCTGACCCGGTAAATCTGGTCGACCGTTTTAAAACTCGCAGCCAAAACTTTACTGTTAAGATTATATTCGATAATATTCGAAACAATATCTCCGACGACTTCAATTCCATGCGATGAGATATTGTCAAGACGGCTCACGTATGGAGCTACAAAATCTGCTCCGGCTTTCATCGCCACCAAAGCCTGCTGTTGCGTGAAAATAGCGGTTGCGGTAACATTAATACCGGCATCTTTCAGAATACGCATGGCACGGTAGCCATTGGCGGTAACCGGTATTTTTGCATAAAAGTTATCACCAAAATCAAAATAACTGCGGTACTTTTTTGCTTCACGCACCATATCGTCCGATTCGGCCGAGATCATTTGTACATGTACCATGCCGTTACCAACCAATTCCTGTATACCTTCAATGGCAACCGATAGTTTGTTTCCTGCGTGGCTTAAAATTGTTGGATTCGTTGTGACTCCTTCGAGGGGAAAAAAAAGGTACAGCTTCCGGAGTTCATCCAGATCGGCTGTGTCTGCCATATAAATCATAGTTAAAATATTTTGTGACAAAAGTACACAAACTACTTATTGTTTCAACTATTTCAACATTACCTTAATGTGACTTCTTAAACCGGAATGACAGATCACTTTCGTTGGGTCTGGTTTTCAAAACCTTTTCAACTGGCCCTTTTCCACCGGTTGAATAGCAGGCGCAGCAGCACCCGGTCGGCAAACAGGATAAACTTGGGTTTTATTTGTGAGAAAGATTTCCTTGCATTTTTTGCTATTTAAGATTGATGCTTACCCTGATTCCTGCCGAACGAAATTTACCGTTTTCAAAACCAGCCACACCTTCAACATTCAATAAAAGGAACAATTGGCGGAGGCCGTAACCGGCCTCCATGTAATTTTTCATCTCCGGCGTACTTAGGAAATTCACAAACAGGTTTTCTGAAACCGACGAGTTTTTGATGATAGGAAGATGCTTTAAAATCAGGCGGCGCGACTGCCAGTTGATATGCGCATCCACAAACGATTTTTGGGTCGAAAATTCATAAAAGGGCAACAGTCTGAAACTGTTTTCAGTTGAATTAAAGGCAAACCCGGTTGACTGTGTATTGAAATGCTGGAAATCTTCGAAATATAACTTTGAAGAGTTCAGGAAAGTCCCGGCATTTACCATGTATGATATATGATCATCAATTCCAAACTTGATTTTCTGACGTATACCTATTTTCAGCAGATCATAACGAGCCTCGCTGCCAAGTATACCCGAATATGCACCTCTGTAATTTACTGAATAGGTTGGATATTTACTTTCGGCATACACCTTTGTGTTATTTCGTATCAAATAACGGTGATGTGGTGTATAATCTAAAATCACCTGACTGACAAATGACTGGTGACTTTCAATTTGCCATGGGCTCAATGCAGCATTCAACGGAACATTTGGTCGAGTCTCTTTATTTGTGTAATCAATAAAGGAAAAATTGGAATGGTTGGTTAAAGGACTGTTATGGTTGTAATTAACTGAAACTTTCAAATTCAATCCGTTTGCCAGGTCGCGGCCAACAGCGAGCTGCAGGAAATCGCGTCGGTAGAACCGTATGTAATTTTCTTCGAGAAAGAGGGTGTAAAAAGCGTTGTTCATCGATGATAGCCCTGATGAACGGTTATAATCTTCTGTTGTAGTTCCGGCACCGAATGAAAACCAACTGTTCTTCATTCCATTTAATCGCTGTTCATATGTGATAGATGCATCCAGCTTCTTACGTGCAAAACCATAAGCAAAGGTTGGACCAAATCGCATCATATGGCCTGTACTGTCTGATTTATAGTAGCTAAAAGGCAATTCCATTTTCAATCCATTAACAGAATTAAAAGAGAGTGAGGTTGGATTTATCAGGTTTGGAGTAGAAAACCGTTCGTAGTGCCTGATCGAATCAACCGAATAATCATAAGTTTTCCCAAAAAGTAAGTGGTTGATTTTGAACTTTCGTTTGAAATTCCGCACCGAATCGATGTATTCAGGTTTGGAAGAAACCAGCAAAAACGAATCTTTCTTAACAAAGCTGGTCTTCTCCGACTCAGTGAGCGGAATGGGTCGCAAGCTAACCCAGAAAGCCGAATCGTTATTCACCTGTTTCGAACTCACCTTAAATGTTGATTTAATTTCAAGTGGTTCGGGCGGACTGTTACGTTTGGCTTCGGTTTCAATCATCCGGCTTAATT
>JBBRGI010000146.1:0-8739 GCA_038240855.1 Bacteroidales bacterium | reverse complement strand
ATAGAATCCGGCCTAATTTGCAGAAAACCGTACTTCACCTTTTGGTACCATCACTTCTACAAAATCATTTCCCGAACTGATCACGTTTGCGGCAGGTTCGAATTTCAAACCTGAAATGCCCGGACCTGTTAATCTGACTTTTGTTCCATCAGAAATAATGATGCCTTCCCTACCTCCCGCATAGATCGAGATGGATATATCTGATTCGAATCCAACATTGTTCTGCATAAACCGCGTGCCTTTTCTGACGAAGTAGAACTGATTTCCGGCAGTTGATTTCCGGCAGATTACAGCCTTTGCAATAAATGAAATATCGTCAAAAGAGTTTAGCTTTTCACCTGAAGACTCCAGAATTATATCGCTCACTTCAGCCGGATGGCTGATGGAACATCCAGAGAAATCTGCACCGGAAATCCGGGTTAATGGTGGTTTCGGGTGGCTGACCTGATGTGGAAATAAAATCGTTACCAGATTGAATTTTCCGTTGGAACCGACGTTATAAACCGATTCCAGCCGGTTGTGTTCGGGGTAACCCGGATATCGGTCGGGAACCGCTGATTGTACTTTTTCGATAGTTACTCTGACGGGTGTAGTTGCATAAAAAATAGAGAGTTTAGTTCCCGTCACCGTGGGTTTGTGATCAATTTCGGCCAGGTATTCTTTATCAGATTCCACAACCGAAACGCTGGTTTCATTGGCAGGGTGCAGATAATTTTTTACCTGTTCGCCGGCTGAGACTGTAAGTTCATCAAAAACAACACTGTATGCATTGGCATTATCTGCCGCATGAACCAACACCACATTTCTGAAATGATTTTTGCCCGGAAGCGCACCGCCCGAAGAACCACTGGCATAATCCAGTTTATCGATAGTAAAGCCTTCCACAATACCTCCGCCCAATCGTGATGCATGGTTCATTCCATCAATAGTCAGGGTATTGTTCAGAAACGCCGCACGGGTTGGTTCACCTAATCTCCCACCATTCACGAGCAGCCGGTTTCCGTAACCCGATAAGCTTAGTCCGTTTACTTCGTTGTGGGTATGCCATTCGTCCTGCGACATGATGTTGTACAAACCCATATGCAGTCCATTTGGATTATCGCCTTTTTCGCGCAGAAAAGCTCCGCCATTTTTATAGATTTTACTCGATGGCACAACCGGCTCGGGTAAGGCTGATTTAGGCAAAATATAGCTGAGAATATTTCCTTTGGCTTTTACACCCTGATGAAACCAGGCCGCGTATCCGGCAGCTTCACTATCAAAGTTAACTACCCGCCGATGAAGTAAATCGTTGTTTATTCCCTGATTTGGAAGCATATCGCCAATGATTACCATTTCTTTGGAGCAGTTTACACTGGAGCCAAAAAGCCACCGCTGGAATTTCTGAATCCGTTCGTTGCTGTAATACCTCTTATCGATTCCGGTAAATTCCAAAACATCCATGTAACCCGATTTGGACAAACGGCTGTCGCCTCCTCCAACTCTTTCCCAGGCATAGTGCGTGGTGACCGGGCTCACGCCATCTTCGGTAATCTGGGCTATTATCCCGTTGTAATAATTGTCGTCGGGCGTGGTGCGGATGCCGTTGTAAATATCCCAGGTGCCATGCGTACCCGAACGTACATCCTGCCATGAACCTTTCCGGTTGATGAGCGAAATCTGCTTCAGAATTACTGCTTCGCATTGCTGAATTTCGGTTTCGGAAAGTGCATCATGCACAATATCAAGCGCCAAAATGGCCATAAAAAATGATCCCATTGGCGGAACAACACCATCCCAGTTGCCTCCTTCCTTAACACTGATTTTTGAATACTGGTTGATTAAGGCATCTCTAACCCGGTTGGCATGTTTCTGTGCATTCGGCTCATCTAAAATATAAGCTAAGGCAGCGGCTCCCACATAATACTGCAGGTCGTAAGCATCGTTTTTACTCCCGGTTGCCGATCGGGAAATGGCATCTTCTTTCATTGATTTCCAGGGCTCTGCATTCGCCTTACTTCTCAATTCGGGGTATTGTTCTTTTTTAACAATCAGAAACGGATGATTGGACCCTTCTTTTTGATTTTCCTGAAGAACATCATCAGCTTTCGCTTTGCACGAAAGAAACAAAAGAATCAGGCTCAGATTCAGAAGAACAATTTTATATTTATTCAATTTCAGCATTAAGGGTTTTTTAACTTCTGTTTACTTACCGGCGCTTGTAATCACTAGTTCATTGCTTCCTTTTGCTTTTTGATTCTTTACCGTGAACACAATACGGGTAATTCCTTCAGGCCAGTATTTTTTTAATCCGCTGTCCGTTACTTCATTGAATTCAATTTTTGGCATCACAGATTTTGGATTATACTTCAACATCAGCGTAAAGCCATCGCCTTTGAGTTGTAGTGTTCCGGAGGCAATCTCTGATACCTTGCTGTAAGTGACCAAATTAAGTGTTGTAGGCTGGCCGGTCAATTTGTTCAGCTCGTAGTTATCCTGAATGACGAATTTCTTGCCCCGTTCGAATTGATAGGTCCGCACCCATTTTTTAACCTCTGCTTCTTTCGGATAGGCTCCTGAAATGTCAGTAGAAAAAACGGCAGTTTTTGCATCGGCAGTGAAATTCGTGTTCTTTGCTTTAAAATCTCTTCCATCTTTCTGATCAATTCCGTTAATTTTTGGCAGGTTATGGTACTGCGATTGCATGGTCCAGATTTCGTAACGGTGACTGCTAAATGTTTTTGCGGTGTAGGTTTCGCGGCCAATATCAATCAAACATGGTTTTCCGTTGAAATACAAGACACAGTTTCCCAAATCGTTATGGTTGTGGCTCTCAGCATTGTGACCACCCTTGGCTGCAAAGAAAAATCCATCAGTTGAGCCCTTTTTATCGCGCGCTCCGGCTGCTTCCAGTTGAGGCAGCCAAAAGTCGCTGATCAGCGCATCTTCCGCAGGAGCAGTTTCAATTTCCTTTAAGTGCATCAACTGCATAATCTGTTCGTCAATTTTGCCACCGGGTGTATTCTGTCCCCAATTATCTTTTTTTGCCAGGAAAGCGCCAAACTTCTGCATGGTCTGGTCGTTGATATCTTTGCCATAGCTGTAAATGATTTGCGGACGACCCCCTGTTGTTGCATCGGCATCAGCAAAATTGATGAAATACGGATAATTGATGTAGGCTTTGTAAATATAGCTTCCCATATTTTGAACCAACGGATTGTCGTACACATCAAACTTGCCGTTTGTGGCGCGCTTCAACAAATCGAGACACTGATACAAAGACGCGCCTGCCCTTCCCCAATAGGATGGCCCTTCGTCGCATCCACCATCAGCAGGATATTCATTGATAAAAGTATCCAGCGAACGAACTACTTTCTGAACCCCTTTTATTTTTTTATCCTGATCGTCTTCCAGAATCAACATGGCTGTAAGAATATTGTGGTTCGTCCACGGATTCCAGTTGTTTACAGAACGACTGCCATCGAGACCCTGCCACCAGAAATCATTGCGTTCGTAATACGGGATTACCGCCTTTTTCATGATTTCATTTTTCAACCTTTTGGCGATCAGCGGGTGAATTTTATTGAATTCATCTTTAAACAGAAGCCAGGTCCACGAAAGTACATTGGCAATTTCGCCAACTCCCAGGTCAATTGTAGGCTCATCGGCATCGGGCAAACCGTTTGGAGCTTTTTGAGCGGTTAAGTGAGCCGACCAGCCCCACCATGTTTGTTCGCTGTAGAACCAAACTCCGTTCACGATCTGGTCAGTGAACCGACCTTTGCCTTCAGCCAGTTCGCCCATTACCAAATTTACCAGGGCTTCACGGGGAGCCCCATAAGCACCTTGCCTGCGGTCGCCCGATCGAATAATTTCGATGTAGTCGGTTGCTTTAACCGATGGCCAGGCGTAATCCAACGATTTCACTGCTTCCTCAATATATTGGGCTTTCAGTTGGGCAGGTAAATTATTCCAGAAAGCCCGGTCGTTGTAAGTCGGAAAATTAAGTTCTGAAAAATTTTTAATCAACACTTTTTCAAGTCCGATCGTTTTGGCTTCAATTTGTAAAACATCCCGCTTTTCAACCGAAAAACTACTGAATGCAAACGAACACAGGATAAACAATACCACATTTTTTTTCATGATCTATCAGTTTAAATAACTATTTTTTAAGTTTATAAAGGTACAACTGGCTTGCTTCAGGCCAGGGTTTTGGCCAGGGTTTGTCTCGATTAGCCGGCTGGGTTTCCCATTTCAGAAGGAAACGGGTTTTGTCGTTTTCACGTTCACCCAAATCAGAAGAAGTGCGGACCTGTAATCCTTTGAAAGTTCCCTCCAGTTTTGAAAGTTGTGCCGGTGATGCCGGTTTGCGCACCTGACCACATATTTCCAGCGCTTCGTTCAGGAGAAAAGTACCATTGCCATATTTGATGTGGCTGTAACCCAATTCATAAAAACCGTCTCCCCGGTTTTTGAAATTACCTATGCTAACCTCCGTGTTAATACTGCCTCCGCCTGAGAATTCCCATCTGTATTTCCAGTCGGTGATTTTCTTATTTTCCCATTTGCTTCCATTCAGCCAGGCGACATAGAACTGAAGATTTCCCGATGGATCATATTTATGATAGGCCATCAAAGGTTTGCCATTGGCGTCGAAACAAAGACGTGCCGCCAGGTTGATAATTCCTCCTTGCACCGGGATCGGGTCAACAATGACCGATTTATTTTCAAACGTCAGGGGTAACTTTACGGGCTCACCCATAGCGTTGAACCAGTTTTTCAGGTCGGGACTCTTCATGTACGAAAGATCGTGGTTTGTTGCACAGTCAGGAGTATCACGCCAAACCCAATACATATGGTACCAGTTATCATCCATTAAAGTGGGTTGTGACTGGTAGGCATTCATCAGCTCCTGTCCATCGGTGAGCGGTGTATCGAGCAGCCGATGCCATTGTTTGGTTTTGCTGTTGTAAATATTGTAAATCTCGTTTCCGCTACCGCTAGCCCCGTCGCGATAATGAAAAAGCAAATCCCCTTCACGGGAATTCATAAAATGAGGATAAGTGCAACGCTTTTCGTTCGTACCAATCATGCTTGTCTCCTGCACAAGGGTTGAAATATCATCGGGTTTTGTACTTCTGAAATAAGTGATCGGATGAACATGCATATTACCTGATAAATGCAGATATCCATCGGGATCAATTCCTAAAGTAACGCTGTTGTGACTGTCCCACCCCAAAACAGTGCTGGTTCCTCCGGAAGTTTCGCGTGAAGTGGCCGGCATAATGGTTAATTCAAATTTCGGAACGTCCAGCTTCCGCTGTCCCACCACCATATTGCGGTTGGCATTGTAATAGGCGATGTACTGGCGGTTTTTGTGGGTCAGCAGACTAAATCCAACCGGATGCCCCGCCCAGACTTTATCAATGGCAATCACCTGTTCGACCGACTCGGTGTTTTTGCTTTCATCGATGATCCGGCATTTATCGTTTAGGTCGGTCTGGGCAAAGCCGATAAACGTGATGAGCAGGACCACAAGAAATAGGAAAGAAGTTCTCATATCCGTTTAACTGTTTTGTTTCAATACTAAATCACCTTTTCTGTTTTCAAATTCGAATGAATATTCTTTTCCATTCCGGGAAAAATAAATGGAAATATTCCCTGATTTATCCCTTGTTATTTTCTTTGAATCAGCAATACTTTTGGCTTCCAGCAAATTGGCCACAGGAAGGATAAGGGTTGCAGCAGTTGTTTTTTCGCCCAGGGTTTTAATTTCGGTATCAAAATAATCAATCCATGAAAAATCACTCGTTGCATTTATAAATTGAGAGGCATGTTTTCCCTGTTTAATTTCATAGGATTGTTCAACGAGAGGAATCAGGGCCATTTTACCTTTCTTTCCCTCCAGAAAAATAAAATCATTTTTTATTTCAAAGGCGACTTCCGGATGAAAGCGGATTTCCAGTTCCGATCCTGAATTTGCTTCCACCTCATCCAAAATAAGAGTGACTTCCGGTTTTTCCAAGACGACATGGCGGCGCCATTTTTTCAGTTCTTTGTTCGGATAGGCCTTTGTCGGATTCATAATTACATAGTCGCGGACCTCCGATGTCCGAAATTCTTCAACTTTACCGCCAACTTCAAAATTCCAGGGCTGTCTCCGCATTTTACCGCATATTTGCTTCTCGCCATTCACAAATAAGACATTGTGCCCAATGCTCGACGCCTGGGGATAATCGAAACGTACATCGTCAAAATACTTTTCATCGTAGCCTCCCTTTTTACCAATATCCTGGATAAAATATTCACCCTGCCAGTAAAGGACAAAATGACCGACATCGAGGTGCCCGTGGTGCGGGTCGTTGTTCATTCCTGCTTTTCCTGCTACCATTACTTTGTTTTGATCTTTAAAATCGCTGCGCATTACCCACCAGTCGATGGTTCTGAAATGAATGGAAGGATTAACGGGAGCTTCAGCGATTACTGTTGGTCTTGCCCAGATGATATCAAAAATGTCATTTCCATTTCCCAAAAAATCGTTCCGGTACCAGGCAGCAACTTTATTGTTTGTTTCAGTAGCCAATTTATTGATCAGATGAGTACTACCGATCATTCCGCCACCAGAATCTTCAAAATTCAGCGATTGTTTCCCGGGAGTCGAGATGAAGAGCGGGAAAGTGACCGGATTGTTGTATAAGCGTTCGTTTTTAAACAGGTTGTATTTCGATTTGGTCAGTCGGCTAAGGGCATCTGCAAAAAAAGTTGATGTATGAATGCCATAATTCCAGTATCCACCGCCTTCCTGCCAGCCTCCATCGACCCCCAACTCATTCAGCATGTTGTTAATGCGGTTGTATGATTCAGCTACGATATCAGTTAATTGGGGATTTTCAGTCAACAGTGCCAGGCCGGTAAGTCCCACACCTGAATTGCAAACTCCGCACCAGTTACACCGATAGGCACTCGCCCACCAGTGAAACTCATAATTACCCCTGACCCGGGTAACTACCTTTTCGATGAGTGCCCCGCGAATACGATCACGCTGAGCAATGTTGAGTGCCGGATACAGCCAATCATAAACAGCCGCCATAGTACGGGCTGCATCTCCATTGAAATGGTCGAAATTGAAATTTACCTGATCATCGGGTACATTCCATGGCATAATTCGCGAGTAAATGATCGGGAATTCATGAGCACGTTGAGTCCAGGTTGTCAGGTCACAAAATGCATCAGCGAATTCAAAGGCTTTGTCCGCGTATTTCTGGTCCCCCGTCATTTGATACATAAACGCCAGTGAAAACCCATTTTTCTGGGTGTTGTTGTAATATTTGGCATATCGGCCATCCGTATCGTATTCATTCCATCCGGCACGGGTATTTTTTCCCTGAATCGGAATATTACGATCAACCGGCATTTGCAGGTACAGATTACATTCGGCTTTCAATTTTTCAAATATATCCCGGCTTTCCGGATCATTTTTTATGCGCGATAAAAGATCAGGTTTCTCATTTTCAGTAAAATATAAATAAGGATGATTTAATGATTGAATTAAAATGGACTGATCAATATCGTGTTTCGAAATTTGAGCAAATGCAGGAACAATAAGCCTGAAAATCATTAAAGCGGTAAGTGCAATTTTCATTTTTTTAATCACATATAAAAATTGAAATATCCGGGAATGAGTAATCTTTACCATTTGGATAAAGGTTTGTTTACAAATTTAGCATTTCGGATTTCTTTCTCAGGAATAAGTAAAACTTCAAGCGAAAGATTTGTATGAGCCGGTATTTCACATTCAAATCCGACCAGCGTGGTTCCGGGATTAGGTGCATCGTAAGAGGTTGTCGGCGTGGTTGACCATGTTTTCATCGTCACTTTTGCCGAAGTGTTCACCTTAAGGTTCAGTGATTTGCCGTCTTTGGTCAGAGAAATACTGTTTTTCCCGGGTTTTGGGGTAGCCGAAGTTAACATCGTCCATCGAACAGTTGCAGGTTTGTCGCCGGTTACCAGTTCGTCGCTTATAACCACGAATTTTTGGTCAACAACAGCTACTCCACGTTTGGCAGAGGCCAGTTGGTTTTCGTAAACCTGCGAAATATCTGATACAGCATACATAAAATCAGGCTGATCGGAGAACTGGTCGATTCTGGCATATCCCTTCACCTGCTGCAATTGGTTGTCGATGGTAAGTGTGTTGTGTACCCGGTTGTTTAACCTGAAAACACTCCATCGCTGTGCATCCTGCGTGCGACCAAACAGCGCGATTCCTTTTGATTCGAGCGATTCGTAATCCTGCATCCCAAAATCAGAAGCCCAACGGATGCCTTCGGCTTCCATGATGAACGAACCCACATCCATGTGGCCATGGTTAACCGATGGGGAGCCGGCTTTGAATCCGACATAAATAGCATTCGGATCGGTCCAGGAGGTGCGCATCATGGCAACAGGATTGGCTCCCTGTCCTTTCCATGCTTTCACTTTTGGCTCAGAAACCTTTTCAAGAGGAAGGTTTTTACCCCAGATCATAATTGCAGGGAGTAAACGGTCGCGGGTAAAACGTGAATAGTCGTCACGTTGCAGGTATGTTTTTTCGACCCACAACAGCGAAGGATCGTTATTCTTTTGAGCCAGCCAGAACATTGCAGGATTCAATCCACCACCCGATCCCGCATCGCCCCAGTTGAAGCTCGGGCCGGTAATACCGGTCATGTTTTGCAAAAATCCGGCGGTTTGCAGAAACCCGGGAGTTTTATTCAACCC